>JAZQBJ010000041.1:0-13865 GCA_045545715.1 Oscillospiraceae bacterium
TGTTTTACTTCGTGAGCGGGAATATAATATATCTGTATCCTTTAACGAAAAGGAGGTCTTTTTTATGACAAACGCAGATGAATATATCCAGAAATTCAAGGAACTTGAATCCGTTGTAAAAGAAACTTTCGGCCTTAACGATTGGGATTCGGTTACAAACTTTCTTTCAAAAAAGGATGAATACCGTCCCTTCCGTGAAGAAATAAAATATTGCCAGGAGGTCAGGAATCTTCTTCAGCATAAGCAGAAGATAGGCGGAGAATATCCCGTTGAGCCCACCAGAGAAATGATAACTTTTCTTGAAAAGACCATCGACTCTCTTAAAAACCGAAAAAAATGCCGGGAAATAATGGTTCCGCTGAATCGTCTTTGCTTTAAAAGAACCACGGACAGCATTATTGAAACTCTTTTTGAGATGAGAAAAATCCCCTCCGGCCATGTTCCGGTCCTTGATGAAAACAACCAGGTCGCCGGAGTTTTTACAGCGGTTTCTTTCCTCAATATCATGGCTGACCGCAGAGGAAAGCGGATCGATCCCGATTTTCTTTTTAGCGAAGCGGAAAAATATATCTCTTTTGACCACCATGATTCGGAAGTTTACCGGTTTATCAAAGGCGATCTTTATGTTGATGAACTGAAAGATATTTTTGAGCACACCTATTCCGGCGGAAAGCGCCTTGCTATGGTTTTTATTACGGGAAACGGAAAACCCGACGGAAAACTTTTGGGAACCATTTCTCCCTGGGACATTCTTGGGAAAGAAAATATACAGTAATTTTATTTTTTTCTTTTGCCATGCAATAAAAAAAGCAAAAAACAACACTATTAATATAGGTTTTTAACAAATAGCGACTTGTTTTTAATCTGATATAATGTTATTATATGTATTTGTAGAAGATTGCCCACCCAGAAAGGAATGATATAATGTCCGAAGAAATCAAAAATTCCGAAAACATCGGCGAAGAACAGCCCAAACGCAAACCCTTCTCCGTGAATATCCCCGAAGATGATTTCGTAAACGATATTCCCGCACCGGAAAGCGATGTTCCCGCCGACGGAAAACCCCATAAAGTTGTCCGCTATGTTGACAACGCACCCAAAGAAAACAAACCCGCAAAAACCGAAAAGAAAAAAGGCGGCCTTGTCGGCGATTTCTTTGCCGGCGCGGCAGCGGGCGCAAAAACCGTTGGAGAAGGAATCTCCGCGGGAATCAAAACCGTTTCTGAAAAGAAAACGAAAGAAGAAAAACCTGCAAAAGAACCCAGACCCGCTAAAGAACCCCGCCCCACCAAAGAAAAGGTTTCCAAACCCGCTGAAGCTGACGAAACCCAGTTCCCCAAAGACGATAAAAAGCCTTCAAAAACTTCCGGCGGAATCATGAACAAGCTCAGCGCACTTCCCACCGGAGCGGTTATCGGCGGCGCGGCACTTGTTCTTGTTGTTCTTATCGCTGTCATCCTTCTTTCCGCAACAAGCTGCTCCGCAGGCGGAAAAGATCCTTCTGAAGAAAGCTCTTCCGGAGGCGGAATCACCATCGACCCCGTCGGTCCTTCCGGCGAGGAAATTCCCGAAGATGACGGAATCATGGAAGTCCCTTCCAGAAAAGACCTTTATGTTGAAGCTTTCAACGCCAACAACGACGTTATGGGCTGGCTCTATATTCCCGGTCTTTCCGATGTTGACGCAGGCGTATGCTTCAGCTATGACAAGAGCTATCCTTATGACAAACGCGACATCACCGGCAAAAAAGTTCCCGGAAGCTATTGGATCGACGGTGCATATTACACCCACTTCCGTAACCTTTGCGGCGAAACCGCCGAGGGCCTTTCCACCAACACCGTAATTTTCGGTCACAGTGACCTTGGCCTTACCAACCTTTCCTATACCAACGACGACGCCACCGGCCCGCTCTTCTCCCAGCTTTTCAGCTTCAAGGATCCTTCCTTTGCCGAAAAAACTCCCTATATCTATCTCACTCTTCCCGAGGAAGATACTGTTTGGGAAGTTTTCTCCGTTTTCTATAACGATGCAAAAGCCTGCAACAGCATTTTCGCTCCTTACTATAAGAAAAACGCAGGTTCCCTCTGGTATATCGAACCCAGCCCCGTTGAAGAAGAATATCAGCTTATGCTCGATACCGTAAAGGCACGTTCCCTTTATGATTACGACATTGAAGTCACCACCGATGACCAGATCCTTACTCTTTCCACCTGCACCGTTGCATACGGTCTTAACGCAAGATCCAACTATCGTTTTGTAATCGTTGCAAAACTTGTTGAAGACCCGGCAACCCAGCATATCGAAAAGAACGCAAGCTTCACCATCAATGCCGATGCTCCCATCCCCAGCACCTATAAAGAAGAATTCAACGGCTACGTTGAAAACTGGAAACCTTCCGAAGAATAATTCTTTTAAAACATCGAAATCCGGAACCGCCTTTCGGCAGTTCCGGATTTTTTGTTTTCGAAAAAAATCTTGCAGTTTTTAAAAACCGGTGATATAATAACAACTCAGTGAGTTCGAAGCCTTCCTCACTTAAAACAAAACCAAAGGAGATTTTAAAAAATGAATAACAGAAAAAACAAAACGGCTTTTCTTACAAAAAGCGCTGTTATTGCCGCGCTTTACGTTGTTCTTACGGAATTTTCCGCAGTTCTCGGAATTTCAAGCGGAGTTATACAGTTCCGCCTTTCAGAAATGTTCTGTGTTCTTCCGCTTTTCACTCCGGCGGCAATTCCCGGGCTTTTTATCGGGTGCTTTATCTCTAACATTCTTGCCGGCGGTGTTGTATGGGACGTTATTTTCGGAAGCCTCGCAACGCTTATCGGCGCCCTCGGAACATGGTTTCTTCGTAAAAAAAGCGTTTATCTTGCTCCCCTTCCGACAGTTCTTGCCAACATGGCAATCGTTCCTTTTGTTCTTCGCTATGCTTACGGCGCGGAGGGAAGCATCCCGTTTTTTATGCTTACTGTGGGAATCGGCGAGTTTGTCTGTGCCGGTATCTTCGGAGTTTTTCTTGCAAAGACCCTTAAAAAACACAAAATCGAATTATAACAAAAAAAGACGCTTCTTTTTGAAGCGTCTTTTTTTTGAATAAATTCAGTTATTATTCTTCGTCATCAAAACCGGTGATTCCGGAAGAGGTGAATTCGGAATTCTGTGCTGCGCGCTGTCTTTCGCGAAGAGCGGAACGTTTCTGTTCGTTGCTGCGGTTGATAAGGAAAAGAGCAACAAGTGCGCCCACAACAATTACAAGAACAGCAACAACTATCCATACCCATACCGGGATTCCGCCGGAAGCTTTTCCTTCGCCGACTTCAAGCTGAACAAGAAGTACGGGAGAAAGGTCGGAAACTTCGATGGAAGCGGATTCGGCCGCAGCGCTGGGAATAAGTTTTACTTCAACGATAACGTCTTCGGAAGCCTGATATGCAAAAGCGGAAAGGCCGGAAGGATCTTTGATGACAAGGCGGTAAACTCCTTCTTCATCAAGAAGTTTTACATTTGCAACGGCGGTTTTGAAATCGGTTTCTGCGTTATAGAGATATGTATTCTCGCCGTCGGTCATATAATATTCGCCGTCATATTTCATAATATCGGTGGTATGAACAAGAGCAAGAACGTAGCTTTCATAGTTGGATTCGGCGTTTGCCTGGGTTCCGTTAAGGGAATAGGTTACGGTTCCCATGGAAGGGCCGGTATAGGTGAGTCCGTTAACAAGAAGAGAAAGGTCGAAAGCGGCAAGTGCATCGTAATCTGCGATGAATTTTGCTGCTGCTGCATCTGTAACGCTGTAGCTGTCAAGAGCGGCAACTGTAAGCTGAGGATTTTCGCCGACGTCTTCTTTAAGAAGGAATTCGATCTTTGTTACGGGAATATCGCCGGAAATGCTGAAAGCAAGGCTTACCGGTTCGAATACGTCGATTTCCGGAGTTTCAACAACGGAGGAGCTGCTTTCGGAAGAGGAAGCACTTTCGGAAGAAGAGGGTGCGGAAGAGCTTACCTGAGAGGAGCTGCTGGGTTTGGAGGAGCTTGCCTGGGAAGAGCTGCTGGGTTTGGAAGAGCTCTGCGCCTGGGAAGAACTGCTGGGTTTGGAAGAGCTCGCCTGGGAGGAGCTGCTCGGTTTGGAGGAGCTTGCCTGAGAAGAGCTGCTGGGCTTGGAAGAACTTGCCGAAGAAGAGCTGCTTTCGCTCTTGCTGGAGCTGCTGTCATCCGGATCGATAATGGTGATACCGTCGCTGCTCCAGGTTGCGGTAAAGGTTACGTCAAGATGGGAAGCCATTCTCTGGCCTTCTTCATAAACGTTTCCGTCAACACTGCATTCCCATCCTTCAAAAGTGTGGTCCTTATAGGTGAAAGAGCAGTATGCAAGTCTGAATTCTTCGCCCTTATCATAATATTTATATACTGCGGTGCCGGGTGCGTCGCCGGGATGATAAACAACTCTGATTACGTCCTCCTCGGAAGAATTGCTTCCGGACGCAGAGTTTCCGCTGCTTGAGGAACTGGAAGAGGTTCCTTCTTTTGTCCAGATTGCGATTGCGGTAACAAGGTACTGATCTTTATAGGAAGAACCGCTTCCTTTGTTGGTGTAGGAACTTCCTTCAGAATAGGTTTTTCCGCCTATTTTCCAGCCGGAACAGTAGTAACCCTCTTTTTCATATCCGAGAGCGGAAGCAGAGGGAAGGAAGGTGCTTTCCCCTATATCATAGGGACCATAGATCTGGGTCGCGCCGGAACCGGAACCAGAATCAAATTCAACATAGTATTTTGTCTTGACTTCGTCAAGCTGCATTGCTTCTGCTTCAACTCCAAAAAACGGAACAGCGGTGAAAGCCAAAACAAAAGCAAGAAAAATCGAAAAAACGCGTTTCACTTTATGAAACCTCCTTATAAATTAAAAATTTATTATAAGATAAATTTTCACAGATAAGAGTATAGCACAACCCGCACGATTTGTCATGCTTTTTTAAAATAAAATCCACAATATGGCAATTTGGAATAAAACACTTGTAAACCTCCGTCGGTTTTGTTATAATTGCTTTATAATTCGGCACGCCGCCGTGGTGGAATGGCAGACACAAGGGACTTAAAATCCCTCGCCCACAAAAGCGTACGGGTTCGAGTCCCGTTGGCGGCACCAGGACACAGAATCGCATTTTTGCGGTTCTGTGTCTTTTTATTGCCGGCGGGACGAGAACTTCGTTCGATATGTGACGACCCGCAAGCACGAACTTTGTGATGTGCGAGCGGCTGTCGGAACTTATGCAGGGAGCGAAGCGAGTCGCAGTCCCGTTGGCGGCACCAGGACACAGAATCGCATTTTTACGGTTCTGTGTCTTTTTTATACCAAAAAAAACGCATCCGTTTTACGGATGCGTTTTTGTTTTATTTATGCTCCGATCTTTTTCTGCATCTTCCGGACAGCGACGGAAAGGCTGAAGTTGATAACAAAATAAATCAGAGCGGCTGTTCCGAAAAGGATGAATACGTCCTGAGCGGTTATAGGATGACCGGTGAAGGTGTTTGCGGTGGACATAAGTTTTTTTACAACAAACATCAGTTCCGCAACGCCGATCTGGGCAAGATAGGAAGTATCCTTAATTATTGTGATGCTCTGGCTTGTCAAAGTCGGGATTATCTTCCGGAAAGTCTGGGGAAGAACGATATAAATCATGATCTGGAAAAAGCTGAATCCCTGGCTTCTTCCGGCTTCTATCTGGCCTTTCGGAATGGCGTTGAGGCCGCCGCGGATGATTTCGGAAATTATCGCTGCATTGAAAACAATTGTCGCAACAAGCGCTCTTGAAAGAAGCGAAGGCAGCGGAACTGCCGCTATTGCAACAAACACCCAGAGAAGCAACGGAGTGTTGCGGAAAATTTCAACAATGACCGCAGAAATTTTTCCGGTCCATTTTCCATAGGTGTTGAAAAGCGCAAGAACCGTTCCAAGAATCGTTCCGCCGAAAAGGGTTGAAACCGCGATAACAAGGGTCATTCCAAGACCGGCCAAAAGATAGGAAACATTATAATTAGTAAAAATAAGTGCAATTTCCTCCGTCATTCTACGCTCACCTCCCTGTTTTCGGAAGTTCCGAGAGATTTGAGCTTTTGTTCATATCTTTTTGCAAACCATGTGAGCGGGAAGCAAAGACAGAAGAAAAGTATTCCGCAGGTGAGATATGCCGGACCGTAGCTCAAAGTTCCGTTGGAAGCCCATGCGTTGGAACGGTACATAAGATCTCCGCCGGCGATCATTGCAAGAACGGAAGTGTTTTTTATAAGCGCCACCATCTGGTTTACCAAAGGCGGAAGCGCAATTTTTACGGATTGGGGCAGAATGATGTATCTCATAGCCTGGAGATGGGTAAAACCCTGGCTAAGCGCCGCTTCGGTCTGTCCGTGGGGAATCGATGAAATTCCGGTGCGGACAACTTCCGAAATATATGCGCCGGTGTAAATTCCGAGACCGATCACGCCTATCTGTTCCTTCGAAAGATCCATTCCGGCGTAGAGCAGACCGTAATACATGAAAAGCACCTGGAGAACAAGGGGCGTGTTCTGGAAAAATTCAACATAGACCCTTGCAATTCCTTTAAGCACTTTGTTGTTTCCGGAAGAAAAAAGCCCGAAAACCACCCCAAGAAAAAGGGCAAGAACAAGCGCAAAAACAGAAACTTCCACAGTTACAAAAAACGCGTCGATAAATTCCTGTCTTGCGTTCCAAAGCGCTTCCCAGCGCCAGAGAGCAAAAACTCCGTTGTTCAAAAGCTTTTCACTTCCTTTCTGTCAAAATTATGTCATAAAAATTTTTATGCTTCAAAACTGGGAAGAAGTCCGTTTGCTTCGCGCATGGAATCGATGGTTCCGTCCGCAAGCCATTTTTCAATAAGAGCGTCAACATATTCGTTGAGGGCGGTGTTTGAAAGTTTGGATACAACACCGAAAGGCTGTGCGGCAAAACGATCTTCAAGAATAACGGTGGTGTCGTCCATATAAGTTGTGAGAACAACGGTATCGACACAGTGGGCATCGATTGCGCCGGCGGAAAGAGCAAGTTTGATTCCGGCGTGGTCGTCAAATTCATCGAAGGAAAGTTCATAGCCTTCGCCGAGATAGTCTTTGAGGGACTGGGCGGAGGTGGAACTCATGGTTACACCGATGGTTTTTCCGTCAAGATCTTCAAGAGAAGTTATTCCGGAATCTTTGAGCACCATTACGCCGACAGCGTCGGTATAATAAGGTGCGGAAAAATGATAGCTCATTTTTCTTTCTTCGGTGATGGTGAAGTTGGAAAGGCTGATGTCGATATCACCGGAATCGATCATCTGAAGGCGGGTAGTTGGGGTTACAACAAGAAATTCGATATCAACGCCCATCTCTTCGGCAATGGCTCTTGCGATATCTATTTCAAGTCCTTCATATTCGCCGGTTTCGGGGTTGAGATATCCCATTCCCACAAGGGAATCTTTAACTCCGACGCGAAGGACTCCCCTTTCCTGAATTGTTTCAACGGTAACTTCGGAACTTCCGCCGCAGGCAGAAAAGCTGAGAAGCATTATGGCGGCAAGAACAGCCGCAAGAATTTTTTTCATTGAATATACTCCTTTTTTCTTTTTACATTACTGACGAAGGATTTTTCCGAGGAAGGCTTTTGTTCTTTCGTTTTCCGGATTTGTAAAGAAATGTTCCGGAGTGCCTTCTTCAATGATACGGCCTTCGTCCATGAATACTATTCTGTCCGCAACTTCCCGGGCAAAACCCATTTCGTGGGTAACAACGACCATGGTAATGTTTTCTTCGGAAAGTTTTATCATAACGTCGAGAACTTCCTGAACGGTTTCCGGGTCAAGGGCGGAAGTTGGTTCGTCAAAAATAATTATTTTCTGCTGGGTCGTAAGCGCCCTTGCAATGGCAACTCTTTGCTGCTGTCCGCCGGAAAGATTTGCGGGGTATGCTTTTGCCTTATCCTCGAGACCGACAAGTTTAAGATATTTCATTGCTAGTTCTTCCGCTTCGGCTTTTGATTTTTTCTGAAGCTTTATTGGCGCAAGGGTAAGGTTATGAAGAACATCCATGTGTGGATAAAGATTGAACTGCTGAAAAACCATTGCGGAGGTTTTTCTTACAAGTTCGGTTTTGTTTTTATGGGTCAAAAGCTCGCCGTCGATATAAACTTCGCCGCTTGTGGGTTCTTCAAGAAAATTCATGCAGCGAACGGTTGTGGATTTTCCGCTTCCGGAAGGTCCGATTATAACAAGCTTTTCCCCTTCCCTGACTTCAAGGTTCACGTCTTTAAGTACATGGAGGTTTCCGAAATATTTATTTACATTGACAAGTTTTATCAATGTTTTTCACCTCCGGAAAAAAGATAGTTTTTAACTAATATATTTTAATAGAAAACACCGGTTCAGTCAAGGAAAAAGAAGCAAACAATTAAAAACTTTACATAATCGTAATAAAAAGTTATAATAAATCCGAAAGATTTTTCGTTTAGGAGGATAAAAATGCCTGAACTTTCCAACATAAACGTGGTGCGCGAAATTCTCGGCCGCCACGGTTTCAAATTCTCCAAAAGCTTTGGACAGAACTTTATAGTCAATCCTGATCTTTGCCCGAGGATAGCCGAAGAAAGCGGAGTGGGCCCCGGAATCTGTGCCCTCGAAATCGGTCCCGGAATGGGCGTGCTCACAAAAGAACTCGCTTTGCGCGCCGAAAAAGTTTTGAGCATCGAAATTGACAAAGCACTTCTGCCCGTGCTCAAAGAAACCCTTGCGGAATTTGACAACGTAACAATACTCAACGCGGACGTGCTCGAACTGGACCTGAAGGCGGTCATCAAAGAACATTTCGGCGATATGCCATTTGTCGTCTGCGCAAATCTTCCCTATTATATAACTTCGCCGATAATCATGAAACTTCTTGAAGAAAACATCGGCGCAGAAAACCTTACCGTCATGGTACAGAAAGAAGCGGCGGTAAGAATTGCCGCAAAACCCGGAACAAGAGATTGCGGAGCTATTTCTGCCGCAATAAACTATTACAGCGAGCCGGAAAAACTTTTTGACGTTTCAAAAGGCAATTTTGTTCCGCCGCCAAATGTTACTTCCGCGGTTATCCGCCTTACCCTCAGAAAAGAGCCGCCGGTAAAAGTTTCGGACGAAAAGCATTTTTTCAAAATTGTAAAAGCATCTTTCAGCCAGAGGAGAAAAACTCTTACGAACTCTCTTTCCTCCGGTCTAGGAATCGGGAAAGACGAGGTCCTTTCCGCCCTTGAACAATGCGGACTTGGTCCAAACGCAAGAGCCGAAGAACTTTCTCTCGAAGATTTTGCCGCCCTTTCCGAAATTCTTTGACCGAAAAACAGCAAGTTTGGAACAGTTTTTCGCCTTGAAGAAGAGCGCAAATGATAGTATAATGCAGATGTGGAAAAATTCCGCTTTTGCGGATATAAATTTTAAGGAGGAATTTTAAAATGAAAAAAATTCTTGCAGTTGTTCTTGCACTTGTTATGGTGCTCAGCTTTGCAGCCTGCGGCGCAAAGGAAGTTGTCAAATTCGCAGTAAGCGACCTTGAAGGCAACGTTGTTTATGAATTTGAAGTTGAACTTGCCGAAGGCGCAACCGCCGGAACCCTTCTTGAAGAAGGACTTAAAGCAAATGGCATCGACTATGAACAGATCGATTCCACTATGATCCAGAGAATCGGCGACCTTGAACAGGATTCCGTCAACTGGACTGTATGGTGGTCCGTCTATGTAAACGGCGAATACGGCCAGGTCGGTCTTTGGGAACAGCCCGTTGCCGGCGGCGACCTTATCGAAATCAAACTTGAAAACACCTTTTGATAAAAATACTCCCTGATAAAAAAGTCCTTCCGGAAACGGAAGGACTTTTTTATTTACCAAAACCGGTTATTATGGTAAAATAAAGAAAAACCTTTTTTTGAAAAAGAGGTGCTGAAAATGCTTTTCGGAAGAAAAAAGAAAGAAAAAGAAACCGAAATTATTGCCAAAAAGAAAGAAAGACTCCTTGCGGAAAAAGCCACGCTTCTTGAAGAAATGAAAAAACTTGAGGAAGAAAGAAAAAAACTCGAAGAAGCTCAAAAACCGAAAGAACCTTTCGTCGTCCCCGAAATGGAAGCTTCCGACCTTGAAAATTACGCAATAAAACTGAAAATTGAAGGAAAAACGGAAGAATCCTTTGCCTGCATTCAAAAAGCGGCGGAAAATGGCAGCTGCAGTTCTCAGTATAAATGCGGAGAAAAGGCGCTTGAAAATGGCGATTTTGAAAAAGCGGCTTTTTGGTTCGAAAAAGCATCGAAGCAAAACCATTTCGGCGCGATAGCGGACCTTGCAAAGCTTATAATTGAGGGCAAAGCGAAAATTACAGAAAGTTTTTTCGCGGTAATTACAGAAAAAGCAAAATATGATGATTCCATCGGCTGTTATTACCTCGGCTTTATGCATTGTTTCGGAAAAGGCGCGGAAAAAGACCTTCCGAAAGCATATTATCTTATCGAAAAAGCAAAACTTCTGGATTTTCAAAAACGATCAGCCGAACCTTATTCCATCGACGATCATCTTGAAAAAATAAAAAACGATTATATTTTTGAAAACGGCCCGGATTCGATTTATAAATTTTATAAAAAAATCTCGGATATGTACGCTTCCGAAACCGGAAGAGCTTTTTACAAAGAAAAAACAGTCGAATATATGAAAAAATCCTTCAAACCGGTTAAGGTCAATATCGAATTTGAACCCGGCGAGGAAGTTTACATTGACGGAATCAAAGCGGCAAACGAAGGAAAATATGAAGAAGCTTTTGAACTTTATCGAAAAGCCGTTGATCTTGGTTACACAAAAGCTCTTGCGACCTGCGCTTATTGCTGCATAGACGGAAAGGGAGTTCCGAAAAATCTTGAAGCCGCAAGACTTTTTGCTCTTGCCGGAGCAAAACGCGGCGACGTTGACTGCAGGATAATCCTTTATAACGTTTTTCATGAATCTGTTTAAAAAAGAGAGCGGGCAACCGCTCTTTTTTATATTAATAAATTATACTTGTATATTTAATTTTATTTTGATATAATGTAATTTACGAAAATAGGCTCTGGCGTATATAAACCAAAATCCGAAGCATAATATTAAAAAACTCCGGAGGTTTTATAAAAAATGTCAGAGGAAATAAAAAGCTGCCCAGAAGAAAACGAAGAAATTGAAACCCAGACCGACCAGATCATCGAAACCGGCTCGGTCATAAAAACAAAGGGAAAACATTGTATCCACTGTCTTACAATTGTCGGGCAGATCGAAGGACATTATATCCTTCCGCCGCAGAACAAAAGCACAAAATATGAGCACGTTATTCCCCAGCTTGTTGCAATCGAGGAAGACCCGGAAATCGAAGGACTTATCGTGATGCTTAATACCGTCGGCGGCGACGTTGAAGCGGGGCTCGCCATTGCGGAGCTTATTTCCGGAATGAAAAAGCCGACTGTTTCCCTTGTTCTCGGCGGCGGACATTCAATCGGCGTTCCTCTTGCCTGTTCCGCAAAGGAATCCTTCATTGTTCCTTCCGCAACCATGACCATCCATCCGGTCAGAATGAACGGGCTTGTTCTCGGCGTCCCCCAAACTCTTTCCTATTTTGACAAAATGCAGGAACGCATTACAAAATTCGTTACCGAAAACTCGAATATAAAGGCCGAACGTTTTCGTGAGCTTATGTTCAACACCGGAGAACTTATCACCGACGTGGGAACGGTTCTTGATGGCGAAGCGGCCGTTTCCGAAGGGCTTATCGATAATCTCGGCGGGCTTTCCGACGCTATCAAATGCCTCTATTCCCAAATTGAAGGGGGAATGGCAAAATGATGCTTTGGACAGTTGAACCTTTCGACCGGATTTTCCCGACTGATATTCCGGAAACGGTTACCATGGATATAAAAGGCGGATTTCTTGAAGGACGAATGACTCCTTCCGGTTTCACCGTTTCCCGCCTTGTTTCAACAGATCTGAAAAACTATCTTAAAACGGAATACTCCCCCGGCTATATAAGAAAACACTGAACCGCCGCTTTGCGGCTACATATAAAGGAGAAAAAATGAGCATTTTTGACGCAGTAATTCAGGGAATCATCCAGGGACTTACGGAATTTCTTCCGGTTTCCTCCAGCGGACATCTTTCCCTTTATCAGCATTTTACCGGAAACAGCGGCGAAGCCGCCGGAATTTATTCCATTCTTCTCCATCTCGGAACCCTTCTTGCGGTTATGATAGCCTTCTGGAAAGATATCCTTGATATGATAAAAGAATTCTTTTCAATGGCAAAAGAAATCGTCACCGGAAAATTCGATAAAGAAAATATGACCGGCTCAAGAAGAATGATTTTTCTTCTTATCATAAGCCTTGTTCCCCTTTGCTTTTTCTATTTCATCTCTGATTTTTATAATTCCCTTTCAACGGATAACGATATAATCGTCGAAGGGCTTTGTTTCCTTCTTACCGCCGCATTGCTTATAGTTTCCGGAAAATGCGTTAAAGCCGGCGGAGCCACCGCCGAAAATATGAGCTGGAAGCAGGCTCTCGGAATGGGAATCATGCAGGGAATTGCTCCCCTTCCGGGACTTTCCCGCTCCGGTTCAACAATTTCCACCGGACTTATACTCGGAGTTTCCCGGGAACAGGCCGTCGCCTTTTCTTTCATAATGGGCGTTCCGGCGGTTCTTGCCGCAAACATTCTCGAAGTCCCCGCCGCGCTGACCGGCGAGGTTGAGATAAACTGGGCCGCGGCGCTTATCGGAATGGCCGTTTCCTTAATCGTCGGAATCGGCGCGATAAAAACCGTTAAACTCCTCGTAAAAAACGATAAATTCACAAAGTTCGCCTGGTATCTCGTTCCTCTCGGCGTTATAATCGTCGCAATCGGAATTTTTGAAAAAATCAGCGGAACTGTCATAACTTTTTAAGGAAGGCTGAAAAATGGCTGCAACAAAAAAGACCACCACAAAATCCAAAAAAAGCACCGCTAAAAAACCGACCGCCGCGGAAGTTTCTTCCCGCCGCCAGCTTTATGCCATCGGTTTTTTTGCCCTTGGAATAATTTTTCTTGCAATGACCCTCATAAAAGGTGAAAATCTCTGGCAGAGCATGCATTATGCGCTTTTCGGCCTTTTCGGCTGGTGCGCATATCTGATAGGACCGGTTCTCATTTATCTCGCGGTTATGAACACCATGGAAAAACCGACTTTTTCAACTTCCGCCCAGGGTTACGAAAGCCTCGCGCTTATAATTCTTCTTTCCGGAATCACCACCGTTTTCAGCGAAAACATGGTTCTTGACGGAAGCGTTTTCCAAAAAATCGGCCAGCTTTATACATACGGAAAAGATCTTACCGGCGGCGGCGTTCTGTCGGCAATTTACGGGCTTACCGCTATGGCGCTTATGGGAAGGCTTGCGGCAATAATCGTCGGACTTGTTCTTATTGTTGTTGTGCTTATGCTTATCACCGGAACCACCCTTATCGGAGTTGCCCAGGGAACAAAAAAAGTCGGTGAAAAAGTAAAAACCGTTTATACCGAACAGGTTGAACATCATAAAGCGGTTGTTGAAACAAGAAAAATGTCCCAGATCGACATTCCCCTTGATGACGGCCCGAAATTCGTTTCTAAAGAAAACGAGGATTCCGTAAAACGTTCCAAAGAAAAACTCCTCGGAACAACCGAAACCCCGGCCGTTCCGGTTTCAAAAATTCCTCCGGTGGACGCAAAACCGTCTTCTGCCCCCGCCGAAAAAATCATCGACATTCCCCTTGATGACGAGCCTGCCGTTTCCGTCACAACGGTAAAACAGGACAAACCCCGCCCCAC
>JAZQBJ010000042.1:0-4101 GCA_045545715.1 Oscillospiraceae bacterium
GGAAACGTAATCGCTCTTTGCACTATTCTTATTGTATCGTTTGCGCTTTCCGCCTACCTTTTCGGTGTTCGGGGAGTGATTATCTCTCTTGCAACAATTTTGGGATACGTAATTTCCACAGCTTACGCTTTCAAAAATCTCGACGGTTTTTCCGGTGATGTTACCGGATTCGGACATACCATTGCCGAACTTTGCGGAGTTTTTGCTTTAACTCTTATGTAAGGAGAATTTTATGGAACTTATAATCGGCGGCGCTTTTCAGGGTAAAACCGCTTTTGCAAAAGAAAATTTTGGAATATCCGATGAAGAAATCTTTGTTTGCGATAAGGATTCCGCACCGGAATTTGATAAAAAATGTATAACTCATATCGAGCGTTTCAGTTTCTGGTGCGTTGAGCACGGTTTTGAACCGGCTGATTATTTCTTTGAGCACGCAAAAGATTTTGGTGATAAAATCATTATTTCCGATGATATTTCCTGCGGCGTTGTTCCAATCGATAAAACCGAAAGAGCCTGGCGCGAGGCAAACGGAAGGCTTCTTATAAAACTTTCAAAAGAAGCCGAGCACGTTACAAGAATTTTTTGCGGACTTTCCCAGAGGTTAAAATAAAATGAGCACCATCTATCTTTTCCGCCACGGAATTACCGAAGGCAACAAACGCAGACTTTATTACGGAAGCAGCGATATCCCGCTTATAGAAGAAGGAATCGAAGCCATTAAAACACGCAGAGAAGCAGGGATTTATCCGGATTTAAGCGGTTTTGAAGTAATTACAACTGATTTGAAACGCACCGAACAAACCCTTTTTGAAATGTACGGAAGGGAAGTTGAGCACGAAATCGATCCGCGAATGAGAGAATTCAGTTTCGGCGATTTTGAAATGAAAAGCTATGAACAGCTTAAAGATAGGGAAGACTATCAGGCCTGGATAACCGGAGATAACTGGCGCAACGTTTGCCCGAACGGTGAAAGCGGCGAAATAATGCTGGAGCGTTCTCTTGTTGCAATGGAAGATTATATCGGCAAAGACTGCATTATCGTCTGCCACGGCGGCGTTATTGCCGGTTTAATGCTCACCTGGTTCCCGGGTGATGAAACTGCCGAGCATTTTTATGCATGGCAGCCAAAGCCTTCCGAAGGCTACAGAATCGATTTTGATGATGAATTAAAACCGGTTTCCTATAAAAAAATAGCGCTTGAATAAAAAGCAAAAAAGACCCGCTCTGCGGGTCTTTTTTGCTTTACGGAAGTCTGAAAGTTACTTCCCAATTTCCTTCCGTATAGTTTTTATGAGTTCTGAATTCACCGTAAAGACGACAGCCTTCAATTTCGTCAGGAGAAATATCAAAAGTATAATCTACCCACGTTTCCATCGGAGCAAAATAATTTGGCTCAATTTCTCCAAAATTATCTATATATTTCATATCCGAAGCATGAATTTCCATGCCGTTTTTATTATAAACCGATAAAAAACCAATATGGTCATTGTAATGTCTGTTTCCATAATAAACTTTTATATGAAGTTTATTATCAATAAATCCCATTGAAACAAATTCGGCACCGGTTTCGGAAGTGTAGAATATATCGCCGGAACCCGCAAGATATTTTTCTGTTTCCTCGGCATAAAATTTATATTCAAAATAGTTTTCATTCAGATTCAGAAAATTTTTGATAACTCTCGGAATCCTTTCATAGGCAAACCAATAAATTTTATTTTTAAGCGAACCGGGTTCATATTTATCTTTAAGCTTTTTATATCTATGTGTTTCAACCTTAATTTCCGGTTTAAGTTCCGCTTCGCTTAAATCAATCTCATCAATAAACCCTTCCTGTTCAACTCTTTGACTTATAAAACAATTCATACTGAAGGTGAATTTTTTCCCTGAAAGATTTTCCTTATCGCTTATAATATGAATTAAAAATGTTGCTGTTTTTGTCTCCTCATCGTATCCGATTTTACTGCAGCTTCCGTGTTGAGAAAAAGGAAACATAAGACGCAAATAATAACTGTCATAAAGATCTACCGTTTCATCAATCCTTCCATCGGTTAAATCCTGCAAAGAAACATAAATATAAGCTTCATTTTCTTTAACATCTGCAGAAACAACTTCCATTTTAATCCCATTATCTTCACAGGATAGATTTATCGGCTTAAGCCTTTGGGCAACAGATGGGAAAACAAAATACAAAACATCATAAAAATCTGCATTATTAACTTTTGCAAAAGATGTTATTCCAAAAGCAAAAATTATAATCAAAGCCGCCACCAAAGCAAGAACCTTTTTTGCTCCGAAACGCTTTTTTACCGGTTTTTTCGCTTCCGCAATAATTTCATCGTCAATCATTCCGATTGCTTCCATAATTTTATCACCGTTCACCAAGAACACCTTCTTTCTCAAGATGGGATAAAATCTTTTTTCTTGTTCTGTGGAGCATCGAAGCAACTTTGCTCTTACTGAAACCGAACTGCTTTGAAATATCCGAAAGGGAATCCAGATAATAATACCTGCAAACAAAAATTTTTCTTTCGGTTTCCGGAAGTTTTTTAAGATAATCCGAAATGATTTCAGCAAGTTCCTTTGTTTCTATTTCATCGTAAATATTGCTTTTATCCGAAACACATTCTTCAATTTCCTCAAAAGCAGTATCAATTTCTCCGCCGCCGCGTTTTTCCGCTTTTCCGGCTCTGTATCTGTTAAGACTTATATACCTTGTAATTTTGCTGAGAAAAGCAGAAAAAATATTCGGTTTTTCCGGCGGAATTGTGTTCCAGGCGCTCATATATGTATCGTTTACACTTTCTTCCGAATCTTCGTTATCCGAAAGAATATTGAAAGCGATTTTATAAAGATAATTACCGTATTTTTCGGCTGTTTCCGAAATTGCCGATTCGTTTCTTTCAAAATAAAGATCAATTATCTTTTCATCTTCCAAAATTTTGTCACCACCTTTGAAAATTTTTTAAAGGCCTTTCAACAATATAGTAACATTTTTTCAATCAAATTTGCATAAAAAACAAAAAAATCCGGAAAGGGAAGTCCTTTCCGGTTTTTTCTTTAAATTCTTCCAAGCGCCTTCATCTGAATAAGCACTTTTTCAAGCTTTTCTTCTTTTGTTTTTGCAGAAATTTCGTGTGTGACGTATTCCGGTTCAACAAGTTCAAGAATTTCCTGAACTCTCGGGTTTTCAAAAGGCTGATGTTTATCAATGTTAAGGATAATATCATAACCCTGGGCCCAGCGCTCATAGAATTCTTCCTTGGGAGTGATATTAAGGGTTCTGTGGCGCTGAATATATTCTCCGGTGGTCGATTTATGAAGATGAAGCGCCTTGAAATATTTCGAAAGTTCACCGTGTTTTCTTACAGTTTCAAGAACAAAATCGATTCCTTGTTCCTCATCGATAATGTTCTGCGGAGCGCACATCAGATGGCCCGTATCCATAAGAATGCCTTTGTTTTCGTAATCAGTAAGTTCGAGCATAAGAGCCGTTTCTGAGGGCTTTAAGAGCATCATACCGGGGGTAAAAAGATTTTCGAACAGAAGCTTGAAATGATAGTTTTTGCCCCTTGTAAGCTCGTTTACAATCTCTGCGACAGCTCTGATAACTTCTTCATCGGTATGTTCCCATTTATAACTTATAACTTCTTCGTTGGAAACATCGTTTACATGAAAAACAACATATTCCGCGCCGATTGCTTCGGCATATTCCATATCCGCGCGGTAGGGAAGAAGGAATTCCTCGCGGTTTTTCGCTTGATAATATCCTTCCCAAATCTCTCTTTTTCCAAAATGTCTTTCAAGATTTGGGGTATCGTTTCTCCAAAAATCCAGCCATGCGGGATAGAAAAAAAGATGAACACCAATGACATTATCTTTATCGTATGTTCCGGTAGTGTCTTCGCCGCCGCGAATTACTTCGCAGCCGTCACAAAGGCAGTCTGCAATGAATTTATTCATACCTTCTTTACCGTTATAATCTTCAAGCCATTGATTTTCGCTAACTACATTTATAATATGTTTCATAAATTATCACCCAATAATATTATACTACAAAACATAAATAATAAAAAGAGCCCTTTGCCGAAAAAAGGGCAGAGG
>JAZQBJ010000043.1:0-8576 GCA_045545715.1 Oscillospiraceae bacterium
TTGGGATCAAAAACATCCCCCGGCTTATAAGTTGTTTTATCCGGCTGTTTTGTCACTTCTATATATTCTACCGCACTTCCAACAGCGAAAAGATATGCGCTGTCGTTTTTGAAATAGAGCGTTCCGTCTTCATCGATTATCGGTGTACAGATGCAATACTGTGCAAGCGGTCCGAAAGGTTCAAAAACGCTGTATCCAACTGTATGGGAAGCTCCGTTGCTTACTTCATTGATGGTTTTTGAAGGTTCGGTCATTCCCGGTTTGTCCTCAAGAATACGAAGTCTTCCCGGAGTAAAGTTATCGAAGAAATAAACATAAACATATCCGGTTTCTTCTTCATAATAGGTAGTAAGCGTTCCCGTTGTCTGGGGATAACCCTGTGTCGGAACACTGTAAGCTATGCTCCAGCTTTCAATATCTATAACCGTAATATTATGTCCGGAATACGGTACAAACTGTCCTTTTCCCGAAACTCCTATGTATGCTCTTCCGTTATAAACAGTCGGAGTACTTGTACTCATTGCAACGCCGTTGCTTCCGTTTTCAAGGGCGATCCACCGGATATTTTTGATATCGCCGGTTTTGCTGTCAAACTCAGCTTCGTAAAAATATCCGCCTTTTGAAGTGAAATAAAGTTTTCCGTCGGAAAAGGTTATGCTGCTTCTTATATCTCCCACATTCGGCATTGTTACGTCATCGACAACCTTGCCGTTATGTTTATTTATGGAAAGAAGATGCGCATAACCGGTTCCATAACCGGATTCACCGTCATCGGTTCCAAGATAGAGATAATCTCCGCTTATATAAGCACCCGCCCAATAAAAGCCGCCTTTTTGAGTATGTGCCCATGCCGCAATTTTTTCTTCGTCCGGATCAGACGGATCTTCATCTGTTACAGAAAGGCAAACAAAATTTGCATCCCTTGTTTCGGAATTCCAGAATCCGGTATAAACGAATCCGTCGCTGTAAGTTATTTGTGCATTGGGCTGTCCTTTGAGCGGATCATGATAAATCCATACAGATTCGAGAGTTTCCGCATTGAAAGCCTGAACAACGCCGTTGTTAAGACCGACAAAAACAAGTCCTTCGGCATAGGTAAGAGAACAGATTGCATATGCGGACGAACCACCCGTCATAACCCCAGTCTGAATGATCTTTCCGCTCATTTTGTCGATTTTCATTATGGTTTTACCGGAATAGCAATAAAGATAATCGCCGACAAGTATCGGAACACCGGTGGCACCGTAATCATAACCTTCGCCGATTTTGTTTGCCCAGTAAAGAGCCGTTTCTTCCTTGGTAAGAGGTGTGGGTCTGTCTATTACAATATTGTTTTCGCTGTTAAAACCGAAGGACGGCCAGCTTGAATCAAAAGATTTGAAAACAGTAATTTTGGATTTTTCAAGAGAAACCGGTATTTCTTTATCAAGGGATGCAGTAAATTCTTCCGATTTTCCTGCATATCCCAATGCTGTGACGGAATAGTGATAGCTTTCTCCAGCAAGAATTTTGAAAACTCCGTTTTCATCCGGCCATACTCTTCTGTTAAATTTATCCGTTACAAAAACAAGAGCATTTTCCGGAGAAGTTTTGAAAGCTACATTTATATCAGAAACCTTTTTTATGTTGATTTTATACGTTCTTTCATATCCTTCGTCATTTTTTACTTTTACTTCAACAAGGTTTTCGCCTTCGGAAAGAACGATTTTTCCGGAATGGTTTCCGTTATAGGTTACGGAATACCCTTCGTTGAAAGGAACAGCAGAAACAGTTATTTCTTCCGCAGAAGTCTGTGCTGAATATTCGAGCACATCGATTCCGAAACTTTCATTAAAGCGCACTTCCTTTCCTTTTTTGCCGGAAACAGAAAGTCCCGCAAGGGTCGGGGTGCGTTTTACCTCAAAGGAATAGGTCTGGATATCCCCTTCTGTTCCAACTTCAAAATCAACGGTATTTCCGGTTATTCCCGCAGTAACAAAATTTGTAAGATATGTTCCTGCGTTTATTCCCGAAGGAATTTCTGCCGTCTGGCTGTTTCCGTCTTTATCCACCCATTTTGCCGTTATTTTTGAATTTTTGGGAGCATCTTCGGAAAGCTTTGCCCATGCAAAAGCTCTTGAATAGTTATCCTGTGCCAATGCAATGTAGAAAGTAGTTTTTCCTTCAAAAGACTGGGTCATAGGATATTCATAAGCGGTTCCTTCGTTATTAACATAAGAAGATTCGGAAAGATAGAGATTTGAAAGATAAGGAAGCGGATCTTTTACGGTTACTCCGCATTCAGCATAGAGAGTTCCGCACTGCGCTTTAATCACCGCATTTCCGGGAGAAACCGCCGTAACCGTTCCTTCTCCGTCAACTGTTACAATATTCTCATCAGAAGAAGACCACAAAACCGTGTTGTTTGTTTCGGAACCCGGAACAACATTTAAATTAAGTTTTGTTTTTTCACCGGTTTTAAGGAAAAATGATTTTTCATTAAACGAAATACTTCCTTCTTCCGGTGCGGATACAACAATTTTTTCCGAAGGAGTTACGGAAACCGTGTGTTCGGTGCTGTTTCCGTTATCGTCAACAATTTTGAATGCCAATATATTTGCGGTTACCGAAATTTCACCGGAACCAATAACTTCAAAAACAGCAACAAAAAGTCTTCCGTCTGTTTCTGTCAAAGAAGATCTTGCGTTTGTTACAAAACCATATTTTTCATTTTTGGTATCTGTATTAACAACAGTTGCACCTCCACCAAAACGTCCGACATAACTTTCCGTGTCCGGATCGTTTTTAAGGCCGGTGAATTTAAGAACATTCTTGTTAAAATCAAGCATAAGTTCTATGTTTGTAAACCCGGGGTTATTTTCGATTGTAAAAGTAATTTCAACAGTATCTCCGATTTTTGCTTTGGTTTTATCCGCCGCTGCAGTTACCACAGGTGTTGTTTCAGCAAAAACCGAAACCGGAAATACCCCCAAAGTCATCAAAACCGCAAGAAGCAAAGACATAATTTTCTTGAATCCGCTGTTTTTCATTTCTTTTTCCTCCCATTGTTCCAAAACAAAAATCATAACCACCAGTAAACTGGTGGTTTGCTCAGACCCTAAAAGGGGCAGTACTTGCTGACCTCTCGAAGGGGTACTGAATATTACCATTGCATCGCTTACCCTGCTACCGGTAAACCGGTAACATTCGCCTATTGCAAAAATGCAGTTGGTCTATAATTTTTATAAAAATCTATTGTTTTTTCAGTTTTACGACCGCCAAACCATTTCCGAAAATACAAGAATTTTTATACCAAGGCTTTTTATCGACCCCTGGCAGAACCAGGGGTTTTGTTAAGCCTAAAGGCAACAAAAACAGCCGCCACGGGTATAAATACCCATGGCGGCCGAATTTTTCCGCTTATAATACCTTTGGAATGTAAACGCATCCCTTATTCAAGGTTTTCCTCGCATTGTCGACATTCTGGCTCATACATTTGGGGAATTTTTCCCTGCGCTTTGTGTTCTACCTTCTCGGTTTCCCAATGGCCGGCTCACACCGCGAAAACAAAGCTCCTGTATATACAGCAACGGTTACTGCTCCGGACTTTCACCGGATTTCCTAATTCCGGCGCCTGTTTTTTTAAAAAACAGACTTTACGCCGGAACACAATGCAGATTATTAAATTATATATATAATAGCATTATATAAGTATAATTTCTATTGAAAACACTAAAAACAGCAAGTTTGGACATTTCAATTATTTTAAAAGTGGAATATAATTGGATTTAGCAAAAAAGGACAAATTATTATTTCGGACCTGCTTTCGGCATATAGTCCGACTGAAAAAGGCGGAGGCGCTGTTTATTAAATGCAATATATCGAAGTTATGAAAAAATGTGAAAAATATATTGAGGAACATCTTGAATATCCTCCCACTGCAAGCGAACTTGCGGAAGTTTCGGGATATTCTTTATACCATTTCTGTCACCTTTTTCGCGCACATTTCGGTGTTCCGGTCGGTGAATATATATCCCGCAAAAAACTTCAGAAAGCCGCAGAAAATATATTCGATGGAATGAACATCACCGAAGCGGCCCTTCGGGCGGGTTACGACACCCCTTCAGGCTTTGCAAAAGCTTTTCGCAAAGCTTACGGAACAAATGCTACAGAATATATCAAATCAAAAAAAGAAGAAACAAAAGTGAAAGAGATTGTCAAAACAAACCCGGTTTTTGTTGAAAAAGAAGGTTTTTCCGCCCTTGGATACTGCATTATTCCTGCGGAAGAAATCAGCATTAAAGAAAATGGAGCTTATTGGAAAAATATAGATTTTACAAAATATCCCGCTTATCCAGAAGATCTTGAAGATTGCGGCGAGGTTGCCGCATGGATCCAGCCGGATAAAAAGAGCGGAGAGCTGAGCTATTTTTTCGGTTTTGAAACAAAAACCGAATCCGTTCCCGAAGGTTTTTCGACAATCGAAGTTTCTTCCGCCGTATATGCTGTTTTTGAAGTTTCCGTAAATGTTTTTGATGAAAAACTTTCCGAAGAACTTAAAAAACTTTGGAACAAAATTTTTGATGAATGGTTTTCCATTTCCGAAAAAACTTTTGATGAAGAAAAAATGTGTTTTGAATATTATCTTGGAGAAAAAGCATATATCTATATCCCCGTAAAATAATTTGTGATCACAGCGCCGTGCTCAAATTACGAGCACGGCGCTTTTCAAAAGAGAAAGTCCCGCCTTTAATCGGCGGGACTTTCTCTTTTGTGTGGAAACAATATAGAAGGAATTGTTTACTTTCTTCTGAATTTGGAAACAACTGCTGCTGCGGCAAGAACAGCAAAGGGTGCAATTCCAACTACCGGAGCACCGGTGTTGGGGTTTTCCTCTTCCTCGATCTTTTCACCGGGAGTGATGATGGTAACACCTTTTATTTCTTCGTCCTCATCAGCAACAAGTTTCGGAATATCTTTGGTTTCCTTATAAGTGCAGCCTTCGCGTACGCATTTGCGCTCCATGAGGCCTTTCTTGGTGTAAGTTGCCTTTTCAACAACTTCCCATTCGCCCATTTCGTGGCCGAGAGCATCGATTTCTTCGGTGTAGAAATGTTCTGCATTGTGCTCACAAGTGAACTTTCTTTCACCTTTTTCGGTGCAGTCAGGAGCTTTGGTGGTGGTTACGTTGGTAACGCCGTCGGCGCCTTTCCAATCATGAGCATCGGGATCGATTGCAACTTTCTCGGTATAGGTATGCTGAGCATTGTATTCGCAGGTAAAGGTTTTTACGCCTTCTTTGGAGCAAGTTGCGGGAGTGGTGATTTTGCCTGCGTCATATTTATGAGCATCTTCATCAATTGCAACGTCCTGAACAGAGTTGGTTTTGGTTTCTGCCCAATCGACAGTAAACGTTGCGGTATAAGTGGTCCAGCCTTTAACGGTGCAGGTTGCAGGAGTGGTGACTTTGGAAGTCATGATTCCTTCTGCGCTTTCGGTTTCGTTGCAACGGTCACCGTTTACGGTATTTACGCATCTGCGGCTTGCGGTACATTTTGTTCCATTGTCAGTCCAGGTGTACTGTGCTGCGCCGAAAGTATGGTTATCGGGATCTACTGCAATGTCTTTAACGGTTTTGGTCTGGGTAGCTGCCCAATCTTCGCTAAAGGTTGCTGTATAGGTGGTTTCACCCTTTTCGGAGCAGTTAGGTTCTTTGGTTACTGCGGAAGAAATGGATGCCTGTGCAGTTTCAACGTGCTGTGCGTTGCGTTCGCATTCACGGGTTGCGGTGCAAGATTTGCCGTCTTCTGCAAAGTTATAGGTGGGTGCTTTCCAAACGTGCTGGAGTGCGGGAATATCCTGAACATCTTTGGTCTGGGTTTCTGCCCAATCTTCGCTAAAGGTTGCAGTGTAAGTGGTCCAGCCTTTTACTTCACATTCTGCAGGAGTTTTTACTGCAGAAGTGATAGATGCGGTTGCGGTTTCTTTATGGCTTGCGTCACGTTTGCAAACACGCTCTGCGGTGCAGGATTTGCCGTCTTCTGCAAATTTATATTCTGCTTCTCCCCAATCGTGGTCGAGAGCATTGCCGTATTCCTGATTGCAGTAATCGCAAACTGCTTTATCGGTGCAGGTTGCATTGCCGCCGGAGCAACGAGTTACATCAAGTTTTTCTCCGCAGCCGTTTTCGCATTCATGATAATGTGTATCATTTGCATCATCGGCAGTCCAGTCGTTAGCGGGTTTGTGGTTGTTAGCGTCGATATCAATATCCTCAACGTCTTTGGTCTGGGTAGTTGCCCAATCTTCGGTAAAGGTTGCGGTATAAGTGGTCCATCCCTTTTCGGTGCAGGTTGCGGAAGTTTTTTCTGCAGAACTGATGGTTGCGGTTGCGGTTTCGGATTCATCGCAATTGTCGCGTTTGCATTCACGGGTTGCGGTGCAGGAAGAACCGTCTTCTGCAAAGTTATATTCTACCTCTCCCCAATCGTGTTCTGCGACGGTGAAGTTGATGGTGTAGGTCTTGGCGGAGAAATTCAGGTCATATTCCTGTCCGCAATCCTCGGGGCATCCCTCAAAGGTCGCTGTTGCGGTTCCATTTCCTCCGGCAAGTGTTACAGTCAGAGTGTGAATGTCCGTAACAGGAGTTGTATTGCCGTAACGATTGCCGTTAAAGTAATAATGTGCTTCGTCCTGTGCAAACCAGGTGTTTTGTGCCTTTACAGTCCAAATGGTAGAAATGGCTGCATCCGCTGCTGTGCTCTCGTCCAGAACCACATTCAGGATATCACCTTCCCATGCGGCACTTTCCACCTTGGCATCAATCTCCAAAGATGTAATTTCAAATTTACCCCACTGGAATGTAGGAACCTGAGGAATATTCTGTACACTATACATGGTGGGTACAGTTACAGCGCAGGTTGCAGTTATGCCCTCACGTGCAGTTGCAGTGATAGTCGCGGTTCCGCCGCCAACAGCGGTTACTTTTCCGTTCTTATCAACGGTTGCAACGCTTTCGTCGGAAGAGCTCCAGGTTACGGTATCGGTGGAACCTTCGGAAAGGGTTGCCGTAAGGGTTTCGGAACTTCCTTTAGACAGTTCAAGAGTGGTTTTATTCAATGCAATAGCGGTTGCGGGAACAGATTTGACGAAATTGACGGTCCAGGTGATATCGTACGAATCCCAACCGTCACTGTAGTTAAAGGTCTTGGTGAGCGAACCGGAGCCGTTGGTAATGACCGCGGTTTCCTCATGTTTGTTATCATAGCCATTATGGTTAAAGTTGAAAATTACCGTTGCGGTGGCGGTATCATCGGCAATGTAGACATTCAGTGTCTGTCCGCTCCAGGAATAGCTTTCAACAGCAACGTTTTTAATAGCGATTCCGGTTACGCTGCCGGCCCACATACTGCCGTTGCCGGGAATGTTTTCGATCTCAGTATAACCCTTTTTAACGGTAACGGTGCAGGTATCGGTGAAGCTGCCCGCAGTGATGGTGATAACGGCAGTGCCGGGTGCAACTGCGGTGACTTTTCCGTTTGCATCAACAGTGGCAACTGCTTCGCTGTCGGAACTGTAGGTTACGGTGAGATCATCGGTGTTGGAATCAGGAAGCACGGAAACGCTGAGATTGCCGCTTTCGCCTTCGTAAAGGCTCATGGTTTCCTGAACTTCAACTCCAGTTACTGCAACAGGAGTAATCTCAAAGAGAATTCCGCAATTGCGGTTTTTCCAGGGATCTTCTGTATAAAGGAATGCATAGAGCTTATCCGCAGACAGGCCCAGTTTAGAGACATTGTCCGCACCAACTGCTGCCGTCAGCTCGGCTTCCGTTACCAGCAGATCAGCCGTGTAGGCACTTGCATAGCTGACGTTTATATTAAACTTAGTCAGATCAACACCGTTAGGCACGCCAAAGACGGCAGTACCATCCAGCTTATAAGCAGCGGCGTTACCGGTTCCGGCACCGTCCATATGTACCCAGGCCCCCTCGTGTCCGGTCAGAGGCAGTTTGTAGATGTTCTTAACTGTTTTGGTGCTGCCACCAACAACCAAACTCTTCACGCCGGTCATTTCAGCCGTTGCCGTATAGCTACTATAGCCATCGGGGCTCTTATGTACGATTGACTCTTCTTTTTCTACAGTAACTTCACAGGTTGCGGAAACAGCACCTGCGGTTACGGTGATTGTTGCCTCGCCGGCTTTGATTGCTTCAATTTTACCGGTTGGAGAAACAGTTGCAACTTCTTCGTTGTCGGATTCAAAAGTAACTTTATCGGTGGTATTTTCGGGATCGACAGTTACATTGAGAAGATAGTTTTTGCCTTCCTCAAGGGTAATTTCGTTTTTATCGAGGGTAATGGAAGTTGCGGGAATACCTGCAACTTCTATTTTTTCGCTTTCAGAAACAGAAGGATTTACATCAGTGGTATTTCCGTTGCCATCTACTGCCGCAAATCTGCTTACAGTTGCTCCGACATTTACTTCACCCACGCCGATAACTTCAAAAACCGCAATAAAAAGATCTCCGTCAGTTGTGGTTACGGTACCCCTTGCGTTGGTGATAAATCCATATTTTGAATCATACGGATCGGTAT
>JAZQBJ010000044.1:0-2737 GCA_045545715.1 Oscillospiraceae bacterium
ATCGATGAACTTATTGAAAAAATCGATGACTGCGGATATTCTTTCAAATCCAATAGTAAAATTATCACCGCTCTTCTTTCTGAAAAAATTTCTGTAGCAAAGAAAAACGGAATCACTTTTTCTCTTCAGGTGCAGGAGATTCCGTTCGAATTTATTTCCGATTTAGACTGGGTTACAATACTCGGAAACATCCTTGATAACGCGATTGAAGCCTGTCTTCGCATTCCGGAAAACAAGCGCAGTATGAATCTTTACATTCACCAATATCGCAATATGATAATAATTCGTCTTGAAAACGCACTCGCTGAAAAACCAATTATGGAAAACGAAAAGCTCAGATCTTCTAAAGAAGGCCACATGGGCGTCGGTCTTTCCAACGTTAAGGAAGCGGTGGAAAAGTACTCCGGCGAAGTGAACTTCAGTTATGATGATGAGATTTTTAAAACAAGGATTATTATCCCGCTCCCGTAAATCAATACATTTTTCAAAAAAACTGTAAGTTTTGCAAATTTGTTGCAACCATATAAATAGCAGATGTAAATTAGTATTAGACCAAACTGGTTTAATACTATTTTTTTTATTTTAATATTAGGGAGGTGCTTTTATGAAAAAACTGATTGCAATTTTATTGGTGCTCATATTAGTGCTCAGTGCGTGCTCAAATGCAAAGCCTGCAGAAAAACCCGATAATTCTTTGCCTGAGGAAAGCAAAAGTAATGCAGAATTTTCCGAAGATGAATTCGCATCCGAAATTGAGAAAGATGAAGAATTCTCCGAAGAAGATTATGAAAAAGCCGTAAAAGAACTCGGCTATACCGAAGAAAGATTATCATATTTTGAAGGATTATTTGATGAAGGCCTTTCTCCTCTTGCGGTAATGGACCCGCTCAAATATTGCAAAGCCTTTGGCGAAACAACCTGGCCGGATGGACTTGCGTATTCCCTCGGAAGCTTCTATTTTGACCCGGAAATCTATGCAGACCACGGCGGCCCCATAGGCTGCGTTTATATCCGCAATAACCTCAAAGACAAAAAAATTGAAATCGTTCCCGAAAATCTGCATAATTTTGCAAACTGGGGCGTTCTGGATAGCAGAAATTTCTATTTCGGAGATATGGACGGAATCAGGATTTATAACATCGACGATATTTCAAAACCTTATGCAGTATGGAACGTTCCGGAGGAACAGCTTTTAAACAAAGAATGGAAACCGATAATTACCTCGGCGGCCTCTAAAGATAATGGTGAAGTTGCGGTAATCTGGGTCAACCGTCCGGAAGATTATGATGAGCCTTTACGCGGCAAAAACCTTGATAAAACATACTATATGATTACGGTTGTTGATACCGAAGGAAACGCAGTTGGCGAATATAATACCGGAATCAAAATAAAACTCAATCAGGGCGGAATGTCCGACGTTGTGCACCCGGATATCGTTGCAACAACGAAAAACAAAGTCCTTTTCAAAATCAAAAACGTACATTATGTTTTTGATTACGGAACGGATAATCCCGCGGCAGAGCAGTATATCTTCACCGAAGAGGATGTTGTTCAATATAGCAACATCGATTTTGACAGCGAATTTGCGGAAAGCGCGGTAAATGCCGTAAAGGACTATATCATGGAAAACCGCCTGGAAGATGAAAAAATCGAAGGCTTTGATATCCGCAGAGCGGAAATCGATGAGGACGCAACAAGCGCTGAAATAAACCTCACCGGCGGAATCCTTAAAGGAAGATATGCCCCGGAAGATTATCTTAACGGTTTTCTTGTGGTAAGAACAATAACGGATACTGAATTTTCCGACGGAAGCACGAAAGAGAAAGAGCTGAAATATCATGTGCTCTATGCCCCGGAAAATAAATATGAAGGCGGAACAACACTTGGCGATAGCGGCTGGAAGATTATTGGCTCAAGCAAGGAATCTTTCGAGATCCCGCCCTTTGATGATGATAGATTTTACCTTTATTTTGAAGAAGGAAAATAAAATAATAAGTAAAAAAGCACCGCTTTGGTAAATCCAAAGTGGTGCTTTTTTAGTATAATCTATTAAACTTGAAAAATTTAATTTTGAGTTGTGCTTCTATGATTTATAAAATTTATTAAAGTAGCATAATCACAATAATAAATATTATGTCTGCATTTTTATGGCAAACTTTTAATCATATGATAAATATATGAACGATTGTGGGGCTCTTTCTATCCCTAACTCGGACAAATTCTTAGGCGTTTGATATTTCAAAGTATCTCCCAATTTATACGCATAAGCATACGACGAGTTTTTGTAATAATCGTCAAATCCTTTTTTTGTTATTCCTGCATATTTTTTTGTATCTTGCCACATTTGCGACGGTCTTTTTGAAAGGGTTCCCGTAACTTCCACTTCACCAACTACCAATTTACATGGTGATGTTGAATAAAGAATAATTTTTGAAACATCAAGTTTTGCTAACTTTTTTCTAAACTCATATTTTTTTGTTCCATTAAAAATTTTTTCTATGTATTTTGGTTTCACAGATAATAAAATAGTAGCCACAAGCAATTCCTCTTCATAATTTTTAAAAAATATATATTTAGGAAGAGCGACCTTTCTTATAAATTTCGAAAAATGCATCTTGATCAATTTTTACATAGGATTGCATGGTCGTTTTCTTGCCTAAAATTTCTTGTACATCATCCAATGATATATTATTGTCAAACAATTCCGTAAAACTGAAATTATATGCTGCTATTTTCC
>JAZQBJ010000045.1:0-3060 GCA_045545715.1 Oscillospiraceae bacterium
ATCAGAACGCAAACGCATCTCTTGTAAAAGCAGATGTTAAAGGCATCGAATTCCACGCTGTTGGTCTTAACCGTGTATATAACAACGTAACTTTCGGCTGATATCAATTTAAGTTAATTATTTGATAATTCAAGGCCTTACAGTGGCCCGTCTATCACGGGCCACTGTATGCTTTTATATAAGGAGGGGTAATCCTCAGTGAAGAAATACATATTTAAGCGAGTTTTATACTCGATTGTGGCAATCCTTGTATTGCTGTTTCTTCTGTTCCTGATGCTCGATCTTATGCCCGGTTCGCCGTTCAACGACGATAAACTTTCCCAGGAACAGATCGACGTACTCTATCAGAAATACGGTCTTGACGATCCTTTTATCGTCCGCTATTTCAGATATATTTTCAATATTCTCCATGGCGATTTCGGCGTTTCTTATAACATAGCCTCGAACGTTCCGATAACGGACCTTTTGCAAACGAGAGTGCCTACCTCCATCCGTCTTGGCGGACAGGCAGTTTTCCTCGGCGCAGCTATCGGTCTTGTTCTGGGTCTTATTGCAGCCCTTAAACACAACACGATTTTTGATACCATCGCGACCATAATTTCGGTTTTGGGTGTTTCACTTCCGTCCTATGTTTTTGCGCTGGCTCTTTCCTATACTCTCGGTTACCGCGCAGGCTGGTTCCCGCTTCTTTATGATTCGGCAACTCCGCTCATTTCCTCTGTTCTTCCTACCGTTGCACTTTCCATGTTCTCCATGGCGAACATCGCAAGGTTCACCAGAACGGAAATGCTCGAGGTTCTCCGCAGCGACTATATGCTCCTTGCGGAAAGTAAAGGTATAAGCGGCCCGAAGCTTATAATCCGCCACGCATTGAGAAACGCACTTATTCCGATAATCACCGTTCTTGGTCCGCTGATTGTTAACACCATGACCGGTTCCCTTGTTATCGAGAAAATTTTCTCCATTCCCGGAATCGGCGAACTTATGGTACGTTCCATCCAGCAGAACGACTATAACGTAACTATCGCGCTTTCCTTTATTTACAGCCTTATGTATATCACCATAATGCTGGTGGTCGATATTCTTTATGGTGTAATCGACCCGAGAATTCGTCTGTCGAAGGAGGATAATCATGAAAGCTGAAAATTTTGATTACTCCGCTCTTCCTGCCGATGCATTCGAGCTTACCCATAACGACGTTAACAAACACGTTGACCGCAACTTTGCTTCCCAGAACTACTGGAAAGATGCTCTTGTTCGTTTTCTTCGCAACAAAGGCGCAATTTTCGGTCTTGTCATGATTGCAATCATAATTTTCTTTGCTGCTTTCGGCCCTTCAATGACTCCCTACACTTATGAGAGCCAGATTATCGAGCAGCAGAACCTTGCACCGAGAATTCCCGGCCTTGAAAAGCTCGGAATTTTCGACGGTTCCGAAACCATGATTCTCGGCGCAGTTGAACTTGAAAAGAACGACTATGTTTCCAAAGGTCTTGATGACGTTTATTACTGGTTCGGTTCCGATACCCTCGGCCGTGATATCTTCACCCGTGTTTGGGAAGGTACCAGAATAAGCCTTTATATCGCAATTGTTGCGGTTATTATCGACGTTCTCTTTGGTCTTTCCTATGGTCTTATTTCCGGTTATTTCGGCGGAAGACTTGATGCGATAATGCAGCGCTGCGCTGAGATCCTCAACAGTATTCCTAACCTTGTAATCGTAACATTGATGATCCTTGTTCTCAGCCCCGGTCTTGGCGCAATTATCGTTGCCCTTATGATAACCGGCTGGATCCCCATGAGCCGAATTGCACGTGCTCAGATGCTCAAACTCAAGGAGCAGGAATTTGTTCTTGCATCAAAAACCCTTGGCGCATCTCCGCTTCGCATAATCTTCAAAGAGATCATGCCTAACATCATCGGCCAGATCATCACCCAGACCATGTTCTCCATTCCCCATGCAATTTTCACCGAGGCATTCCTTGCTTTCGTAGGTCTTGGTATTCCCGCACCTATGGCATCTCTCGGTACTCTTATTTCCGATGCATACAAGAACTTCACGACTCATCCTTATATGATCCTTTCTCCGCTGATCGTTCTTGCGTTGCTCATGCTCAGCTTCAACCTTGTTGCGGACGGTCTTCGCGATGCGCTTGACCCGAAACAGAAAGATATGTAAAGGAGGGACAGATTTATGCAGGAAAAAGGCGATTTTATCCTTAAAGTTGAAGGTCTGTCCGTTTCCTTCGCGACCACCGCGGGAAAAGTTCATGCTCTCCGCAACGTTGACTTTGCGGTAAGACGCGGCGAAACCGTTGCAATAGTAGGCGAATCCGGTTCCGGTAAATCCGTAACTGTAAAAACCGCTATCGGTATTCTTGATACCAACGGTAAAGTTGAAGCAGGAAAAGCCCTTTTTACATTTAAAAATGATAAAGGCGAGGAGGAAACCATTGACCTTCTCAAACTTACAAAAAAACAGATGCGCCAGACCATTAACGGAAAACGCATTGCAATGGTTTTCCAGGATCCGATGACCTCCCTTAACCCCACCATGACTATCGGTGATCAGATTATGGAAGGTATGATCTGGCATTTCAAAACCCCGAAAAAAGAAGCCTGGAAACGCGCGGTCGAACTCCTTGATATGGTAGGAATCACCGATCCGGAAAAACGTATGAAGAACTATCCTCATCAGCTTTCCGGCGGTATGCGCCAGAGAGTTGTTATTGCGATTGCGCTTTCCTGCAACCCGGATCTTCTCATCTGCGATGAACCTACCACCGCTCTTGACGTTACCATCCAGGCAAAAATTCTTGAACTTATCAAGGAAGTTCAGCAGAAACTGGGTATTTCTGTAATTTACATCACCCACGACCTTGGCGTTGTTGCAAGTATCTGCGAATCTGTCGCCGTTGTATATGCAGGCGAGATCGTTGAATACGGTACAGCCGAAAGACTTTTCAACAACCCCTGCCATCCTTATACACAGGGTCTATTTGACTCACTTCCGGATCTTGACTCCGAAGTTACAAGACTTAAGCCCATTCAGGGACTTAT
>JAZQBJ010000046.1:0-7533 GCA_045545715.1 Oscillospiraceae bacterium
CCACGATATTCACTTTTCAAACTGCAATTTTATTTTATCATTGCAAATATTTATATGCAAGTCCGAACTTGCTGAAATCAAAGTTCCGGAACTTTTTTAGGCATTTTTTCGCTTTCGACCACGGTAACCATATCACAAAGAGCTTTCAGTTCTTCGGAAGCGTAGCGTCCGGTAAAAACAAGTTCCGTTCCGGAAGATTTAAGGGAAATAAGTTCTTTTATATCGTCGATGCCGATAAGTCCGAAATACATCGGAATTGTGATCTCATCCAGAACAACAAGACCGAAGTTTGCGCTTTTAAGCGCCTGCTTTGCCCTTTCAAGGCCTTTTTTTGCGCAGTCCAGATCGGTTTTATCCGGTTCTCTTCCGGCAATACAACCTGTTCCGCAGCCGAACTGTGCGGTAACGATTCCGGGAATTGCTTTTCTTAAAGCCATGATATCGCCCTTAGGGTCATCTTTGATAAACTGTCCCACAAAGACGCGTCTTCCTTCGCCAAAAACTCTTAGCGCAAGGCCGAGAGCCATTGTTGTTTTGCCTTTTCCGTCGCCGGTATAGAGTCTTACAATGCCTTTGTTCAAAAAACGCACCTCCTTTGCGGAATTTTACAAATTAAATATACACCCTTGAATAAAAAATATCAAGGTTTTTTATAAACGGGTTTAACAAGTTTTTCGGCGGCTTTCAAAAGTTTGAAATCCGCTTTTGCCATTTCGATATTATCTCCCGGTTTAAGTATCGGACGAAGAGCTTCGGCAACTTTTGGGAAAAACTCCTCTTTTTTTCCGTCAAAATCAACTATAAGAAAAAGATGCGGAGCAAGATCGCTGTCCTTTTGTGCCCAAAGAACATAGGCTGCATATACGTTTTCGCATCCGGAAAAATATTTTTCAAGGGTTACGGAGATTTTTTCGGGAATAAACGGAGGCTTCATAAGCCTTATTCCGCCTTCCTGTTTTTCGGTGGCTTTTCCGCCGTTACGCTGAAAAATCATAGATTTACCATGGGGATTTATGATTATTCCGGAAATCTGTCCTTCGCTTTTCTTAACGATCTCATCAATTTTTGAAAAAGGCATTACGTTTACCGCATCTTTAGGAAGAGGGCTTTTTTCAAAAGCGGCAAAACTCGAAAAAATCGGAATCATTTTTCCTTTTTCTTTAATATCAAGAAGCGGTATTTTGTTTACGTTTTCGCGATACGGAACAAGAAAGTTTGCAATTTCCACTCTTCCGAAAAAATCGCGGATCTTTTCCGGATCCTGTTCTTTGCTGAATCCGTCGGCGGCAGAATCCACCTCAAGACCATTATCAAAATTTTCTATATCCTTGTTCATCAGATCAAATCCTTTTGTTTTTCAATTTCATCAAAAAGCTTTTTCATATCCGGCGGAAGAGGGCTTTCGAAACTGAGCACCTTCCCGGTTATCGGGTGCTCAAAAACCATTTTGCTGCGGTGGAGAGCCTGACGATCTATATGCTCAAGGTTTCCGCCATAAAGCTCATCGCCGCAGAGAGGATGGCCTATATATGCGAAATGCACTCTTATCTGGTGGGTCCTTCCGGTTTTCGGTTTAACGCGGACAACCGTGAGCACGCCGTTTGTTACGATGGTTTCATATTCGGTAACGGAAGGCTGGCCGCTTTCTGCAATAAAGCTTTTATGCAGTGCGGGATCACTGTCATCTATCGGTGCATCGATTATTCCTGCCGGTTTTTCAAGGGTTCCTTCTATTATTGCTATATATTCTTTTTCGCCGCCGTTTTTTGTGAGCACCGCGGCGGAATGGGAATGTTTTCCGATAACGATTATTCCCGAAGTATCCATATCAAGCCGCCCGACAACGTGAAATTTTGCGTTTCCGTATTTTGCGGCGCAATAGTTTGCAACAGTATCCGTCTGGTGGTTTTTCGAAGGATGAACCGGCATATTAACAGGTTTATCGAAAACAACGATATCATCGTCCTCATAGAGCATATTGATTTTCAAATCCGGGTTCGGCGTAAAATAGCTTTCACCTTCCGGAATATAAGCTTTGAGCACCGAACCGGATTTTATTCTGTCAATGGTGCGGATAGGAACATCATCGAGCAGAAGAGATTTTTCGGTATGGCGCATTTTTACGATAAGAGCATAGGAAAAATTGCAGCAATAGCGAAGATAGTGATAAGCCTGTTTTCCGTCGTGCTCATTGGTTATGTTGAAAACAAGTTCGCGCATTTTTCCAAAAGCTCCTTTCAAAAATTACGGCGGGAGTAAACTCCCGCCCCAATTAATTTTTTTATTTTTTGAGAAGATCGCGGATTTCCATAAGAAGTTTTACTTCATCAGAAAGTTCCGGTTCTTTTTCTTCCTCAGCAGCAGCTTCCGCAGCTTTTGCAGCTTCTTCCTCGGCTTTTTTCTTTGCTTCCGCTTTTTCTTTCGCTGCATTGAAGGTTTTTACAATAAGGAAAACAACAAAAGCGATGAGGATGAAATCAATTACGGCGGAGATAAAAGTTCCGATTGCCATTACAACCGCAGGGTCGGTTACTTCGCCGGCTTCGTTAACAACTTCCGGAGAAAGGACGATGTTGAGCTCGGTAAGATCAACGTCACCGATGAGCCAGCCGATGAAAGGCATGAAAACATCGTTTACGAGGGAGGTTGTGATCTTTCCGAAGGCGGTTGCGATGATAACACCGACTGCCATATCAAGGACGTTGCCTTTTGCAATAAAAGTTTTGAATTCTTCAATAAATTTTTTCAATGTTTTCAAATCCTTTCTGTTTATGAATCAATGTCTTCTCCAGGTTGAAGGCATAAAGAGTATCAGCATCGGGAAAATTTCAAGTCTTCCGGTAAGCATCAAAAGCGAAAGGAAGAGTTTTTCAATTCCGCTGAACATATTATAAACTCCGCCGTGGCCGACTTCGCCCAACGCAGGTCCGACGTTGTTGAAGCATGAAAGAACCGCACTGAAAGAGGTTTCATAATCGTGCCCCATCATCATTATTACAATACTTGCGACGGCAAGAATTGCAAAAAACGCACTTATATATACCATTATAAAACTTCTGGTTTCTTTGTCAACAATTTTGCCTTCAAATTTAATGGTAGTAACTTCATGCGGATGAGCAAGACGATGAGATTCCTTTCGGAGCATTTTGAACATCATTATAATTCGGCTTATTTTAATACCGCCGGCGGTTGAACCGGCACAGGCACCTGTAAAAAGAATCACCAGAATTACGGAATGGCAAAGCATTGGCCAATTCATAAATTCAACGCCTCCGAAACCGGTTGTGGAAATTATCGCACCTGTTTGGAAAAACGCCTTTCTTATTGCAACGCCGAAATCTCCGTAATATTCTGTCGCATTTATTCCCATTATTACTGTGCTTACGGCAACTATTGCAAGGAAAACCCTAAGTTCTTCACTTTTAAAAACAATTTTGAAACGGCGGAGAAGCATAAGGTAATAGAGGTTGAAGTTCACTCCAAAAACAATCATAAAAAATCCGACAACCCATTCAACATAGGCGCTTTCATAAGCCGCAATTCCCGCATTGCGGACGCTGAAACCGCCCGTTCCCGCGGTCGACATTGCGGTTGTTACCGCATCAAAAACACCCATTCCGCTGAAAATAAGTAGAATTGTTTCCAGAATGGTAAGTCCGGAATATATTCCGTAAAGGATAAGGGCGTTTGAACTGGATTTCGGAGCGATTTTACCTACGGTTGGTCCAGGAACTTCTGCCCTCATAATATAGAGCGAATGTCCTTCTGAAAACTGGGTTAGCATAAGGAGAAACATAATTATTCCCATACCGCCTATCCAGTGGGTAAACGCGCGCCAGAAAAGGATTCCTTTCGGAAGGATTTCCACATCTTCGAGAATTGTTGCCCCGGTTGTTGTGAAGCCGGAAACGGTTTCAAAAAACGCATCGATAAGCGAAGGGATTGAGCCGCTTAAATAAAACGGCATTGCTCCGAAAAACGAGACAAAAATCCAGCCCGCTGCAACGGCAATATAGCTTTCCCTTGCAAAAACAAGGTCGTTTTTCGGTTTCTTAAGCCCGAAAAACGCCGCAACACAAAAAGTTGCCATAATGCTGTAAACAAAGGGCATTATTACATCAAATTCACCGTAGATTACCGATACAATCAGCGGAAGGATCATAAAAACGGATTCCGCCATTAAAATCATTCCGATGATGTAACGAATCATTTTATAGTTCATTTTATCTCATGATATCGTCGAGTTCATCAATGGTGTTTACGCCTTCGGTGATTACAACGACGGAATCTCCTTTCTTGATACAATCAAAACCGCCGGGGATTATTGCGTGGCCTTTTCTTACTATTGCCGCAACAAGAACGTTTTGTTTTATCGTAAGATCCTTCAGCGGAACGCCGATATAATCCGCATCGTCCCTTACGACAAATTCAAGAGCTTCGATACGGTTATCTACAATTCTTCTGAGGGATTCAACCTTATTCTTGCTGTAAGAGTTCTGGATAGCTCGTACATAGGAGCTTATGCGTTCCGCGGTAATAAGCTTCGGGGAAACAACGCTTTCGATTCCGCTGTTTTCAATAACTTCCGGGAAGGAAAGATGATGAACTTTTGTTATTACTTTTTCAACATCCTTTGCCTTCGCATACATTCCGTAGATTATGTTCATTTCATCAAGTCCGGTCAGCGCAACAAAGCCGTCGAAATCCATAATTCCTTCTTCGAGGAGGACGTCCTTTTCCGTTGCGTTTGCGCAGACGATCGAGGCTTTCGGAAGAAGTTCGGAAAGTTCTTCGCATCTCTTCTGGTTCTGTTCAACGATTTTTACGTCGATCCTCATATCAATAAGCTGGTTTGCAAGATAATAAGCTATCATTGAACCGCCGACTATCATTACGCTTTTAACCGGACGTTTGAAGCTTCCTATTGCCTCGAAGAAATCATGGATATTTTTCGGTGAAGCGGTTATATTGATTTTATCGCCTTCACGAAGGATAAAATCGCCTCGGGGAATTGTAATATCTTCTCCCCTTCTTACCGCGCAGATAAGGACTTTTATCTTATATTTTCCATAGATATCTTTGAGCGCAAGGTCGCAGAGCGGACATTCTTTTCCTATTGTATATTCAACAAGTTCAACATGGCCGCGGCAGAAAAGTTCAACATCGTTTGCGGAAGGGAAACGAAGTATCCTCGAAATTTCGTTTGCCGCAGAAAGTTCCGGGTTTACTATCATCGAAAGTCCCAGTTCTTCCTTCATAAGTTCAAGCTGGTTTCGATATTCCGGGTTTCTTACCCTTGCAATGGTTTTTGAAGCGCCGATCTGTCTTGCTATGAAGCAGGAAAGAATGTTTACTTCGTCCGCAGAAGTTGCGGCAATTACAAGGTCGGATTCGGCAATTTCCGCTTCCTCAAGATATTCCTTTGATGCGCCGTTTCCGCAAAGGGTCATTATGTCGATTCTGTTCTGAAGATCCTCAAGGCGTTCTTCATTTGTATCCATAACAAGAACTTCATGACCTTCTTTAACAAGTTCACCCGCAAGGGTGTTTCCAACTTTTCCGGCGCCGATAATTACAATTTTCATTTGTTTTTCCTTTCGGATAAAATTTTTATATTATTCGTTATCAATGATTTTTTTGACAACTGCGGGAACTCCGGCAACAAGCGCGTTTTCCGGAACGTTTTTTGTTACCACGGAACCGGAAGCAACGACCGCTCCTTTTCCTATGGTAACTCCGGGGTTGATAAAAGCTCCGCCGCCGATCCAGACATTATCGCCGATCGTTATCGGGAAAGAAAGTTCCTCGCAGGCCTCGTTGATGCGTTCGCTTGCTTTTATGGGGTGAGTCGCGGTGCAAAGGGTAACGCAGGGACCTATCATTACGTTATCCCCGATTTTTACTTTTCCTGCGTCATAAATCGTGCAGTTGAAGTTGCAGTAAAAATTCTCTCCAACTTCGATATTATATCCGAGGTTGCATTTGAATCCGTTTTCAACGGTAACGTTTTTTCCGGTTTTTCCGAAAAAGCTTTTTATAAAAGCAACTCTTTTTTCCGGTTCCGAACAGGGAATGTTGTTATATTCGGTGCATTTATCTCTTGCGGCAAACATATCTCCTATAAAACCCATCGGACAATACATCAAACCTGCATCGCATTTTTCCTTTTCTGTCATAAGGCACCTCTTATATTTATTAATATAGGATATGATACACCTTTTCATAATCAAAAACAAGCATATTTTGGAAAGGTTTTTTGTGCATATTTTCCCTTTGTGCTTTCTTTCACCGTTGACAAAAACAGGTTTTTTTATTATATTTGTATTTGTAGAAATTTCACTTTTAAAAGCTTCTTTTAATCCAAAGAAGGAGAATGATAATGTCCAACGGAACAAGAATTGACCCGGAAGTTCGGGAACCCCGAGCAATCAAAATAAGAAAACCAAAACGCAAAGGCAAAAAAATAGCTTTGATAATCCTTTCCATTATGCTTGTTATTGCCATTGGCGGAGGAATTTTCGCTTTTATCAATTTCGGCGATTATTTTGAATTTGATCAGTTTGGAAAAACCGCCGAAAAACTTTCGGAAGAGGAAAGTGAAACTTCCGAACCGGATATTCCCGAAGAAAGCATTCCGGAACCGGAAGTTCCCGAAGAACCGGAATCTCTCCCGGAAATTCCGGTTGTTGAAGATCCGATAATCGATGAAAACCCAATTCCAAAAGATGAATGGTTTATGATCCTTGTCAATGCACAGAACCCGCTTTCGGAAGATTTTTCCGTTGAAACCGTTTCTGTTGACGCAAAAGGCCACCTTGTTGATGCAAGAATCGCCGAAGATCTTTTGGCAATGATCTCCGCAGGAGAAAGCGAAGGCCTTGATTTTGTAATTCACACCGCTTTCCGCACCTATGCAAAGCAAAAAGAATTTTATGAGGCAGGAAAAACCGGTGCCGCTCCCGGAACAAGCGAACATAACTGCGGACTTGCTGTTGATATTGGCTGCGCAAGAGGAGAGTTTGAGGGTTCTGCCGAGGAATCATGGCTTCTTGAACACGCTCATGAATATGGTTTTATTCTTCGTTATCCCGCAGACAAAGTCGATATCACCGGCTTTGCTTATGAACCCTGGCATTTCCGTTATGTCGGAAAAGAGCAGGCCGCGATTATTAAAGAATCCGGTCTTTGCCTTGAAGAATATCTTACCCAATAAAACATATATAAAAAAACACCCGCCGTTCGGACGGGGTTCGTAAAACAGTTAAATCCGACCTATGGTCACGATCATAGGTCGGATTTTTTCAATATGCACCGGTTTCGGAAAGGCTCCCTTGTGTAAAGGGAGCCTTTGATACGGTGCAAAACCGCAAATCGTATAACACACCGATAGGTGTATAGAAGTGCGCCATTATCAGTTCGACAAATTGGAATTGGTATTATACTGGTTTAATCAAACCGTTTGTCCAGAATGTCTCAAAGGTTTCAGTTGAACCGCCGTGCTCGACAATTTTACCGTCAACAACTCTGTCAATG
>JAZQBJ010000047.1:0-14907 GCA_045545715.1 Oscillospiraceae bacterium
ATAAGTTCGTATTCGCCGGTGCCGTCGTCGCCGTTGTAATAATCCCAAAGTTTGTCGCCGTCATAGATTCCTTTATCGGTGACAAAGCCGGTTACGAGTTCCGGAGGAGTTTTGTCGAATGCGGGATAGAATCCGTTTACGCCTTCAACGGCGGTGCGGGTTCCGAGAGCTTCCAGAACAAGGTTCGGGTCACGCTCTTCGATCTTGACGTCTTTTGCGAAGGGGTGGCATTTATCGGGAGTTCCGGTTACATAGAAGGGGATTCCCCAGTATTTTGCTGCAAGAGCAATCTGGAAAGTTCCGACTTTGTTGATAACAACGCCGTCCATTGTGATTGCGTCTGCTGCGCAGGTGAAAACGTCAACTTTCTTTTCATGCATGGTCCAGCCGGGCATATTATCGGTGATAACCGTTACGTCAAATCCCATATCGTGAAGAACGGAAGCGGTAAGACGGGCGCCCTGGAAATAGGGTCTTGTTTCCGGGCAGACGAATTTGATCTTTTTGCCCTGAGCTTTTATTTCCTTGCACATAAAGCCAAGAATAGTTTCTGCATAGCACTGGGTCATAACGGTGCCTTCATCCGGGAATTTTGAAACAAGGTGTTTTGCAACTTCGCCGATTTTGTTATAGCGGTTATCGGTAAGAGCAATAATTCTGTCGAAAGTTGCCTGGATTGCGTCTTTTTCGCCGGCGGCAAAGGCTTCTTCCGCTGCAGCAACGCAGGAATCGGTGATGATTTTGATGCGTTTTGCGGTGGTTGGTCTTGCGTTAACAATAAGATCCTGCGCATGGCGGATATGTTCCATTGCCTTATCATAAGGCATATCTTTTGCTTCATAAGCCGCAAGAACGATTCCCATTCCGCAGGCGAGATAAGGACCTGCGCTCTGGACTATCATATCACGCATTGCGTTTGCGACTTCTTCGGAAGAATGGCAGGTGACAAATTTTATCGGGTGAGGATAGCAGCGGCGGTCCAGAATTCTGACCGTGCCGTTTTCGTACCAGGCTACGTTTTCATATCTTAAAAGGAAGGCAAGGCCTTCGTCTGCTCTCGGCATTATTAAAAAACTCCCTTCGGAACATTATTTATGACAACATTATACTATTTCTGCCGTAAAGTTACAAGTTTATTATTCGGTTTTGCGTCAAAAAAAGCACCCTTTCGGGTGCTTCTTCTTTATGCTTCAAGTTCCAAAGTTTTAAAGGATTCCCTTACGGTGATTTCGCCTTCTTCTGCGGAAACGGAAATTCCTTCGAGTTTTTTGTCTGCGTTGTCAACGATAAGTTCGCAGACTTTATCCTCGATATCTTTTCTGATCACGCGGACAAGATCCCTTGCGCCGCCTTTGTTTCCGTGGGATTTTTTCGCAATGGCCTTAAGGGCGGAATCATCATAGGAAAGGTCGATTCCTTTTTCCTTAAGGGGCTGGCGAAGTTCATCAAGGCGAAGAGCGGCGATTCTTTCGTAATCCTCCACGGTGAGGTCATGGAAAACAACGATTTCGTCAACTCTTCCGATGAATTCCGGACGGAGGAACTGGCTAAGAGCCTTATAGACTTTGTCTTTTTCAAGGGCATAGGAATCTCTTCCGAAGCCAAGAGCCTTTTCCTTGTTTTCGCTTCCGGCATTGGAAGTCATAACGATAACGGTGTTCGCGAAGGAAACGGTTCTTCCGTGAGCATCGGCGATTTTTCCTTCGTCAAGAATCTGGAGAAGGATGTTCATAACGTCCGGATGCGCCTTTTCGATTTCGTCAAAAAGAATTACGGAATAGGGTTTTCTGCGAACTTTTTCGGTAAGCTGGCCCGCTTCGTCATAACCTACATAGCCGGGAGGAGAACCCACGATTCTCGAAACCGCGTGTTTTTCCATAAATTCGGACATATCAAGGCGGATAAGCGGATCTTCGGTCTGGAAAAGTTCGTTTGCAAGAACTTTTACAAGTTCGGTTTTTCCAACGCCGGTGGGGCCCACAAAGATAAAGGAAGCGGGTCTTCTTCTTGCGGAAATCTGAACGCGGGAACGTTTTACCGCGTTTGCAACAAGGCGGCAGGCTTCGTCCTGGCCGATAACATGCTGTTTAAGGGTGGATTCAAGTTCGCCGAGTTTCCTAAGGTCGCTTTCCTGAACCTTGCTTGCGGGAATTCCGGTCCAAAGTTCGATTACGGTTGCAAGGTCTTTCGGCGCAACTTCCGCCGCAAGAGCGATTGGCTCAAGGCGATCATGCTCCATTTCGAGCTGAAGTGCCTCCGCTTTTGCTGTTGCAAGAGCTTCGTAATCAATGGTTTCTTCCTGCTGAAGGTTTTCGATTTTTTCCTGAACCGCACGGAGTTTCTGTCCGCTTATTTCGTATTCCGCAAGTTCCTTGTTTGCAAGAGCGCTGCAGGAACAGGCTTCGTCAAGAAGGTCGATGGCTTTATCCGGAAGGAAACGGTCGGTGATATATCTTTCGGAAAGGCGTACGCAGCTTTCGATAAGCTCGTCGCTTATTTTTACATGGTGGAATTTTTCATAGTTCGGCGCAACGCCTTTGAGTATCCCGATGCTGTCCGCAATGGAAGGTTCCTCAACGGTAACGGGCTGGAAACGGCGCTCAAGAGCCGCATCCTTTTCAATATGCTTTCTGTATTCGTTGAATGTGGTCGCGCCGATGACCTGAAGTTCTCCGCGGGAAAGAGCAGGCTTGAGAATATTCGCGGCGTTCATGCTTCCTTCGGCGTCGCCGGTTCCCACAAGATTATGGATTTCATCGATAAAAAGGATGATGTTGCCTTCTCGCTTAACTTCCTCGACAAGTCCTTTTACTCTGCTTTCGAACTGTCCGCGGAACTGGGTTCCCGCAACAAGGGCAGTCAAATCAAGCATCCAGAGTTCTTTTCCCGCAAGCTTTGCGGGAACTTCGTTTGAAGCAATCTTCTGGGCAATTCCTTCCGCAATGGCGGTTTTTCCGACGCCCGGTTCTCCGATAAGGCAGGGGTTGTTTTTGGTGCGGCGGTTAAGAATCTGGACAACCCTTCCGATTTCGCGGTTTCTTCCGATTATGGGATCAAACCCGCCGTTTTTTGCTTTTTCGGTAAGATTTTCGCAATAAAGGCTGAGATATTTCTTTTCTTCCGGTTTTCCTTTTTTGCCGGTTTTTTTCGGGTTTCTGGGAATTTCGCCTTCAGCTGTGGGGTTTTCCGCTCCGGGCATCATATCCCCGCCGCCGAAAATACTGTTGAGGAACGGAAAAGCCTGGGCTCCGCCCATTTCAAAATTGGGGTCAGCTTCTTCCATGTTCATCATCTGTTCACTGATGGCGTCAAGTTCTTCGCCGGAAATTCCCATCTTATTCATAAGGTCTTCAACGGGCTTTATTCCAAGTTCTTTTGCGCATTGAAGACAAAGGCCTTCGTTAAAGGTTTTGTCCCCTTCCATCCGGGTAACAAAAACCACGGCCATTCTTTTTTTGCATCTTGAACAAAGCATACTGTTCATCAAAAATCCTCCATAAGGGAAAAATCATATATAAATCAAAAATTATAACAAAATCAGATATTTCCGCAAACGGAAAAATATATCCAGCGGAAAAGATAGGTTTTTGAAATTATGTCTTCGGAAAAATATTCCGGAAAAAGCGAAGCGGAAATCACAAACTCAAGAATAAACGCGGCAATACAAAGTTCGAGCGCTCCGTTAAAAACTCCGAAAACACCGCCGAAAAAGCTGTTGAACCCGCCGATTATCGGAACATCGTTCACAAATTTCGAACCTTTTGCAACAAAGGAAACCACCGTTGCCAGGATTATAAGAGCGACCGCAAAGAAAAGCGTTTCAAGAATCGGTTCCACAACCGGACGAACAACGCTTTCCTCGACGGAAACGGCAATTTCCGAATAATCAAGCCCGACGGAGTTTATCAGATTTTCCGCCGCAGAACTGAAATCAAAAAGCAGAAATGAAATTGCCGGAAGACTTTCCACCGCTTCCGTGAGCCCGTTTATAACGCTTTCGGTATCCACTGCGTTTGCGATGGAGCTTTCCATATTTGTTATCACCGCCGGCTGAATTGCCGTGGTATATATTATCGAAGCACAGATGCGGCTTATCACAAGCGCCGCAATAATTGCGCAGATATAACCGATGGTCTGTATCGCGGTTTTTGCAAAACCGTTTTTTGCGCCCTTCTTGATGCAGTTTATTACAATAAAAATCGCAAGGGCATCGTAAATTATCGAAACAAAATTCAAAAGCGGCAAAAGCCTCCTCTTTCAATTATTTTTCAACTTTGCAAAGCTGATCACGTGTAACCGCAAAGAGATTTTCATTTATGAGTTTGATAAGCATCGCGTCCTGTTCGGATTCCAGAACAGCGGTACTCTCTCCGGAATTATCAAAAACAAAGGCCTTTCCGGAACAATAAACCGCGGTGTTGGCTCCGGTCCTGTCGGAACAAACGTATTTTCCGCTTACGGAAACATTTTTTGCTTCGGAAAAATCCTCGCTGAGGAAAAGGATATCAGCGGCCCTTTCTTCCGTAAAACGGTCAAAAACCAGCGCTGCGCCCTCTTCACCCGGAAGGTTCATGCATGCAACCGGAACGGAACTGTAACCATAGCTTCCGAGAACAGAACCTTCTTTTGAAAGGGTGGCCGCAACGGTGTCACATATCACTTTTATGTCGCCGTTTCCGTCATATTCAAGGCTTAAAACAGCGGCGCCTTTAAACTCTTTTTTTGCAAGTTCAACTGCTGCTTCGGTTGTGAAAACATGGATCGTTGTAACAATCTCTCCGGCTTCATTTGCGGAAATAGCCGCCGCCGCAACGGTTTTTGTTTTTTCATCTGCGCTTGCGCAAACGATATATTCATCCGAAGCGGACCAGGTGAAAATTTCTTCTTCATAATCCGAATCGAAAACGTGGAGCTGGGAAGCATAGCGCTGGGCCGAAGTTACAACGGAAAGCATTCCGCTTTCGGAAATATCCGCGCTTATGATTTTATATTCAAATTCTTTTTCAAAAAGAATTTTATCGCGCATTCTTATAAAAAGGCGGTTTCCGCCCTGGTCATATATAAGGAATCTTCTTCCCGCGGTTTCAACGATCGGGTTTGCAAAATCATGCTGAGCCGAAAGAAGCTGTTTTCCGTTTTCTGCATAAAGATAATAAACAGCGTCGGTAAGGATTCCAAGCTGATCGCCGACGGAAAAAGTCCGAAGGACATTTGTTCCGGAAGTATCCACCGGAAAACCGCTTCCGCCGGAGGAGGAAGATGCGATCCTGTCGCCGATTATTCCTGCAACGTCTTCTTCAATGAAAAAATAGATGCCGGTTATTATTATTGCCAAAAGGAGCACCGCGCCGATAAATCTTCTGTTGCGCTGGGCAGCAAATTTTTTCTGGCGTTTTTTTCTGGCTATTTCAAATTCGTTCTGTTCCTTTTTCGCCAATTTTATTTCTCCTTTTTAAGATTTTGTTCCGGAATATTTTAAAAGCGCGGTACAAACGGCTCCGCAGGCAACCGCCGAAACAACCGCTTCGGTTATTCCTGCGCCGGTTATGGTTGCGGAAACCGCCGTCATAAGGGTATTATAGGCAATATCTTTTGCGGCGGAATAGCTTTCCCCGAAGAAAATATAAATTCCTCCCATAACAAGGATAGTATTGGTCAGAGAACCGCAGAAACCCGCCGCCGCGCTTGAAAAAGTCCTGTTTATCTTGATTTTTGAAAGTCCGAAAAAAACCGCTGCCGCCACAACGCCTATCATGACCCTTGGAAAAAGGCTTATCAAAATCGCCCAAAGGCTTCCGCTTTCTTCCCCGAAAACCGGAACAAAAGGCGAAAAAACAAATGAAGTCGCGTTTGGCTGAACGGTGTTTTTGATAAGGCTCGTTATTCCGAAAACCCCGCCGAGAAACGCGCCTTTTTTCCAGCCGAAAAGAACCGCTCCGATTATTACCGGCATCTGTATGGTTGTTGCGTTTATGGCGCCAAGGGGAATATAGCCCAGCGGCGTTACCGAAAGCAATATTATAAGCGCGATGAAAAGTGCTGTTTTTACCATTTCGGAGGTTTTTCGGTTTCTTAACATTCTTCTTTTTTCCTTTCAGAAAAAATACTTAATTAAATAATTATACTACTGTTATTTCTTTATAGCAAGTTTTTCCGCTGTTCATTTCTTTTTATAGAACGCGATGGAAAGACACATAAATCCAAGGGCAAGAAGAAGCGATGAAACAATGCCTTCCCCGGTGTTTATGATATGGTTCACCGTTCCTGCAAAAAAGCAGCAGGAAGCAAATGCAAACAAAATGCTGAGAAGTTTGTTTTTGTTTATTTTCATAAATACCACCTTCTGTAAATCTCATATTGTCTTTCCGGCGGGAGCAAGCCCACGCCCTACTGTAAAATAAAATTGTTAAACCGCCGCTTCCTCCAAAAGCTTTTGGATGTTCTTTGAAAGGGCGGAGTTTTCTGCTTTTTCTAGGCGCGGGTCATCTTCAAGAATTTCCGCCGCGGCTTTCTTGGCAAGTTCAAGAAGCTTGATATCAGTCATCATATCCGCCATTTTCAGCATCGGAAGGCCGCTTTGGCGGAAGCCGAAAAAGTCGCCGGGACCTCTTAACTTAAGATCCTCCTCCGCAATTTTAAAACCGTCGGCGGTTTTTGCAATTACTTCAAGCCGACGCTTTGTTTCGGGGTTTTTGTTTCCGGAAATAAGGATACAGTAGCTTTGTTCCTTTCCTCTTCCAACCCTTCCCCTGAGCTGATGGAGCTGGGAAAGTCCGAAACGGTCCGCGTTTTCGATTATCATGCAAACGGCATTGGGAACATCCACACCGACCTCAACAACGGTGGTTGAAACAAGCACCTGAAGACGGTTTTCCGCAAAGGCTTCCATAACCCTTTCCTTTTCCGCAGGTTTCATTCTTCCGTGGAGAAGCCCGACGTTGCAGTCAACAAGTTCCTGGCCGGCAATCTGTTCCGCAAGATCAGCCGCCGCTTCAAGCGGAAGGGAATCCTCGTTTCTTTCAACAAGAGGGCAGATTATATAGCTTTGTTTTCCTTCTTTCGCAAAATTGCGCACAAAATTGAAGGCCCTTTGGGAAAGTTCCGGCCCGACAAGATAAGTTTTTACCGGTATCCTGTTTTTCGGCATTTCGTCGAGCACGGAAACGTCAAGGTCACCATAGAGAACAAACGCGAGGGTTCTCGGAATCGGCGTTGCGGACATAACTATGGTGTGGGGCGCTTTTCCTTTTTTGCCGAGGGCGGTTCTTTGGCGAACGCCAAAACGATGCTGCTCGTCGGTTATGATAAGACCGAGATTTTTGAATTCAACGTCCTCCTGAATAAGAGCGTGGGTTCCGGTAACAACGGTTATCTCACCGGATTTTATGGCCGCTTTTACTGCGGCTTTTTCCGAAGCTTTCATTGAACCGGTAAGAACTCCGACTTTTATTCCAAAGGGAGCGAACATTTTTTCAAGGGTCGCTTTGTGCTGAGAAGCAAGAACTTCTGTCGGCGCCATCATTGCGCTCTGAAATCCGTTTTTTGCCGCAAAATACATGCAGGAAGCGGCGACAGCGGTTTTTCCGGAACCTACATCGCCCTGAATAAGCCTGCTCATGGGAACAGCCGAGCACATATCCTTCTTACATTCGGCAACAACGCGTTTTTGAGCACCGGTAAGTTCAAAACCAAGAGATCTTTCAAATTCATCCGTGCTCAAAGGTAAAAAAGCGTTGCCTTCGGCTTTTCGGTTTTTTCCTTTAACAAGACTCATTCCGAGAGTGAAGGCAAGAAATTCTTCGAAAATAAGGCGTTTTTTTGCTTTTTCAAGGGCCTTTTCTCCGGAAGGAAAATGAATATTCCGGACAGCTTCCGCCTTTGAGCATAACCCGTATTTTTCGAGAATTTTCGTACTCAGCGTTTCTTCTATAAGGTCGCCGCAGCTTTCAAGCGCCGCTTTCATCTGAGCGGAAACCATTTTTGATGAAAGCCCTTCGGTAAGAGGATACTGCGGAAGAAATCCGCTTTCTTCGGGAGAAATAACAACCGGGGAATTCATTTCTCCGCCGGTAAGTCTTTTCGTAAAATCTCCGTAAAAAATATATTCCTCTCCGATTTCAAGAGCCTCAACGGTATATTTCGCGTTAAAAAACGTTATAAGCAAATCCCTTTCCATATCCGTTGCCCGGACTTTTGAAACGGTAAGGCCTTTTCGGATAGGTCTTACGGGACTTTTTTGGGTAACTGTCGCCCGAATGGCGCAGGGGTGTTCGTCGGAAGCATCTTTTATGGAAAGGCTACCGGTAAGGTCAAGATATTCCCTTGGATAATGCCCCAGAAGTTCGCCGATATTTGTAATCCCGAGCTTTGCATAGATTTTTTCGCGTTTTTCACCAACGCCTTTAAGCGCAGAAAGCCTTGAATCAAGATCCATAAAACTGCCTCCTTTCTTTTTTTAAACCTTTTCACCCATTATGATTTAATCTTACATCATCTTTTTAAAAAAACAAGACAGATTTTGTTAATAATGATTTTTTCAGAGGAAAAACCTTCCCTTGTAAAAGTTTTTTTGATAATGTATAATGTATTTCAGATATATCTTTATTAAAAAAGGAGGATAAAATGAAAGCTGCGTTTTATACCCTCGGATGCAAAGTAAACCAATATGAAACCCAGATCATGGAGCAGGCTTTCAGCAAGGCCGGCTTTGAAATAGTCGATCCGGAAAGCGGTGCGGACGTTTATGTCATAAATTCCTGCACCGTTACCGGAACCGGCGACAGAAAATCCCGGCAGATGGTGCGCCATTTCCGCCGAAAAAATCCAAACGCGGTCATCGCCCTCACCGGCTGTTATCCCCAGGCTTTTCCGGACGAAGCTTCTCTTCTTCTCGAAGCGGACGTTGTCACAGGTTCCGCAGACAGAAGCCAGGTCCTTCCTGCAATTCTTGATGCCCTTGACGGAAAACGCGTCGTTCATATAACTCCCCACGAAAAATTCGAGGAATTTGAGCCCATGCAGGCCAGCGGAATGCTTGACCGCACCAGATCCTTCGTGAAAATCCAGGACGGCTGTGACAACCGCTGTTCCTATTGCATTATTCCAAAGGCAAGAGGACATGTCCGTTCAAAACCGCTCAAGGATATAGAACGAGAACTTGAAAGCCTTCTTTCTCACGGTTACAACGAAGTTGTTCTTGCCGGAATAAATCTTCCTTTCTATGGAAGAGATCTGGGTCTTTCCCTCATAAACGCCGTGGAGCTTTCCTGCGATATAATGCCGAGGGTACGCCTCAGTTCCCTTGAACCGGAACTTCTTTCAAGGGAGGACGTTGAGCGCCTTGCGAAACTTCCGAACTTTTGTCCCCAGTTCCATCTTTCTCTCCAAAGCGGATGCGACCGTACCCTTAACCGTATGAGAAGAAGATACAACACAGATATGTACCGGGAAGTTGTAAAAAACATCCGCGAATTTTTCCCGGAGGGAAGCCTTACCACCGACGTCATAGTCGGTTTCCCGGGCGAAACGGACGAGGATTTTGAGGAAAGCTGCCGCTTTATCGAGGAAATGGGCTTCGCAAAAGTTCACGTTTTCCCCTATTCCAGAAGAACCGGAACCGATGCCGCGGATATGCCCGACCAGATCCCCAATTCCGTCAAAACCGAAAGAGCCGCAAAAATGGCGGAAAGAGCCGACGCCATCCGTCAAAAATTCCTTGCGGAACAGGTGGGCAAAACTGAATCCGTTCTTATCGAATCCGTTATCAAGGACGGTATGATGAACGGTTACACCATGAACTATACCCCCGTTGTGATCCCGGCGGTAAAATCCCTTCTCTGCACCGTTCAGGAAGTTGTTATAACCGGCGTTTCCGGCGACGTTTGCACCGGAAGAATTAAAAATCCCCCGGTCGGATATGACCCCATGGGAATGTTCGAATGATCTTTATTTTTTTAAAAAACGGCATGGCTATGCCGTTTTTTTATCTGCAAAAAAATTTTTAAAAAAATTTTAAAAAAAGTGTTGACATTTTGTCCCCGCTCGTGTATAATTATCAGCGTTGACCCCACAAGGTCATTGTGGCCCGGTAGTTCAGCTGGTTAGAACGCTAGCCTGTCACGCTAGAGGTCGAGGGTTCGAGCCCCTTCCGGGTCGCCACTTTGCTGATGTAGCTCAGTAGGCAGAGCACTTCCTTGGTAAGGAAGAGGTCATCAGTTCGAATCTGATTATCAGCTCCATCAAGCCGCTACATCAAGCGGCTTTTTGCTATATTGGAGCTTTTACATAGATGAACTTCGCTTTGGAACAAGTCCTTTGCGGAGTTATTTTTTTGCAAAAAATTACGGTGTGCCAAAAGGCACACCGTTTTTTTATAATATTACGGTAAACTTTGCGCCGCCTTCCGGGCGGTTTTCCGCAAAAATTTTTCCCCCGTGAAGAGTAAGAATATTTTTTGCAAGGGCAAGTCCAAGGCCGTTTCCCTCTTCCTTATGGGAAGAATCGCTTTGATAAAACTTATCAAAGATATGTTTTATGGAATTTTCATCAATTCCCGGGCCGCTGTCCTCAACGGTACAGATTATGTTTTCTTCTTTTTTAAACATTCTTATTTTCAAAAGTCCTTCGTAAGGGTTGAATTTTATCGCGTTGGCAATAAGATTGTTCCAGACGTGGAACATAAGATTTTCGTTGCCTTCGAATTCAATCTCATCAAGGTCGATATCAAGTTCAATATCCTTTTCGTCCCATTCCCTTTCAAAAGCGAGCACCGATTGACGAATCTGTTCATCGAGCCGATATTTCGTTATGTTCGGTTTTATCGCTTTGTTGTCGACTTTTGAAAGAAGAAGAATGTTTCCCACAAGGGCAGAAAGGCGCCTTGTGTTGAAAAGGATTTTTTCGGTATAGGTTCTTTCTTCTTCACAGCAATCCGGATTGCACTGAAGAAGCGTGGCATAGCCTTCGATAGCGTTGATTGGGGTTTTGAATTCATGGGAAACATTAGAAACAAAATCCGTCTGCAAAATTTCCGTTGCAGAAAGTTCCTTCGTCATAAGATTGAAGTTTGAATACATTTCCTTTATTTCCCTGAAAGGACTTTTTGTTTCAAGCCGGATATCAAAATTTCCTTCGGAAACCTCGTTCATTGCCCTGCTGAGTTTTGTGATCGGTTCAAAGAACAGCTTTCCAAGATAAAAAGTTATCAGATAACCTATCGTGAGGTTGAAAATGATGAACCAAATCAAAAGAAAAGTCAGTTCTCTTGTATGGAAAACTGTGCTCAGCAAAAACGCCAGAACTGTTGAAACAGCAAAGGTCACCGCAAGTTCCGCCATTACAACAAGAGTAAACCAAAGCCTTGTGCTTCGGCGAACCATTTTTCTTGTCTTCTCGATTTCCTTTATTTTCATGCTTTCACTACCTTATATCCAACGCCGCGGATAGTTACGATTTTAAAATCCGGGTTATCGCGGAATCTTTCGCGAAGACGTCCGATATGTACGTCAACGGTGTGGGTGTCGCTTTCGCTTTCATAACCCCAGATATCGTCCATAAGCTGCTGTCGGGTAAAGATTTTTCCCGGGAAGGAAGCCATTTTATAAAGAAGCATAAATTCCTTCTGGGGAAGGATCATGCTTTCCTTCGGGGTTGTGACCATAAGGGAATCACATTCCATAACGGTTGAACCGATTGTCTGGCGGCGTTCATGGATCATTTGCGCCCGGCGCAAAAGAGCACCCACTCTTAAAACCATTTCGTTTATATTTACCGGTTTTACCATAAAATCGTCTGTTCCGGAAAGAAAACCGAGCCGCATATCGTCAAAGGCGTCCTTTGCGGTTATCATCATAACCGGGATGTTGTTTCCAGCCTCTCTAAGCGAGCTTACAAGCTCATATCCGTCCATTTCCGGCATCATTATATCCGAAATAATAAGATCGTAATAATCGTCATCAAGGGCTTCCAGTGCCTCTTTTCCGTCGGAAACGCCATTTACCGTATATCCGTTTTTGTTGAGAACATGCTGAAAAAGCTGGCGAAGTTCTTTGTCGTCCTCCGCAATAAGGATCTTGAACATATATATATCCCCTTTGTAAAATTTTCCAATATTATTATAATGCCACAATTTAAAGTAACTGTAAATTAAAGTTCAACAAAAATTGAATTTTCTTTACAAAAAGCCGAATTATGCTGTATAATAAAATCGGAATAATTTTTTCGGAGGAATTTTAAATGAACTATAAAGCTTTTCTTATCGAAGCGGGAAAAAGAATGCTCCATTCCGGATTTACCGTCGGAACCTGGGGCAACATCAGTGTCCGCGACCCGGAAACCGGATACGTTTATCTCACCCCTTCCGGTATGCCTTATGACACCCTTACCGAGGACGATATTGTTGTTATGGATCTTGACGCAAACCGCATTGAAGGCGAACGCAGACCCACCATTGAATATATGATGCATCTCGGAATTATGAAAAACCGCCCCGACGTAAACGCGGTTATTCATACTCACCCCATCTATTCCCAGATTTTTGCTCTTCTTCACGAAGAAATCCCGCCGGTTATCGATGAAGCTGCCCAGGCTCTTGGCGCAAACCCTGTTCGCGTAACCGAATATGCCCTTCCCGGTTCTCTTGAAATGGCGGAAAACGTTATTAAAACTCTCGGAAACGACGCCGCCTGCCTTATCGGAAACCACGGCGCGGTTTCTGTCGGAAAAGACATGGAAACCGCTTTCAAAGTCTGCACCATTCTTGAAATGTCCGCGCAGATCTATTATATGGCAAGAAGCATCGGCACCCCGAAACCCATTCCCCAAGATAAAGTTGAATATATGGTAAACGTAACCGTCAAGGATTACGGCCAGAAAAAATAAGCTCCGTGCTCAAAAACAAAATCCCGTGCTCAAAACTTGAGCACGGGATTTTTTGCTGTTTTATCAGATATCGAGAACGTATCCGAGAAGAAGGTTCGTTGTGTTGAGAAGTCCGGAAATATGGGTTCTTTCCATTCCGTGGCTGCAATAAACCGCCATTCCGAAAGTTCCTGCCCGAAGGTTGTTTCCGGCTCTTACAGCGGCTGTGGCATCGGTTCCGTAGTGATAATAAATATCCACTTCATAATCGCATCCGGCTTTTTCCGCATAACCTATAAGGCGGTTGGTAAGTTCATAGTCATAGGGAGCGGCGGCATCTTTTCCGCAGATGGAAACGGCGTATTCGTTGCCGTCATATCCCGGACCGATAAGGCCGATATCGATTGCCACATATTCGGAAACTTCCGGAGGAACGTAGGTTCCGCCCATTCCGATCTCTTCGGAATAAGGGAAGGCAAGAATAGTTCTGTATTTCGGTTTAAGATCATTCTCGGAAAGATATTTGAGCATTGCGAAAACGCAGGCGATGGCGCCTTTGTCATCGATAAAACGGGATTTGATATATCCGTTTTCGGTGACCTGGCAGCGGGGTTCAACGGAGATGAAATCGCCATGGCGGATTCCGAGAGCTTTTACGTCCTCCTTGGAAGAAATTTTTTCGTCAAGGATAACCATCATTGTGTTTTCATCACGGGGAAGGGTCCTTGCGTCATCAAAAACGTGGACGGAATGGCTCTGGCAGGTCATAAGACCGGTGTACTCTCTTCCGTCACGGGTATGGATCGTTACGGTTTCGCCCTCATAGCTGCTGTAGTTGACTCCGCCGAGCTGACGAACGCGGATCATGCCATCCTTATCTATAGTTCTTACGACCATTCCGAGGGTGTCGGGATGTGCGCCCACAAGAACGGTTTTTGAATTATCCTCGCCCTCAAGGGTGATATATGCTGTGCTTTTGTTATCATAGGTCACTTTATGACCGAACTGTGCGGCATATTTTTCAAGAACCGGGTTCATTTTTACGTAATAGCCAACGGGGCTTGGGGTGTTTACGATATCTTTGAAGCAATCAACAATAAATTTTTCATCAACGTTAAATTTCATGGGATTTCTCCTTTCAGATTTTTACAAAACAATTATAGTACAGATGGTTTTTGGTTTCAAGTGCGGTTTTTCGTCTTGACATAAATGAAAGTTAATGTTAAATTTATTGTATTAATACAGAAAGATTTTTTTGGGGGAAGCACAGAACAAAATCTCAGGGCTTTTCCCCTTTTGTTTTTGGCAAACAGGAGAAAAAATATGAAACTTATAATTGCATCCAACAACGCCCATAAACTCGTTGAAATGAAAGCTATTCTCGGCCAGTATTTCGACGAAATTTTTTCCCTCCGCGAAGCGGGAATAGACCACGAAACAGTTGAGGACGGAAAAACTTTTCTTGAAAACGCCGAGAAAAAAGCAAGAGAAATCGCCGAAATTTCCGGCTGCTGTGCAATTGCCGACGACAGCGGAATCTGTGTAGATGCTCTTGGCGGCGCGCCGGGAATTTATTCCGCACGTTTTTGCGGACATCACGGCGACGACGAAGCAAACAACAAGCTCCTTCTCGAAAAGCTTGAACACGAAGAAAACCGCCGCGCTCATTACACCTGCGCGATCGTGCTCGTTTATCCCGACGGAAAGAAAGTTTCCGCCGAAGGATATCTTCACGGCGAAATCACCGAAAAACGCGCCGGTAAAAACGGTTTCGGATACGACCCCTATTTCTATCTTCCGGAATACGGCTGCACCACAGCGGAACTTGATCCGGAAATCAAAAACAAAATCAGCCACCGGGCAAACGCCATCAAAGCGCTTGTTGAAAAGCTTGAAAATCAATAAAAACAAAAAGCACCTTTCCAATGCACAAGTCCAGTAAAAATGGACAATATGAAAAAAGCACCTCCTATGGTAGAATTAAGATACTACCATAGGAGGTATTTTTATGTCAGGGAAAAAAGGAATGAAAAGATATGATATAGCGAT
>JAZQBJ010000048.1:0-3821 GCA_045545715.1 Oscillospiraceae bacterium
ATTTTTATTACTTCATTTTTAAGGATTTCATATCTTTCACTTTCAGTCATATCCGAACGTATATTTCGTTCATTAGCATTTTTTATTTTTTCTTCCAAAGAAATCCCGAGTATCTTATTGACTATCTCCGGCCCGAAAGCATTTGTTGATTCACTTTCCGGATTTACTTGACCGGTAGTTGACTGAGTTTCCGCCGATGCTCTTTCTTCATGGATATTCTTAAACTTTTCCGCTTCTGCAATAACTTCTGCCGTTCCGGTGGTTCCTGCAACCGCCTGCATAACTTCTTCCATTTTCGCCGCCTTTTCAGCTTCGCTGATGGGGCGGTTTTCAATTCATTCGTATTAAACTCTTTTCAAAAATTCTGATATGTGCTATTATATAATATAATAGAAAGAGGGCGATCTTTATGTATTATCAGAAAAGATTTGACGGGCATGTACATAGCGACTGTTCTCCGCGAGGAACAGATTCCATGATGAGCCTTTGTGAGCAGGCTGTTCACCGCGGACTTTTCGGCTTTGCCGTTACCGATTGCTGTGATTGCGACCGTTTTGATGAAATGCAGTTTTCCAAAAGGATCCGTGAATCTGTTTACTGTGTATATAAAGCCCGCTCAGTTTTTGAAGAACTTCTTATAATTTCGAACGGAATCGAAGTGGGCCAACCTTTGGATAATGTCGGAAAAGCCGATAATATTATTAACGGAGCTTCTTTTGACGTTGTCCTTGCGTCCGTAAAAAAATACCCCGACGGAAGAAAACTGAACGAAATAGATTATTCCGAACTTTCAGAAAATGAAATCATAAAGCTTCTTGAGTCTTATTACAAACTTTTACTCGAAACTTCCAAATGGGAAAATTTCGATGTTTTAAGCCAACTCACCCTTCCGATGAGATATATAAACAGCGAATCAGCAACTTATTTTTCAATAAGACACTGTGATGATATTATTGAAGCCATTCTTAAAAAACTTGCCGAAGACGGAAAAGCCCTTGAGGTAAATACTTCCGCTCTTCGCGGAAAACTCAATATGATACTTCCGCCGGTAAGATATCTTCGTATGTTCCGCGAACTTGGCGGAGAATTTATAACGGTCGGTTCCGGAGCACACAGCTGCAGCTCCCTCGGTTCAGACCTCAGCGAAGGAATAAGCCTTGTTCATGAAGCAGGTTTTTCCTCTTATTGCTACTATCAAAACCGCAAACCCGTTCTTATAAAAATTTGATAAAAGGAGATTAAAATATGGATCAGCTTCTTAAACTTCTCGAACAGAACGCCAAACTTACCACCGACCAGCTTTCCGCTCTTCTTGGAAAAACCGAAGAAGAAATCGCTGCAGCTGTTAAGGAATATGAAAAAGAAAATGTAATTATCGGATACAATGCACTCGTAAATTGGGAAAAAATCGACCCCAACGACTGCACTGCCGTTATCGAACTTAAAGTTCAGCCCAAACGTGACTACGGTTATGATGAAATCGCCGCAGAGATCATGCGTTTTGATGAAGTTCAGACCGTATGGCTCATGAGCAGTTCAAGCTATGACCTTTCCGTAATAATCCGCGGACACAGCTTCAAGGATATTTCCATGTTTGTTGCAAAACGTCTTGCAACCCTTGATTCCGTAACTTCCACCGCTACTAATTTTGTTCTTAAACGTTATAAAGAACATTTCTTTAATTTTACCGACGACATCAAAGATGAGAGGAGGCACCTGAATATTGATTGATTACAGTAAGATTCTTTCCGAAAAGGTTGCCGAACTCAAACCTTCCGGAATCCGAAAATTCTTCGACCTTGCGGCAGAAGTCAAAGATGTAATAGCTCTTACTATCGGCGAACCCGATTTTAAAACACCATGGCATATACGTGAAGCCGGTATTGATTCTCTTGAAAAAGGACGCACCTGGTACACTGCTAATGCCGGTCTTATCGAGCTTCGCCAGGAAGCATCCAGATATCTCAAACGCAGATTTAATCTTGACTATAAAGCCAACGACATTTTTATTACCGTCGGAGGTTCCGAAGCAATAGACCTTACCATCCGCGCCATTATTGACAACGGTGACGAAATGCTTCTTCCGATCCCGTCTTTCGTCTGCTATGACCCTATTTGCCGTCTTGCGGGTGGAAAAGTTGTCACTATTGAAACAAAACGCGAAAACGATTTCCGCCTTACTGCAGAAGAACTTCGCGCGGCAATCACACCGAAAACAAAACTTCTTGTTCTTCCCTTTCCCAACAATCCTACCGGCGCAGTTATGAGAAAAGAACATCTTGAGGAAATTGCCGAAGTTCTTCGCGGAACCGACATTATGGTTCTTTCCGATGAAATTTATGCGGAACTCACCTATGGCGGAGAACGCCACGTTTCCATCGCAGAAATCGATGGCATGAAAGAACGAACCATAATTGTCAACGGTTTTTCAAAAGCCTACGCTATGACCGGCTGGAGGCTTGGTTATGTTGCCGGACCTTCCCCGATTATTTCCCAAATGCTTAAAATCCACCAGTATGCTATTATGAGTTCTCCGACCACCAGCCAGTATGCTGCCGTTGTTGCAATGCGTGATTGCGACAACGAGGTTGAAGAGATGAAAAAGCAATACGATATGAGAAGACGTTTCCTTGTGAAAGCGTTCAATGACATGGGACTTGATTGTTTTACTCCTGAAGGTGCTTTTTATGTTTTCCCCTGTATAAAATCCACCGGACTTTCTTCCGAAGAATTCTGTGAAAAACTTCTCCACAGCAAAAAAGTTGCCGTTGTTCCCGGCGGTGCTTTCGGTTCTTCCGGAGAAGGCTTTGTAAGAGTTTCCTATTCGTATTCGCTTGAGCATATAATGGAAGCTACCAAAAGAATCAAAGAATTCCTTGAGGAACTTGAAAAATGAACGTTATCGGTATAAAAGCTCCTGCAAAAATAAATCTTTTTCTTGATATTGTCGGAAAGCTTCCGAACGGATATCACGAAATCGAATCTGTAATGCAGTCCATCGATTTGTTTGATTATGTAAAAATCACAAAATATGACGGAATTGCAGTTTGCTGCAGTGATAAAACTCTTGACGGCAATTCAAACATAGCGTTCCATGCGGCAGAACTCTTTTTTGAAAAAACCGGAATAGATTCCGGAGCAAAAATTGAAATTGATAAACGAATTCCGAAGCAGGCCGGAATGGCCGGCGGAAGCGCCGATGCCGCCGCCGTTCTTTTTGGTCTCAACAAACTTTTTGATGAACCTTTTTCCCCCGAAGAGCTTTGTGAACTCGGTGCAAAATGCGGAGCGGATGTTCCTTTTTCGATAGCAGGTGGCACAATGTTTGCCGAAGGAATCGGCAACAGACTTTCTGCCATTCCCAATATGCCTGATTGCTGGTTGGTCATAGTCAAACCGGATATAAGCATGAGCACTCCGGAAAGCTATAAATATTATGATGAGCACCGTCTTTATCATCTTGAGCACCCTGATAAATCTGACATTTTTGTTTCTTTGGAAAGAGACGACATTTCAGAGCTTTGCAAGAACCTTTACAACGTACTTGAGCATACCGTTAAAGATCCCGTAATCGGTGAAATCAAGAAGAAAATGCTCGATCTCGGTGCCTTGGGTTCAATGATGACCGGAAGCGGTACTGCCGTTTTCGGAATTTTTGATTCTGTTCAGAAAGCCGTTGCCGCAAAAAACTCTCTTTCCGAAAATTTTGGTTCTGTTTTTCTTTCAAGGCCTACAAAATCCGGCGTGCAAATCGATAAAAGCGCTGCGGTTTATGAAAGATTTTCCGAACTCGGAATAAAATATGAGCGCGTTGACCACCC
>JAZQBJ010000049.1:0-5427 GCA_045545715.1 Oscillospiraceae bacterium
CTACTGTAAATTGGTTGTTATAAGAAAATTAAAGGTTGTTAAATGCTTTTTCAAGTCTTTCGAGAACTTTTTCTTTTCCAAGAATGCTCATAACGGTGAACATATCCGGACTGTTGACTCTTCCGGTGACCGCCATTCTGATAACTGCGGAAACGTCGCCGACGTGGCCTTTGAATGCTTCGGGATTCTGTTTAAATTCCTTCGGAGAAGCGGCATAGCCCATGGTAACTGAAAGTTCCTTGATTTTTCCCAACCATTCGGTCTGGTCGTCGTGCTCATCATAGATGCTCATATAATTTTTGAGCACGGCGGCAATATCTTCGGTGCTCATGTTTGCAGGATATTCTTTTCCTTCAACGAAAAGTTCATCATAGAAGAAAGCCATATAGTCCTTCATCTCGCTCCAGACGGCGATATCTTTTCTCGGTTTCGGAACACCGCGGCCGATGGAGATGATCGCTTTTGCGTAATCCGGATCACGGGCAAGAAGCTGATAAAATTCGTTATCGTATTTTTCAGCCCAATCGGAGAAATATTCCCAGACTTTTTCGGTGGTGAGCATTGCGACAACGTTTTTGGAAACGTCGCGGAGCTTATCAAGGTCGAAAAGGGAACCGGAAACGCTCATTTTGTTGGTGGTGAACTTGAAGTTCTCATAAGGTTCCTTGGGGTTTGCAAGGCGCCATTCCTCAAAGTTGGAGTTGAGGAGCGTGAGAAGATATTCGATTACGGAAGGAACGGGATATCCTTCTTCAAAATAGAAATCGAGGGCAAGTTCCGGGTCTTTGCGTTTGGAAAGTTTGCGCTTGCTTTCGCCGTCCATTTTCATAAGCTGGGCGGTGTGTACGTATTTAGGCATTTTCCAGCCGAGAGCGCTGAAAATCTGAACGTGGATGGGCCAGGTTGCAAGCCATTCTTCGCCGCGGACAACGTGGGTGGTTTTCATAAGGTGGTCATCAACAACGTGTGCAAAGTGATAGGTCGGAATACCGTCGGATTTGAGAAGAACGATATCCTGGTCGTTTTCCGGCATATCGATTTTGCCTTTAACAAGGTCGTTGAGATGAAGATATTTTTCTGCGTCGCCTTCGCTTCTGAAGCGGAGGACCCAGGATTTTCCTTCGGCAAGAGCTTTTTCAACCTCTTCGATGGGCATATCGCGGTGGGCTGCCCATTTTCCGTAATATCCGGGGTTTGCTTTTTCGGCTTCCTGCTGTTCTCTCATTTTAGCAAGGTCTTCTTCTGTGCAGAAGCATGGATAGGCTTTTCCTTCTGCAACAAGTTTTTTTGCAAAAACATGGTAGAGAAAAGCTCTCTGGCGCTGGCGATAGGGACCATAGTCGCCTTTTTCGCCGTCGATAAGGGCGCCTTCATCAAAATTAAGACCGAATTTTTTGAAAACGCTGATAATTGTTTCAACGCCGCCTTCAACTGCGCGCTTTGCGTCGGTATCTTCAATTCTAAGGAAGAAAACGCCGCCGCTTTGATGTGCAAGGCGTTCATCGGTAATTGCGCCGAAAAGGTTTCCGAGATGCATAAAGCCGGTGGGGCTGGGTGCGATTCTGGTTACTTTTGCGCCTTCGGGAAGATCTCTTTGGGGATAGCGTGCCTCAACCTCTTCTGCGGTTTCGGTAACGTTCGGGAACAGAAGTTCCGCAAGTTTCTGATAGTCCATAGTTATTTTTTCCTCCTCAGCGAGAATAAACATATAGAATTATTTTATCATGTTTTAGTCATCTTTACAACTGTTTGGCCTTTATTTTAAAAGGTTTTTCTGACTTTAATCGTAATTTGCATTCCGAAAAAGAATATTGCGTTGACGGCTGCTTTGAAAAATGCTATATAATATTCTGTAAAAAGATTTACAACTTTGGAGGCGACATTATGAAAAGGCTTTTTATTTTTATTCTGATCATCTCATTTTTGCTTTCCGGCTGCGGACGTTCCGAATCATCTCCGGAAGTTCCGAAAAATTCCGAAGCTCCGAACAAAATTGAAAATGCCACCGAAAACAATAAAGAAAACGAAAAAATCCCTTTCCTATTCAGCGATGGAATAAAAGAAGTTTCCGTCGGCGAAGAAATATCCGGTTGGGTGCTTGAAAGCTTTGAATCTTCCGGCGACGAAACAAAAGCCGTTTTTTCCGGCAGTATCAGCGCAGAGGGATATCTTTATTTAAGCCCCATGGCTTCGGAAGAACCTGTATATCTTTTTGAAATCGATGAAAAATATCTTCCGGATTTTCCTGTTTTTTCTGAGGACACAAGAAGTTCCGTTATTTTGCAGATAGACCCGGAAAGTAAAATTTACAGCAAAATCCCCGATATTACCGGGTATAAAAATCATTGCAATTTTGTAATAAGCGAATACACCTATATTTTTGCGCCGATGAGCGTTTATTCTTTTGCAAAAGTGGATTCCGCCGATTTTTGGGTGGAAATCAAAATGAATGAACCTGAAATCATTGCAGACCATATTGCCGCTCTTAATGAAATCACCCTTGAAACTTTCGGTTTTGAACCAAAATCTTTTAATAATAATCTGATTCCGCTTTATAAAGAGCCTTTATCCGGCATAACCTATGACAAAACTCCCGATCTTATTGTCACCGTTCCCGAACTTGAACAATACCCGGAATATTACCGGAACCAAAGCCTTGAGGAACTTTATGAATCTTCGAATTTCAAAAACGAACAGGAAATAGTTGATTATCTTTCCCAATGGGTTGCGCCGGAATTTTTTGATACCGAAAACTTCCGGAAGCATATCTTTGAATTTGACGGAAAAGCATATCTGGCCCGCTATTCCCGTGGTTATGGAGTTAAAAGCTATGGAAATGCCGAAATCATTTTTGAAAGCGAAAATGAAATGACCGCAAAAATTTTTATTTATGACGTAAAATCTGTTGAATCCGGAACTGCAGAAATTAAATTTGAAAAGAAAGACGGAAACTGGATAATCGTTTCTGTAACCGACAGCTATTACCGAAATTGATAAGTTTCTTTACAAAACCCGAAAAATATATTATACTTCTGTTATAAAATTATCAGGAGGTTTTAACCTATGAAACTTGAAAACAAAGTTGCAATTGTAACCGGCGGTGCCATGGGCAACGGCCTTGGAATTGTAAAAGTTTTCCTTAAATACGGCGCAAAGGTCGCAATTTTCGATTACAGCGAAAAAGTCACCGAAGTTGCAGAATCTTTTAAAGCGGAAGGCTATGATGTAATCGGATATCTCTGCGACGTCCGCGACAGCGAAGCCATTAAAACAAACGTTTCCGACGTTATCGAAAAATTCGGCACCGTTGATATCCTTGTTAACAACGCAGGAATCGCATGGCTGGATACCTTTATGAACACCGACGATAAACTCCGGGACGCACATTTTGATATCAACATCAAAGGCGCATGGAACATGGCAAAAGCGGTAGTTCCGACCATGATGGAAAAGAAAAAAGGCGCCATAGTAAACCTTTCTTCCGTAACCGGCCCTCTTGTTGCGGACCCGGGCGAAGTTGCTTACGCAACCACAAAAGCAGCTCTCATGGGCTTTACCAAAGGTCTTGCGGCGGAACTTGTTTCCTATGGAATCCGCGTAAACGCGATTCAGCCCGGATATATCATGACCCCTATGGTTGAAGGCATAGCAGAAGCCTCCAACGCTTCCGATCCGGAAAGCGTAATAAACGGAATCGGTTCCGGAATTCCTATGGGAAGACTCGGCACCATTGAAGAACTCGGCGAACTTGCCGCATTCCTCGCTTGTGATGAATCTTCCTATATCACCGGCCAGGGAATCGTTATCGACGGCGGTTCCACCATGCCGGAAACTTCCAGCGTCGGCGTAACCGAATAACGACCGTGCTCAAAAAAAAACAAAAGCCGTGCTCATCTGAGCACGGCTTTTTTACATATCAAACTCCCTTGACTAAAGGAGGTGTCTGCAAAGCAGACGGAGGGATTATTTTACCATTTTCCGTTCATTTCGGTAAGAAGGTCGTTCTGGATCTTCCAAAGCTTCGGAGAAAGGTCAACGTAATATTTATGGGGATATTCAAAACGTTTCATCTCTTCCCAAAGGGTATCCACCTGTTCGGCGCAGTATTTGCGGATTTCCTGAATGGAGGGGGATTCATAAACGCATTTTCCGTTTTCAAAAATCGGAACAAGCATCTGTTTTGCCTCAACGTAGGTAAGAACTTTTTTCTTCCAGGTTGCCTGGGGGTCAAAAATTTCGATATCTTCGTCGGTGTTCGGGGCTTCCTCGTTATAAAGAGCGATATAGTCCGCAACGGCTTTTCCGTTCTCTTTTGAATAGAAACGATAGAAAGTCTTGAAATCAGGAATGGTGATCTTTCCGACGGATTCGCTTATTTTGATGACCGGTTTAAGTTCGCCGCCTCTTTCAACTGCGGCAAGTTTATAAACGCAGCCGAAAACCGGGTCGCTTTTTGCAGTGATAAGGTTTTCGCCGACGCCGAAGCTGTTGATTGAAGCGCCCTGGATAATAAGATCGCGGATGATATATTCATCAAGGGAGTTCGAAGCGACAATTCCGCAATCCGGATAGCCGGCATCATCAAGCATTTTTCTTGCTTTTACGGAAAGATAGGCAATATCGCCGGAGTCGATTCTGATGCCCTTCGGGCGGATTCCGAGAGGTTTAAGGACTTCATCAAAAACTTTTATTGCGTTCGGAACGCCGGATTTGAGTACGTTATAGGTATCGACAAGAAGGGTGCAATTGTTGGGATAGGTTTCGGCATAGGCTTTGAATGCCTCATATTCGGAACCCATAAGCTGGACCCAGCTGTGAGCCATGGTTCCGACCGCCGGAACGCCGTAATCTCTGTCGGTCATTGCGCAGGCGGTTGCGGAAACGCCGCCGATATAAGCCGCTCTTGCTCCGAGAACCGCGGCATCCGCATTCTGTGCTCTTCTGGAACCGAATTCCATAACCGGTCTGCCCTGGGCCGCGCGAACGATTCTGTTTGCTTTGGTTGCAATAAGGCTCTGGTGGTTCGCAATAAGGAGCACAACGGTTTCGATAAACTGCGCCTGAATAGCCGGTCCTTTGATTACCATAATGGGTTCTCTCGGGAAAATCGGGGTTCCTTCCGGAACGCACCAGACGTCACATGCGAATTTAAAGTTGCGGAGATAATCGAGAAAAGTTTCTGAAAAACAATTTTTGGAGCGGAGATATTCAATATCTTCCTCGGTGAAGCTGAGATTTTTGAGGTAGTCTATAAGCTGTTCAAGACCCGCAAAAATCGCAAAACCTCCGTTATCCGGAATTGTTCTGAAGAAAACGTCAAAAACCGCAACGGTATCGCCCATACCCTTTTCAAGGTATCCGTTCATCATGGTAAGTTCATAAAAATCGGTGAGCATGCTGAGATTTCTTTCATCACGTTTCATCATT
>JAZQBJ010000050.1:0-3889 GCA_045545715.1 Oscillospiraceae bacterium
ATGGCTACGATCCGACTTGTTGACGGAAAGCTTGTTCTTGATATAGGCGGTATCCACCAGGCTGTTGACGGTTACATAAATTTCTCCAGTGGCGAAGTTGTTGTTGACGGAAAACAGCAGGCGGATGTTAAATACCTTGAAGGCGGAGACCATGTTCTTACGATTTACTATCTTGAACGAGGCGGCGGTGGTTCAAACTGTAAAATAAAATTCAATATTTCTTCGAGATACGGACTCCGACTTCTTAAAGAGGACGTTCTTACGAGAGAAATGCTCAATGGAGCGGAATTTACTGTTTATACAAATATGGCCTGCACAAAAGAAGCGGAACTTTGGACAAGCAAAGAAGCTTATGAAGCAAAAGAAGCTACGAGAAGTGCTTTCACAGTTACAAACGGTGAAGCAAGCTTCTGGGGACTTGCGGCGGGCAATACATATTACATCAGAGAAACACAATTCCCGACAAACGGAAACTATGGAACCGCAAACGGAATTATTGTTGTAAAACTTGATAACGAAGGTACGGCAACTTTTGATGTTGTTGCAGAAGCCGATTCCGAAGAAGCGGGAATTTCCGCCGGATTTACTGTTCACGGATTTAAGATAGACGTTGAAAACCACGCGGCATATCTTATTGCAACAAACAGTAAAGAAGATTACGGTTCGGAAACAACTTCTGTAACGGTCAAGAAAAAATGGGTTGATGAAACACCTGTTGACCATTCAAAAGATTCTGTAACGGTTTATATCCTTGCAAACGGATTCCGAATTCAGGAAACAACATTGAGCGCAAACAATAACTGGACACATACCTGGAAGAACCTTCCGCTTAACGGCGAAAACGAACAGCCTGTTAAATATACCGTTGAGGAAGGAACTGTTCCGGGATATGTAGGAACGATTTCGGAACTTACCAGTACCGAGATAGAAACAACAAAGACTGTTTGGAAAAACGTTACCGCTCCGCAGGACGGAAAAGTACATCTGATAAAAGCTTCGAACGGATATCTTGCGGCAGGCAGCAGCGGATTTTACTGGATAAATTCCGAAGAAACGGCAAAAGCCTCTTCTGAAGCAAGATGGGTGATCAAAAAAGACGGAACCAGATGGAACTTCGAGAACGAAGCGGGTTATGATATGTATTATTATAATACCGGCACAAGAAGTTTCCGTGCAGAAGAGACGGTTCCCACAATAAACACAAACGACGATCTGGAATTTAATAACGGAAGGATAATTCGTTCAAGTTATTATTTCGGTTCTGTCGGAACAAACGGACGCGCAACAGCTTCCAGACGAACAAGCGGTGCACTGAACTTTACTCTTTATACCGAAACAACAACCACATCGACAGAAACGGTTGAGATTGATGGAATAGGGTATCTTATCACCAACACCCAGGTTGATGAGGAAGAGACGGTTTCCATAAAGATAAATAAAGAATGGGTGCCAACAGATGCAGCCGGATCGGATTATCTTTATTACAAAGTAAACTTTAAACTGTTTGAAGGTGAAAAAGATACCGGTATGAGCAAAGAAGTTACTCTTCAAAATCACTGGACGGCTGTTTTTGAAAACCTTCCGAAATATAACAGCGAAGGCAAAGAAATTGAATATGTAATAAAAGAAGAATTTTTTGCAGACGGTTGGACTACGGAATATGGCGAGATGATCGAAACCGGAGAAAATTCTTACGAAATTACAGTAACCAATATCTGTCACCTCACTTATCTGCTTCCGGCCACAGGCGGCGGAGGAAATATTATAAGTATCATCGGCGGAACAGCCGTTTTTGGAGCGGGTTCAGCCCTGATATATAAGCAAATTCATAAAAAGCGAAGAAAGGAGGATACCTCCTGAATCGCAAAAAAACAGTTTTTGAAATTTCATTTATAAATCAAAAGAAAAGAAAGGAATGTGTAATTATGAAACTTCAAAAAATTGCAAGTCTTATTCTTGCATTTATCATGATTTTCTCCCTTGGAATCACTGCATTTGCAGAAGAACCAGAACTTGGTTCTATCACCATCAACGGCGTTTCCGTTAAAGACGGTAAACCCGAAGCAACATACAGCATATACAGACTTCTTGACCTTGAAAGTTACAACACTGCAGGTGAAGGCGCTTATTCCTATAAAGTAAACTCTGATTGGGAAGGTTTTTTTGGAACCGGTGAAGCACTTCAATATGTTTCTATTGACGCTTCCGGTTACGTAACCTGGAACAAAACCAAAGAAACCGAAGCTGACTATGCAACTTTTGCAAAAGTCGCTCTCTCCTATGCAAAGGAAAACGGAATTAATCCAGTTGAAACTTCCGAAACTGAGGGAGATTTTACAGTAACCGGAACAAGCGGTGTATTCAAAGATCTTCCCCTTGGTTATTATCTTATAGATACCACCATGGGCGCACTTTGTGGTCTTACCACCACCAACCCCCATGCTTCCCTTAATGCAAAGAACGGAAAACCCACCCTTGACCTTCAGGTAGAGGAAGATTCCACTTTACAGTACGGCAAAAAAAATACCGCAGAATTTGGACAGACCATTAATTTCCGCGCAACCATCAACGTTCATGCAGGTGCACAGAATTATGTTTTCCACGATAAACTTGACGATGGATTCACTTTTGATAGACTTGTTAAAATCGAACATGTTTCAGGAACCGGTTCCCATGAAGTACCTAATACAAAATATGAGTTGGTAACCAGCGGTCTTGAGAACGGCGAAACTTTTGCCATCGGATTCACCAAAGAATTCTGTGACGAACTTGCAACCAACGATAAAATCATAATTTATTACAATGCTCATCTTGATGAAAATGCTGTTGTTGAAGAAGTTACCGCAGCAAGCGGAAACCTCAATACCGCCACTCTTTCCTTCGGTGAAGGATTCAGCACCGCACCTTCCGTAACCACCACCGAAACCTTCTTCGCAGATATCATTAAAACCGATTCCCAGAACACTCTTCTTGACGGTGCTGAATTCAAAGTTTATGACCTTAACGGAACAAACGAAACTCTTGTAAAATTTGTTGTATGTGAAACCGAAGCGGATGATAACAGCGTTGCAACTGTTTATCGCCGTGCAATCGGAGACGAAGCTGACGCTGTTGATACCATTGTTGTTGCAGATGGACAGGTAAGAATCATTGGTTTTGACAATGGTAATTATGCACTTGCAGAAACCGTTGCTCCCGAAGGTTATAACAAACTCAATTCCCGCCAGAGCTTTACAATCAGTGACGACAGCCTTGATGCAATTTTCAATGGAGACGTTTTCTCCACCGGTTCCGGTGTTCATGTAGTTAACAAAACCGGTTCCATGCTTCCCGAAACCGGCGGCATCGGTACCACCATCTTCTATGTAGTTGGCGGACTTCTTGTCGGCGGCGCAGTTGTTGCTCTTGTTTCCAAAAAACGCATGAGCGATAAATAATTTTGCAGTAATAAAATTGATACATATTTAAAAAACCGCACCATTACCGAAAAAAATCGGCAATGGTGCGGCAAGGAGAGAACCGCAATGAAGAACAGATTATCAAATATAATATTAATATTGATTCTTGTTGCGGGTCTGTCCTTGCTTATATATCCTTCCTTCAGCGATTATTGGAACTCTTTTACCCAATCGCAGGTTATTGTTGACTATACAAAACATATTGAAAATCTTGATGCCGAAAAATATGATAAGCTTCTTCAGGAGGCTTATGCTTATAACGAATCTCTTCTTAAAAGAAGGAACCACTATCTTTTAAGCGATGAACAAAAGGCGGAATATGAAGAACTTCTCAATATTTCCGGAATCGGAATAATGGGATATATCGAAATTCCATCCATAAGTGTGACTCTTCCAGTTTATCACGGAACGGAAGATTCCGTTTTGCAGAT
>JAZQBJ010000051.1:0-7591 GCA_045545715.1 Oscillospiraceae bacterium
CCGAAAAATGACTAATTTATATATTTTGAATTATTATAATATAAAATAAAAAAGCTCTTTTTTTGAATACAATTTCTAAAACTTTCATATAATAATTGAAATATTCATAAATTTATAATAGAATAAAAACATAAAAAACCATAAGTTTTTAAAAGGGGAGGCTTTGAATGAAAAGGGCAATAGTTCTTGCCGGCGGCGGCGCAAAAGGTTCTTACCATTTTGGTTTCTGGAAAGCGATCCGTGAACTTGGAATAGATTTCCAGATAGTCACAGGTTCTTCCGTCGGTTCGCTGAACGGTGCAATGATGGCCAGCGGACTATATGAAAGCGGTCTTGAAATGTGGAACACAATAAAAACTCCGGATATCATCGAAACTTCTCCAAGCCGTCTTTCCGAAGTGATAGATACCGAAGGAATTGCCGGCGCGCTGAAAAGCTTTCTCGGAGATCTAGGAGAAAGTGCCGTTAACGTAAAAATGGACCCTTTTCCTCTCGGTGAGCTTATAGCAAAATATCTTGATGAAAAACTTCTTCGCGAAAGCGGAATCGAATTCGGAATAATGTGCTCTGAATATCCGAGTATGAAAATGCATCCGGTAACGCTCCCGGAAATTCCATACGGAATGCTCGGTGATTATCTCCTCGCTTCTTCAACAGTCTATCCTTCCATGGAACCGAAAGAAATCGGAGGGAAAAAATATGTTGACGGTGGTTACAGCGATAACTTTCCGGTGAACCTTGCTCTCGATATGGGAGCCGAAGATATAATCGGCGCAAATCTTTGCGCAAGCGGAATTGAGGCAAAATACGAAACAGATTATCCCGTCCGGGTTATCCGTCCCCGTTTTGACCTTGGCCCGACAATGGAGTTTGTTCCGGAAATCGCAAAACGCAATATGGCTCTCGGTTATAACGATACCATGAGAAGTTTCGGAAAATATGACGGAACCTGCTATACTTTCGAAAAAGGCGAAGGCCAAAAAATGCAGTCGGAATTTGAAAAATACTGTGTAGAAATGCTTGTGAAATGCGGCGCTGTTTCATTAAGCGAAAAAAACCAGTATTATAAAACCCTTGCGGTAAAAGGTCTTTGCGAAAAGCGCAAAGAACGTATCGGTCTTATGGACAAAAAACTTGCGGTTTTGTGTGCGGAAACCGCCGCAGAAATTTTTTTCGTTGATCCTACGGAAATTTATTCGGAAGAAAGTTTTGGAAAAAGCCTTGTAAAAGAGTTTTCGGAATTTGAAAATAAAGAAGACAGCAAAATGGCCGCTCTTTTCAGCACCCCAAAACCTCTCAATTATAAACTCGGCCAGATCGGAAATATAGATTCAAGGGAAGTTACCGCCTATCTTGTAAATCTTTGGTTCGATCTTATCAAGGCTGAAAACCCGAACAGAGATCTTCGCACCCTTTGCCGCTTTATTCCAAAGGAATTTTTTGCTTCGCTTTATATCAGTTTCCTTAAAAACAAAGGAGTTTGAAAAATGAAAATCACAAAAATACTGCCGGTGCTCATGGCTCTGGTGCTCGCTTTTTCCTCATGCTCGGCGGGAAAAGGAGAAGCTGCCACCGGCGGAAGCTATATGCTTGCAACGGGAAAAGCCGGCGGAACCTATTATTCCTTCGGAACCTGTCTTGCATCTGTCTGGGATAAATATTCCCAGAGCACCACGAACATAACCACAACTTCCGGTTCGGTGCAGAATATCGAGATGCTTCTCAAAGGCAACGCGGATTTTGCTTTTGTTCAAAACGATATTCTTTATTACGCACTTCAGGGAAAGGAAATGTATGAAGAAAATCCTCAAAGAGGAATTTCTGTTGTTGCAAATCTTTATCCGGAATATGCTCAGTTTGTGGTAAATGCTTCGACCGAAATAAAAACAATTCCGGATCTTGTCGGGAAAACCGTTGCGGTTGGAAAATACGGAACTGCAACCGAAGCTGCCGCAAGACAGATCCTTGAAGCTTACGGCGTTACCTATGACATGATAACCGTTAAATATCAGACTTTTTCCGAAGCCATAGATGGTCTTAATTCCGGAAGCATTCAGGCAGCGTTTGCGGTTTCCTCACTTCCAAGCGCAAACATTCTTGAATATTCCCAGACCCATGAGATCCGTTTTTTGCCGATTTCGCTTACCCAATCAACGGCTTTTAAGCGAAATTGCCCGTTTTTCAGCGACGGAATGATACTCAACGACGTTTACGGAACCGAAAATTCTGTTTCAACCGTTTGTATTGATGTTCTTTTGATTTGCCGGAACAACATGTCCTCTGCGGATGTTCTTGCGATCACCCAGTCCGTTTTCAATAATACAGACGAAGTTACCGCCGGCCACGCAAAAGGTCAGGAGATAAACGCAGTTACCGCATCGGAAACCCTTGTCGGTTCAATACACTCCGGAGCAAAACAATATTATGACAACGCGGAAGAATTTGCAAAGGAAAACAGCAGTTCCGAAAAGGAAAAAGAAGGATCGTCCGAAGAGCAAAGCTCCGAAAGTGAATAAAAAAAGGCGCATGAGGATGCGCCTTTTTAATTGCAGTTTTAATTTACAAAAAACCATCGGCTCGTCCGGTGGCAGTGACTAAATAAATTATTGTTTAAAATCTTTTTTTTTGATGGAAAAGTTCATAAATCCGGTGTATAATATAAAAGTATAAAGGAGGTGAACAGCCCGATGGACGATTTGAAAGTTATAACCGCAAGCAATATCATAAATCTTCGCACAGCGAAGGGAATGACCCAGGCGGAGCTTGGTGAACTGCTGAGCTATTCGGACAAAAGCGTTTCAAAATGGGAACGGGCCGAGGCTGTTCCCGATGCTTATGTTCTTAAAAAAATGAGCGAAATTTTCGGCGTTACCGTCGATTATATCCTCAATTCCCACGACAGTTGGGAAAAACCCGAAAGTTTTAAAAAAGCCGAAAGAGGTTTTCGCAGCAGGGTTATAACCGCCGTTGCAATTGCCGGAATATGGACTCTTGCGTTCCTTATTTATATAATAGGCTGGCTTCTTGAATCGAACTGGTGGCTGCTTTTTATCTATGCCCTTCCGGTTTCGCTGATAACGCTTCTGGTGCTCAATTCCGTTTGGGAAAGCGGAAAAAATAACCGCCATATAATCTATTCCCTCGTTGCAAGCATCTTCCTTACGATATATCTTACCTTCATAAGCTATAACCCCTGGCAGATACTTCTTCTTTTAATTCCGGCGGAACTTATTGTTTTTCTTTCTTTCCGCATCAAAAAATCGCATAAATAAGCCATTCCACTCTGAGTAGAGTCCGTTTTTCCGGACTCTACTTTTTGTTTTTGAAGAGTATAGTCAAATCTGTTGATTCTCCTTCTCTTTTCGGATAAGATAACGTCATTGAAAAAATCCGAAAAGGAGAAACAAAATGTCCGAATATATTTTAAGCTGCTGCTCAACAGCGGATCTTTCAAAAGAACATTTTGAAAGCAGAAATATCGAATATATCTGCTTCCACTATAAACTTAACGGTGTTGATTATCCCGATGACCTTGGTCAGTCCATTCCTTTTGAGGAATTTTATAAAAGAATGGATTCCGGCGAAGAAACCCAGACTTCCCAGATAAACGTAACGGAATATCTTGAATATTTCACAAAATTCCTTTCCGAAGGAAAAGATGTTCTTCATCTCACCCTTTCAAGCGGAATTTCCGGTTCATACAACTCCGCGGTAAACGCCGCAAAAATTGCAAAGGAACGTTTTCCGGAAAGAAAAATCTACGTTATAGATTCCCTTGCCGCTTCCTCCGGTTACGGACTTTTGATGGATAAACTCGCGGATCTTCGTGACGGCGGAATGGATATCGAAGAGCTTAAAAACTGGGCGGAAGAAAACAAGCTCAACCTTCACCATTGGTTCTTCTCCTCCGACCTTAAGTTTTTCATCAAGGGTGGAAGAGTTTCCAAAACTTCCGGAACAATCGGAACGATTCTCGGAATCTGCCCGCTTCTTAACGTTGATAAGGAAGGCCACCTTATCGCAAGGGCAAAGATCCGTTCCAAGAAAAAAGTTATTCAGGAAATTGTGAAGCGGATGGAAGAACACGCCGAAGGCGGACTTTCCTATTCCGGAAAATGCTATATCTGCCAGTCCGCTTGCCTTGATGACGCAAAGGAAGTTGCAAAACTTGTTGAAGAACGCTTTAAAAATCTTGACGGAAATGTTATGATAAATTATATTGGAACCACCATTGGAAGCCACACCGGTCCCGGAACTGTTGCGCTTTTCTTCTGGGGTAAAAAAAGGGAGGATTAACACCATGATAAAACTTTTTGCGGATACCGCTTCCAACCTTCCGGTTGCATTAAACAAAAAATATGACGTAAATATAATCGAACTTTCCTATACCATTGACGGTGTTCCGGCGGAATATGACCTTGAGCATGATTTTGACGGCAAGGCTTTTTATGACGCCATGAGAAACGGCGCGGAAATGAAAACATCAATGGCAAACTCCGAACTTTTCCGTGAACGTTTTGAAGAAGCCGTTAAAAACGGTGATGAAATCGTATATATCGGCCTTTCCGGCGGAGTAAGCGGAACTGTCCGCGCGGCGGAAATGGCTGCGGAAGAAATCCGGGAAGAATATCCCGAAGCAAAAATCGCGGTCATAAACTCTCTCGGCGCCGGTCTTGGAATCGGAATGCAGGTCGTTGCCATGGGTGAACTTATTGCGGAAGGAAAAACTTTTGATGAAGTTGTTTCCATAACCGAAGAGCGCAAAAACCATATGTGCCAGTTCTTCACCGTTGATGACCTCACCTATCTTAAAAAAGGCGGAAGAATTTCCGGTGCAACCGCCGCAATCGGAACTCTTCTCAATATAAAACCCCTTCTTCGCGGCGACGAGGAAGGTCACATCGTCTCCTGGGGAAAATGCCGCGGAATCAACAAATGCATCCTCGAAATCGTAAAAAAATATGATGAACTTGTTCTCGATAAATCCGCGGACGTTATGATGATCCACGGCGACAACATGGACGCGATCGATTTTATGACCGAAAAGCTCCGGGAACACGGTTTTACCGGAAACACCACCGTAATGCCTTTTGAACCGGTTTGCGGATGCCATGTCGGTCCCGGCTCCGTTGCGCTTTTCTTCTGGGGAGAGAGAAAATTATGAAAAGAACTCCTCTTTCCGAAAGGGTTCTTCCGAATTACACCCGGGGCGAAGAAATCGCAAACATGACCACCCATATAATCGGCGGCGCGCTTGGGGTTATTCTCCTTTTTCTCACTGTGATAATTTCCGCTTTTAAACAGGATATCTGGGGCATTGTGGGTTCTTTCATCTACGGAATCTCCATGATCGCCCTTTATACCGTTTCAAGCGTTTATCACGGGCTTAAACCCGGCCTTGCGAAAAAAGTTATGCAGGTAATCGACCACTGCACGATTTATCTTCTCATCGCCGGAACCTATACCCCGATCCTTCTTGTTGCAATGCGCCCGGAATATCCGGTTCTTGCCTGGGTCGTTTTCGGCGCGGAATGGGCTCTTGCGGCTTTTGCCGCAACTTTTACCGCAATCGACCACAACAAATATAAAAAGCTTTCCATGGTTTTTTATATCCTTATGGGCTGGTTCATTGTTCTTTGCTTTAAGCAGACCGTCGAGGTTCTCACCGTTTCCGGAATGCTCTGGATTTTGTCCGGCGGAATTTCCTATACCATCGGTGCCGTTCTTTACGGAATCGGAAAGAAAAATCCGGTCTATCATACGGTTTTCCACGTTTTTGTAGTAATCGGAACCCTTTTGCAGGCCATTGGAATTTTGTTTTATGTATTATAAAAAAGACAGCCGCAAGGCTGTCTTTTTTTTGCGTTTATTTATATTTTTTCGTATCGTATCTGTCGAACATCGAAAAGATGATCGATTTGCGGCGTTTTTCCGGTCTTCCTTCTTCGATTCGCTTGACTTCCTTAAGGAAGAGCCAATGTCCGAAAAGGCTTCCCAAAGCGCCGAAAAGCGCATAGGCTATTGCAAGCCCCCAGTTCGGTTCAAAGAAAAGGAACATAAACGGAAGAAAAATCGCGCCGGAAATGATTCCGTAAAGTGGCATGAATCCGTTTTTCATGGAAACAACCCCGCCGGTTATGGCACAAAGCATCGGGAATGCGCCCCATTCGAGAATTACAAGGCGGAAAAGTTCAGCGGTGACTTCATCGAACAGAAATGAAATGAGGATTCCGAAAACGAAAAATCCGAGAAGAATTGCCGATGCTTCCGCGGTGGCTTTTAATTTAAGCTTTTCCATTTATTTTACGATGGACATCTTTTTGATGACAACTTTTTTGCAGGGCATATCGTTGGGATAGGTTGCAACGGAAGCTACTGCATCGAGGACTTCAAGACCTTCGGTTACATGACCGAAAGCGGCATAGTTTCCGTCGAGGAATTCGCTGTCTTCATGAACGATGAAGAACTGGCAGGAAGCGGAGTTGGGGTCGGAAGTTCTTGCCATGGAAATTACGCCTTTTTTGTGGGAAATGGTGTTCTGGGTCCAGCCGTTGGAAGCAAATTCGCCGTAAATTTCGGGTTTGCAGCCGCCGGTGCCGTTGCCGGCAGGGTCGCCGCCCTGGATCATAAAGCCTTTGATGATGCGGTGGAAAGTAAGACCGTCGAAAAATCCTTTTTCAACAAGTGCTTCAAAGTTTGCAACGGTTTTCGGTGCGGCAACAGGATCGAGTTCGATCATCATGGAGCCATAACCTTTGATATCAAGTTTAATCATTGTAATTAATCCTCCTGATTTTTAAACGATAGTAATATAATACTATTTTTAAAGGGGAATGTAAAGAGAAAAAAGCCTTCCCAGAGGGGAAGGTGGATTTTTCGGAAATTCATTTCCGAAAAAGACGGATGAGGGATATTTTTGTTTTGGTGTTGATATTTGGGTGTTACGGTGGTAAAATAATGTTGCGACGCAATTCAATATTTTAGACGTTATAGTGTGTGTTTTTATCCCATGATAAAAATGCATGCTCTATTTTCGCATACTATAACGTCCGTATCGAGAATTGTGTCGCAGCAATCGGAGCTATGCGTTTTTGTGCGCAGCTTCGGCTGCGCATTTTTTATTTTCAGGAGGGAGAAAACTATGAAAAAATTTTTGTCCGTATTTTTAGCATCCGCTTTGATGTTTAGCTTCGCGGGATGCGGAGATAGTTCAGTAAAAATAAATGAAAGCATAAGTGAAATTGAAAATTTTACTGAAAACGATTCATCCGACAGTTCTATCGAAGAAGAGGAAATATACGACAATAAGGTCTATTATGTGGGTGATGATATTCCTTGTGGAAGTTATATAGTAGAATGCACTAAAACTTCTTATTCAATGGATGTTCTAGTTTTCTCCGATGAGGAGTCTTTCAACGGTTTTCAAAATGCAGACAAGCTTACCGGTGGAGAATATAGTGAAGCCGTAGAAACTTTTGCATGGGCAGATTTTTATATCGGAGAAAACGAAAAGGCTTATATAAATTTAAAAGATGGATATATAGTTCTTCTTGATGATGGAATGTGCGAATTTACAAAATATGATGTTTCT
>JAZQBJ010000052.1:0-3777 GCA_045545715.1 Oscillospiraceae bacterium
ACTTCTGAAAGAAGTCCGGCGTCTTCAACGGTTGCTTTTCTGATTATCATAGGGAAAACCTCCTTTTTAAACAGCCTTCCCGGAGGGGAAGGCGGCATTTCCGAAGGAAATGATGGAAGAGGGATTTTTAAGAACGCGAAGCGCAGGCGGAGATTTGTCAGGGATTATCCCTCCTCAGTCTGCTTCGCAGACAGCTCCCCCCTCTGGGGAGCCTTTTTTGAAATTTAAAAAGGGACGGAATACCGTCCCTTTTTTCAACGCGGGCAGATTACTGCTCGACAGGATATACGCTTACCTTTTTGCGGTCTGCACCGAAGCGTTCGAATCTTACAACACCATCGGTGAGAGCGAAGAGGGTATCGTCGGAACCTTTGCCAACGTTGTTACCGGGATGGAAGTGAGTTCCGCGCTGTCTTACAAGGATGTTGCCTGCAAGAACAAACTGACCGTCGGCTCTCTTCGGGCCAAGGCGTTTGGATTCGGAATCACGGCCGTTTTTAGTGGAGCCCATACCTTTTTTATGGGCGAAGAACTGCATACTGAGTCTAAGCATGTTATTATACCTCCGTAATTATAAGGTTGATCGTGTTCGGAAAGTCTTCGGAAAGAAGTTTTAAATGAAGCCGAAGCGCCGAAACAAAATGGTTTGCGGCTGGTCTTGGGTTTGGGGGAAGAATACATTCGATGCAATCTTCATAAACGTTAACTTCGCAGTTAACCTTCACAATTTCTGTAATTCCGTTGATGGCCATTTGCACGGCCGAACTTACCGAAGCACAGACAATGTCTTTTCCGCTTTCGGCAAAACCTGCGTGTCCGCTTATTGCGAAACGCTTCGGTTCGCCTTTCTTATAAAAGAATTCAGCGCGGATCATCGTTAATTAGCCTTCGATTGCTTTAACAAGAAGCTTGGTATAGGGCTGACGATGACCGAGAGCGCGTTTGCTGCCTTTTTTGGTGCGATAGGTGAAAACATTGATTTTCTTGCCTTTGCCGTTTTTAACGACTTCTGCGACAACTTTTGCGCCTTCAACATAGGGAGCGCCTACTTTGAGGGATTCGCCGCCGAGAACAAGAACCTTATCAAGGGTAACTTCTTCGCCTTCGTTGGCTTCGAGTTTTTCGACATAGAGAGTATCGTTAAGTTCAACACGATACTGTTTACCGCCGGTTTCGATTACTGCGTACATGATATTCCTTCTTTTCAATAGACTCGCTGACTTGAGGCGGCGTTCCCTAAAAAAGGACGCACTTTTAGAGCCTTTGGCATGCGGCAAGAAATATTATATCAGCATAAATAACAAATGTCAAGTACCAAATATGTAAAATTTGCCTTAATTATGCGGTTTTTTTGAAAATAAAAGCGCCTTTTTCAAAAAGACGCTTTTGGTATCAGTTTTCGTCAAAAGTTTCTTTGAATCCTTCGCCGATGACGTTGCTTGCGGGCGCGACCATGATAAATGCGGCGTGGTCAACTTCGAGCACGATGCGTTTGAATTTTGCAAACTGGCGGCTTGGCATGGCACACATTATAACAAGCTTTTTGTCGCGCTGAAAACCGCCCTCGCCGTTAAGATAGGTTACGCCGCGGTCCGTTTCATCCATAACCCTTTTTGCAACTTCAAGGGGATGTTCGGTCACAACATAGGCGATTCGGGTTTCATTAAAGCCATAAAGAACGCTGTCCATGGCTCTTTCGGTAACGTAAACGGAAACAAGCGCAAAAAGAGCCGCTTCAAGAGTTTCGTAATAGAATCCGGCAAAAGTAACGATAACAAAATCTATTGCAAGAAGGATCTTGCCGAGAGGAATGTGCTGAAAATGACGAAGAAGAACTCTTCCGAGAATATCCGTTCCTCCTGTTGTGGAACCGCGGAGGAAGATTATTCCCATTCCGATTCCGATCGCAGCTCCGCCGAAAATAGAAGCAACAAGAACGTTTCCGGTATAGGAAGGGAGATACATCTCAAGAATATTTGTGATTATTGAAAGAATTAAAAGGGTTCGGAAAGTGCTTATGGTAAAGCCTTTACCGATAACAAAAAGTCCGAGAAGTATGAGAGGAATGTTGAGAAGAAAGGTAAGGGTACCCATCTGCAGTCCGGTCATGGAATGAAGGACTGTTGCAATTCCCGTAACTCCGCCGGGCGCGATTTCGTTCGGAGTTGTAAAAACCGTTACCCCCACCGCAAAAATCAGCGAACCGACAATATCCGCACCGATGTTCTTTAATATTTCAAGATGTTTTTCCTTTATCAAACGCTTTCCTCCTTTTTGGAATGGTCAAGTATCATTTCAAAAAGTTCTCTTATTCTTTCATTTTTCTGTTCAAGATAGAGCCAGCCGAAAAGGGATTCAACGCCGGTTGCCTTGCGGTATTCAATGGCGTTTGCGCCCTTTGGAATATGGGTGGCGCTGGCGTTTCTTCCCCGATGGAGGATTCCTTTTTCCTCTTCAGAAACAATGGGCTCAAGAAAATCGAAAATATCCGCCTGGAAACTTGCCCGGACCATTTCGACAGCCATTTTATGAAGTTTTCCGACCTGTAAGGATCCGTGTTCAAGAAGATGTTCGCGAACCATTATTTCATAAACCGCATCTCCGATAAACGCAAGGGAAAGACCGTTAAGGGTGTTTCCTTCAATTTTCTTTTCCAAAATTTCGAGCAAAATCAAAACGCCGCCTTTCAGATTCTATGTAATTATTTTACCATTTGAGAAAGGTTTTATCAACAAGAATATTTATTCATTTGTTTACGAAAAATTTTATGAATAATGCGGTCTGAAAGAGAAAAAATAATTCCGAAGGATAACGTCCTTCGGAAAATGTTTTTTTGAATGGAGAAAGAACCATGCCCGAAAATTATGCAAGAGAAAATACCAACGGCAAGAGCTGCAAAAACTGCAAAAACAAAACCCAAAGCGAAGTAAGCAACGTAAAAACTCCCATGAGCAAACAGAACGCAGCACAGAGAAAAACCCAGGATTGCGAAAGATGATCCAGAAGAAAATTCCGGAGGATTTCCGGAATTTTTTTCTTTTTATAATCATAGATTTTCTTTAACGAAAGGGGGAGAGCGACATTGCAGAAAAACGAACAGACCGGAAAACCGCACGGTTTTGAAGTTGAGGAAAGAAAAGTGCTTAAGGCAACAGGAATATCCGATGTTGAGGAATTTGATGAAACCAAAGTTTACGCAATGTTGGAAGGAGTTTCTTTTACCATAAGCGGAAAAAAACTTAAAGTTGTCAGCTTTTCAAACGAAAGCGGAAACCTTGTTGTTGAAGGGGAAATAGATTCGGTTACATATTCGAATTCGCTTTCAAAAAAAGCAGGGATTTTTGAAAGGATATTCAGATGATTTACACGACCGACATAATCGGATATCAATGGGAGCTTTTTTTAAAATCGGTTGCTTTGGGACTGCTTTTGGCTTGGTGCTATGACGTTTTAAGAATTTTCAGAACAGTTATAAAATTCGGAAAAAAGCTTTTTGCAGCAAGCGATTTTGTCTTTTGCATTTGGGCGGGTTTTTTGATTTTTTCATTTTTGCTTAACGAAAATTTCGGAATGCCGAGGTTTTACATTTATGTCGGCATAGGTTTTGGATTTACGGTATGGTATTTTACCATTGGGAAACTGAGCATGGCTTTTGCAAAATTTTTAAGAAGATTTTTAAAAGCGATTTTAAAACCTTTCCTCAAAATATTCCAAAAAAGCTTTGAAACTGTCAAAAACCGCATGCTGAAAACAAAAATAATTTGTGAAAAAGCGATA
>JAZQBJ010000053.1:0-8918 GCA_045545715.1 Oscillospiraceae bacterium
GAACCATTACAGAAACAAGGACTCTGTTGACTTCCGTTACCGCCATCTCCTGATAATCGTATTCTCCTTCTATTGAAACAATCTCACATTCTCTTCCAAAAGGAGTTATATATTTTTCACTTTTCGAAAGCTCATCTTCAAGACCATAGCCAAAACCGCCGCCGCCTTCAATCGGGTTTTCCTTACAGATTGTGTGATAGCTGATGTTGACAGTGTTTTCGCCAAAGCTGTGCCATGTATCCGTATGTGTTCCGAGAAGGTTGCCTTCATTTTCGCCGACGTAAACGCTGCAGTGTACTTCCCTCTTGATTCCGCTTTCCATAAATTCCGTTTTTACGAATCTTTTTTCGGATTTTTCAAGAACGGCATTATCCGGAAGGTCTATTCCGAGAAATTCTTCCGCCTCAAAAATATCCTGCATCACAAAATATTCCTGACCTTTGACGCTTTTTACTTCCTCGGAATATTCCTCAAGGGCAAACCTTGCGTTTGTGTTTGCGCTCCAATGGTTTTGGATTGCATCAAAATCAAGGGTGAAGCCGAAAACTTCCGCCATAACCGGAACCGCCATTAAAAGAGCCATACAGGCAGCAACAGCAGTCCAGCGAAGTTTTTTGAACGGGCGGATTTTTGCCTTTGGTTCTTCCATTGCGGAAAAAATCATATCATCATCAAGGTTATTTATCGCTTCAAGGGCATTTTTTGTCATATAAAATCCTCCTTTTCAAGTTTTTTCCGAAGTTCCTTTCTCATCCGGAAAAGCACCGATTTTACCTTGCTTTCGCTGATTTTATAGCTTTCGGCAATTTCCGAAACGGAAAACATATACCAGTACCTTCGGATAAAGATGTTCCGTTTTTCCTTCGTCTGGGTAAGAAGAAAATCTTCAACGGCGTTTAAAAAAGCTGTTTCGTCGATTTTTTCCTCAACGCTGTTTTTTGAAGGAATGCATTCTTCCAGTTCCGAAAGGGCAATTTCCGCATTTCCGCTTCCGCGTTTTTCCGCGGAAAGAAATTCAAGCCGGTTAAGGGCGATGTTCCTCACCGTTTTGCAAAGCCAGGCTCCCGGATTTTCGGGAAAAACGGCAAAAGCGGAATTCCAGAAGGCAAGCAGTGCGTCGTTCACACATTCCTCCGCATCCTCATCGTTTCGGAGAATGTTTTTCGCAATAGTTCTGCAGATTTTTCCGTATTTTTCCGAAAGTTCCCCGAGGATTTCTTCCTTTTCCAAAATTCCGCACCTCCTTTTTGTTTTTTAAAAAGGCCTTTCACCATATATGACAGATTATAACCCGGTTTGGTTGCATAAAAAAGAAAAATCCCGCAAAAGCGGGATTTTTTTATTAAGCGGGAACGATCTCCGCTTTGTTTTAACAAGAATTCGATGATTATCAGAAACCTTCGAGAATTTCGATAACTCTTTCCCGGGCTTCATCATACGAAGAACATCTTACATCGACACGGATATTTATTCTGTCGATCATCACAAAACCAAGATATCCGTATTCTTCCGTGGAAAATTCGATTGCTTTATGTTCCTGTTTAACAAGAATGCATTTCCTTCCGTTTTCGGTCACATAGGTTTCGGGGTCTTCCGAAGAATGGAATCTTCCGTCTTCTTCCCAACTATGTCCGGCATTGTCAAAAGGCATTTCTTCGGTTATAAAATCATAATCAACGTATTCCGTTCTTCCGCCGGGAAACCAATACAATGTCATTACCGATACCCTTATAAGTTTATCTATCTGTCCTTTTCCAAGCATTACGCGGTAGTTTCCGCTTGCTATGGTTTTTCCTTCTTCATCAACCCGGTGAAGCGTCCTCAAAGCGGATATTTTAAGCGCCGAATTGCCGGGAAGTTTGATTCCCAAAAATTCTTCCGTCCTTGTTTTTCCTATAAACGGATATATTTCCACTCCTTCCGGGTTATCTAATTCTTCCGCTTTTTCAAGAAGTTCCGGAGAAAATTCATCAAGGGCAAATCTTGCGCTTTCGTTATATACATCCCAGTATCCGTTTTCCTGGCGATTTACAGTAAGTTCAAAAGTCAGCGCAACAACCGGCACCGCAACAAGAAGAGCTATCGCCGCCGCAAGAACCGTCCATTTTATTTTTCTTATGGGGTGGTTTTTTCTTTTCGGTTCTTCCGCCGCGCCGAGGATAAGCTCATCGTTTATGTTTTCCATGGCTTCATAAAACTTTTCATTTTTCATCAAAAGTCCTCCTTTTCAAGTTCTTTTTTAAGTTCCTTCCTCATCCTGAAAAGAATGGATTTCACCTTGCCTTCGGAAATTCCGTAACTTTCGGCAATTTCTGAAACGGAAAACATATACCAATAACGCCTAATGAAGATGTTGCGTTTTTCCGGCGGATTTTGATAAAGAAATCTTTCAATTATCTTTGTGATTTCCTTTGCTTCAACGGTTTCTTCAACCGCCGCGTTTTCCGGAATACATTCATCAAATTCCGAAAGGGCAATTTCGGCTTCTCCGCCTCCTCTTTTTTGGGTGAATCTTTTTCTGAAAAGGTTGATGGCGATGTTATGGGTTATTCTTCCCGCAAAGGCTTTTAAGTTTTCGGGTGAGTTCGGAGGAATAAGGTTCCAGACTGTAAGACAGGTGTCGTTAAAACATTCTTCCGCGTCTTCTTCGTTCTGAAGAATGTTCCGGGCGATTTTTTTGCAGTATGCCCCGAATTTTTCCTGAAGAGATAAAATCGCATCTTCGTTTCGGTTCATAAAAAGCCCGATAATTTCTTTATCTTCCATTCTTTTCCCTCCTTTTTTGCGTTTTTTTGAAAAAGCCTTTTCACCCATAAAGTCACTTTTTTTCGCCTTTGGTTTCGCCGTTTTTTTTAAAAAATCCCGCAAAAGCGGGATTTTTTGTTTTTTATCCTTTGTTAAGAACAATTTTAGGCTCCGCGGGATATTCAAAAGGCATAAGTCCGCCGTCCACCGCGCTTCCCTCAAAAACAATTTTGCTTTCTTCGGCGCAGATATAATAGGTAGCACCCATGTGGTTTCCGTTTTCATAAAAACCTATGCAGTAATAGGGTTTGCCGGCAATATCGAAAATCCCTTCACATATAGGTTCAAGAGTTTCAAGATATTCTTCCGTATATTCATATTCTTCGATTTTCAAAAGACTGAAAAACATAACTTCCGTGGCTTTTTCTATAGCGGATTCAAGGGTCACGGGCATTCCCGGAACGTCCTGTTCAGCGGAAAATTCAAGCTGCTCGCCGGGATATTTATCGATTTTTGAAACCAAAAAGCCTTCACCGTTTTCATTTCTGAATTCGGCAAAAACTTCATTTAGATAAACTTCAGAAAATTCCGCCTTTGAACAAAGATGTTCGGAAACCATGGAATATTTTATCATTCCGCCCGGTTCATAAGAAAGTTCAAAATAATAGGTCATGGTGTATCCGTATTTGATTCCGCGGACGAACGCAGATTCGCCTTTTTCCACCGCCGAAACAAAACTTTCCAAAAGCTCAAAACCTTCGGTTTTTTCAAGGGCTTTTATAAAAGTTTCGTCCCATAAATTTTCATTTCTTAAAAATTCAAGGGCGGTTTCAATCTCTTTTCTTTCAAAGCCGAATCCGGCTGCCGAAAGGTTTCTTGCAACATCGACCCAGCTCATGGCTTTGATTTCTTCCCGACTGAATCCATAGGTTTCGAGAGATTCGATTTTTTCTTTCGAATAGCCGTGTTTTTCCATTTCTTCAATAAATTCTTCCCAGTAATGATCCGTTTCCGGCTCTTCTTCCTTCAAAACTTCAGAGCTTTCAATTTCCGGATTTTCAGGATTTTCTTCAACAGGCGTTTTTTCCGAACAGCCGGAAAGCAAAAGGACAAAAACAAGCGCAAAAACAAAAAGCTTTTTCAAAAGGAAACACCCCCGTTTTGTAAAATATTCCTATATATGAATAGTAACATATTTTTAGGGATTTGTTGCATAAAAAAGAAAAATTTTGCGGTAAAATTGCAAAAATGCCGCAGGGGCGCACCTTTGTGTGCGCCCGGTTTTTGGTTGGACGGGGTTTATCCCTCATCCGTCACCTGCGGTGACACCTTCCCCTCCGGGAAGGCTTTATTGCCACCCTTCCGTGTGCTTCGCAGACACCTTTCCTCGCCGGAGACGGCAGACCCCTCTGTCCTCTTCGAGGACATCTCCCCTAACAAGGGAGTCTCCTGATAGGGGAGACTATAAAAAAATCCCGCAGAATGCGGGATTTTTTGTTTTTATCCGTTGTTAAGAACAATTTTCGGTTTTGCAGGGTATGCAATCGGCATAAGGTTTCCATCCACCATGCTTACGCCGAAAACAACTTCGCTTTCCTCGGCACAAATATAATATCCTTCTCCGACAAAATTTTCGCCTTCATAAAAATAAATCAGATAATAAGGTTTACCGGAAATATCGAAAATACCTTCGCATTTCGGTTCAAGATTCAAATAATATTCGTCGGCATATTCGGAACAATCTTCTGTCAAAACACTTCCATAGGAACCATAAAGACCCTTTTCTCTGTCTTTTGTAAGTTCGGCATATCCGTTTACGGAAAGCATTGTTTTTCTTGCTTTTTCCTTCGCTTTTTCAAGGGTTACCGGCATTTTGGGAACATCCTGCCCCGGTGAAAAATCAAGCTGTTCTCTATCATAAAGGTCTTTTCTTAAAAGCGAAAATTTTTCTCCTTCTTCATTGGCAAAACAATAAAAATTTTCGTATTCATAAATATGCGAAAATTCTGTAGATCGAGGGCTTAGATGATTTGAAGTTTCAGTAAATTTTATCATTCCATCCGGTTCAAAAGAAAGTTCAAAATAATACGGCATCGTATGACCATACATCATTCCGCAAACTTCCGCGGCTTCGTTTTTTTCCACGGAAGCGACAAAGCTGTCTATAAGTTCGATACGGTCCGTTCCGCTGTTTCCGCTTATTACAAGTTCTTTTGTGTCTTTATCGATTCCAAGATCCTCAAGCACGGAGCGGACATAATCCGCTTCATCATTTTCTTCGTCCTGCAAAATTTCTTCCGGTTCTTCCAAAACAGGTTCGGAAGGTTCCCCCGGAACAGATTCTTCCGGTTCTTCCGGAACCGATTCGGAAATTTCACCTTGCGAAATTTCAGGAACATCCATAACTTCCGGAACGATTTTCTCCGGTTCTTTTCCGCAGCCGGAAAGCAAAAGGGCAAAAACAAGCGCAAAAACAAAAAGCTTTTTCAAAAGGGAACACCTCCGTCTTGTAAAATATTCCTATATATGAATAGTAACATATTTTTAGGGATTTGTTGCATAAAAAAGAAAAATTTTGGGATAATTTTTGGTTGGACAGGGTTTATCCCTCTTTCGTCACCTGCGGTGACACCTTCCCCTCCGGGAAGGCTTTATTTCACCCTTCCGTCAGTCTTTGGCTGACACCTCCACTGATAGATGAGGCTATAAAAAAATCCCGCCGGAGAGCGGGATTTCTTTTTTTATTATATGGCAGGATTTTTTTAAAGAATCCCCTCGCCACTTCGCGGCTCTCTTTGCTCGCCGCAGACGGCAAACCCCTCTGTCTGCTGCGCAGACATCTCCCCTGTAAGGGGAGTCTCCTTTAACAAGGGACGCTTAAGAGGTTACATGGATTCCGGAACGGAAACTTTGAGCATTGTGAGGACGTTTTTGATAACAATTTTGGTTGCGGAAGCAAGGGCCATTCTTGCATACATTCTGTCCTCTTCTTCACAGCGGCAGCGGCATGCGTTATAGAATTTGTGGAACATTGTCGCAACTTCGATAGCATATTTGGTGATTCTGGAAGGATCGTAGGTTTTTACGGATTCTTCGATTTCGCCGGGGAATTTTGCAAGCTCGGTAACAAGGGCAAATTCTTCCGGTTCGGTATAGGTATAGCAGGAAATATCCTCTTTTACCTGAACTCCTTCTTCAGCAAGAGCGCGAAGAATGGAGCAGATTCTTGCGTGGGCATACTGAACGTAATAAACGGGGTTATCGTTGGTGTTCTTTACAGCAAGACCGAGGTCGAAGAGAAGGTGGGTGTTGGGTTCGCGCATATTAAAGAGGAAGCGTGCTGCATCGATCGGAACTTCATCAAGAAGGTCGGTGAGAGTGATTGCCTTACCGGTACGCTTGCTCATTTTTTCGGGTTTTCCGTCGCGCATAAGTTCGACCATCTGCATAAGGACAACGTCGAGCTTGCTTCCGTCAAGACCAACAGCGTCCATTGCGCCCTGGAGTCTTGCGACGTGACCGTGGTGGTCTGCGCCCCAGACGTTGATAACTTTATTGAATCCGCGTTCGGCGAATTTGTTATAGTGGTAAGCGATATCGCCCGCGAAATAGGTGGGGTTTCCGTTTGCGCGGATAATTACGTCGTCCTTGAGTTCAAGGGCTTCGATCTGTTTATCGGTTTTGCCTTCGGCTTTGAATTTTTTGGTGAGAACTTCGGCGTTTTTATACCAGAGAGCGCCGTCTTTTTCATAGGTAAGGCCTTTTTCGGTAAGGATCTTTACAACTTTTTCGATGGAACCGTCGTTATAAAGGCTGCTTTCACGGAACCATACGTCATAGTTGATGCGGTATTTTCCAAGGTCGCGCTGAAGTCCTTCAACGTTTGCGGGAAGGGCATAGGCAACGAGAGCTTTTTTTCTTTCTGCGGAATCTGCGTTAACATATTTGTCGCCGTTTATTTCGGTGAATTCCTTTGCGCGGACTTTGATATCTTCGCCGTGATAACCGTCTTCCGGGAATTCGACAGCGTCTTCGCCGAGATGGAGCTGGAGATATCTTGCTTCAAGGGATTTTCCGAATTTTTCGATCTGGTTGCCGGCGTCGTTGATATAGAATTCGCGGGTTACGTCATAGCCGCACCATTTCATTGCTTCCGCAAGGCCGTCACCGATTGCGCCGCCTCTTGCGTTACCCATATGCATAGGTCCGGTGGGGTTTGCGGAAACGAATTCGACCATGACTTTTTCGCCTTTGCCCATATTACCGGTTCCGTAGGTATCTTTTTCGGTGAGAACGGCGGAAACGGTTTCTGCAAACCAATGGGGTGCATAGAAAACGTTGAGGAAGCCGGGGCCCGCAACTTCCGCTTTTTCAAAATAAGTTCCGTCAAGGGAAATATGGGAAACGATCGTTTCCGCAATCTGGCGGGGAGCCTTTCTGAAAGCTTTTGCGGAAACCATTGCAACGTTGGAAGCAAGGTCGCCGTTTTTGTTGTCTGCCGGAATTTCTATATTGAATTTCGGAATTTCACCTTCCGGAAGTTCGCCTGCGGCAATTGCTTCGTTCACCGCTTTTTCGATAAGTTCTTTGTACTGCGCTTTGGCTTCCGCCACTAAGTTACGCATTTTCTTCACACTCCTTGACTACTATGTTAACTTCATTTTCGCTTGCAAACATGGCATTTATATCCATGGAATATTTAAAACTAAGGGTTCCGCCGTTATCTTCGAGCCCGTTTTCAATTCCGTAACCCTGGATCCCCATCATCCAATCGGCATAGCCGTTGTCGTAATGGCACTGGTGGCGTTCGCCTTTTTCAATAATAAGCTGCTGATGGCGTTTTCCGCTTCTGGTCATGGTCACCCGGTTATCCCCTTCGATTTTAAGAAGGGTCTTCATCGTGGGCTCGGTGTCCTCCTCGTCCATTTCTTCATAGGAAAGATAGAGAACGTCGCGCCTTTTATAATAGCGGCCCTTGGTCATAAGTTCGATGGTATCTTTTTCTCCATCAACTTCCTGGGTGCCTTTTATGAAAATCATAACGTCTTTTTTCATTAAACTATCCTTTCAAATCAGGCTCCCTTGTGTAAAGAAGATTCCCCTGCCAGGGGAAATGTCGTCGAAGACGACAAAAGGGTAGCCAGGCTGTCAGCGAAGCTGACTGAGGGATTGTAACCCTCTGTTTAATTTTACAAATTTATGGTTCGGAAGGTTTTTGCCCTCCGGGTTACCTGAAATCCCTCATCCGTCACGACTTCGTCGTGCCACCTTCCCCTCTGGGAAGGCTTTCAGAGTTCTTCGATTTCAAGCCTTGTTACGTCAAAAAGTTCCTCACCGAGGAATTCTTTTCCAAGTTTTGCAAAACCTTCGACTTTATCGGTAACAAAAAATTTCATTCCGCCGATTTTTCTCCAGCCGGAAAGCATATCTTTTTCTTCAAGAAGAGCTTTCGCGCCGAGGGCTGCTTCCTTTCCGGAATCGATGAGATTAAGTTTATGTTCGGTGATGGAATCGATCAGGTTATAGAGTAACGGATAGTGGGTGCAGCCGAGGATAAGGGTGTCGATATCCTTTCCCTCGAAAGCGGAAAGATAATCCTTTGCAACAAGCCTTGTTACTTCGCAGTTGGACGCGAAATATCCGTTTTCAACAAGGGGAACAAAAAGCGGGCAGGCTTTTCCGTAAAAATTTGCCTCGGGCATTATTTCGGAAGTGAGCTTTTCATAGGAACCGCTGGCAACGGTTGCGGCCGTTGCGATAAGTCCGATATTTTTGTTCTTTGTTGCGGAAACGGCGGCTTTTACCGTTGATTCAAGAACGCCCATGCAGGGAATTTTTCTTCCTTCGTTCATTTTTTCGCCAAGAACGGAACTTACCGTTCCGCAGGCGACAAGGATCATTTTGACGTCCTGCTTTTCAAGAAAATCCATGCACTGGGTCGCATATTCTTTAATTATATGAGGGCTTCGGCTTCCGTAAGGAACCCTTCCGGTATCGCCGAAGAAAATTATATCTTCTCCGGGAAGAATGCGTCTTAATTCCCTAACGGCGGTCAAACCGCCGAGACCGGAATCGAAAACGCCGATTGGTCTGTTATCCATAAAATCAAAACCTTTCGTGAAAGGTAAAATTGCCTTCTCCTTGAGGAGAAGGGGCCGCATGACCGTATGGTC
>JAZQBJ010000054.1:0-4742 GCA_045545715.1 Oscillospiraceae bacterium
GACCGCTTGGCCTCCGACTTTGCAATGCGGGAGTTTTTTATTAAAGCAATTTATCCAGTTCCGAAAGATCAAATTCTTCTTTCAGCGCATCTTTTTCATATCTTATAAGTTCGCCCGTTGAAACATTTATTTCCGCGGCGTCGGTTCCGAATGTGACATTGAGTTTTTCGCCATACAAAGATCCGCTGTAAACGGCATCCTTATCATGTTTTATCACAATCGCAATTTTAAGAACTTTGTCGGTTTTTGCAACAATTTTCATTGCGTCATGAGGTTCGTTTCTCTTGATATTTCCCGGATTAAAGATTATATCATATTCCTCTTCATCACAGCCGATCAAAAATTTTTCATCGGTTTCAAGAACGACCGTTACATTTCCGCTTTGTAAAACCATATTCATTCTCCTTTCAATCAACCGTATCCCCAGGTTTTAAGTTCCCAGAATCCGCCTTTATTGCGAACCAGAATCCAGTTCCATTTTGTATATGTTTTTCCGGGTTCAAGGCTTCCGTTTTCTCCGAAAACATAGAATTTAGAAAGCAAAACCATCGCTTCGTCAGCATCATATTGCTCCGCCCAGCCGTTCATTCTTTCATTTGAATATTCTTCGTCATATTCAAGTTCAAGAAGAACACAGCCTTCGAAAAAAGCAAATTGGCGATAGACAAGGCTCATCGCTTTTTCGATATCTCTTTCGGAATAAATTTCTGAATCGTCGATGATTTTTTTCGCTGTGAAAGGAATTCCGCAGCCGGAAAGACTTATGACCAAAACCGCCGCTAATAGAATCGCAAGAACCTTTTTCATGGAAAACACACCTCTTTTTTCGGTTTATGTTTCCATTATAATTTCAAGGATTTTTGTTTTCCATAGGTTTAATAAAATCTTAAAAAAGGTTTAAGAATCTGCTTCATAAACAGAAACGCTGCCTTTATGCTCACTGCAATATATGCGGAATTTTACCTTTCCATTTGCGGAAAAATTATAAGTTCCGGTTTCTGCGTTTTCTATTTCCGTAATTATTTCGCCGTTCTGTCCTTTCGCAATTATATCAACGCTCCCCTCTTCGGTAACAACTTCGATAACCATATTCTGCTCTTCTTTCCCAAGATTAAGAACGTGGCCTTTTGTTCCGTCAAGAAAATCATGCTTCTGGCTCCAGCTTGTTCTTGTTCCGCTTTCAATGGACATAAGAGCTCTGTAACTATCCGTTTCGCAGCCGGAAAAGCCGGCACACAGCATTATGCAAAGAATAAAAACCATTATTTTTTTCATAATTTTCACCTCAGTTCGCTGTTTTCGATTTGGGCGAGAAGTTTTTTATAAAAACCTATTTGGTAATCGAGTTTTTCGAGCCACATCTCTTTTCCCGTTTCCGTTGCAAACTCAAGATTTTTATAGCTCTCAAGACGTTCTATAACTTTATTTACATGTTCATTCTTTTCAGAAAGGCTCATCTCGTCATATTTTACCCATTTCAGGTTTTCAAAAATGCGGTAGGCGTCAAAGCGGTCGATGTTATCCGCATCGCCGACGGAAAGAGCAAAAGCTGTCCTTTCCCCGGGAAAATCCGCTTCATCATCAACGTGGATCGCAATTCCGTAGCAGATATCCTCGATAACTTCCGGCTCGATTCCGATTTCTTCAAGGAACGGACGGGCAATTTTTGCGGAATATCTGCCATGATTTCTTGCCTCTTCTCTGCTCTTGAATTCGTTTATATAAGAAATATCGTGAAGAAGGCAGGCAATTACCATCGCTTCTGTATCCATACCCTCTTTTTCCCCGATTATTTTTCCTATGTTCGCGACCCTTACGGAATGTTCAAAACGATAATCCTTTTCCGATTTTTTATCTGAAAAATATTCGCTTTCATCAAATTTCTTTTTCAAAAAATCCATTGTAAGCTCAACACAGTTTTCCGCTCTCATTTTTTCTCCTTTTTTCCGTTAATGACTGTTTTTACCATCTGAAAAATTCCAACCGCAACCATAAGCGTCGGAATTATTGCCAAAAATCCCATTGAGCCAAAAGCCTTCCATGGAAAAACACTTCCGCCCATCATATATAAACAAAGTTCTCCCACAGCAAATATAAGAAATCCAGCTGTAAAGTCGAACACATTTACATGTAATTTTATTTTTCCGTTTATCCAAAGCCAGCAAAATATCATAAAAAGCGGAATAAAAGTGAACATAAAACCTATTGTAAGATAGGTTACCGAGGCCGTCCCGCCTTTTATAATCGCATTTTCCGGATTTTCCGGTTCATAAAGAACCGTTCTTACGCTGTCGATTTCCGGAATAACGCCCGAACCGTAATCCGTTTCGACAAAATATTCCGCTCCGCCGGAATAGAAAACATATTTAAGACGATAGGTCGTTTCGCCGTCGTCATCTATATCATAAATACTGTAATCCCGGAAATATCCCGGCGCTTCGAACCAGTCTTTAGTCTTTACTGCCAGGGAAACACTGTTTTTTATTCCGAGGAAAAGCAAAACGATTCCGGAAAGCAAAGCCGCGGAAAAAAGAAGAACTATCACGATTTTTTTAGGATTTATTTTCAAGAAGTTTCGCCCCCTTTTCGTTTTATTATATCACTATTTTTCCGATAAAAAAAGACCGCCCAAAAGGCGGTCTTTTCATTACTTTTAAATTAAGCTTTTCCGTTGCAGCCGAGAACGTCAACGATTTTATGGCGAACCATTTCCTTGATGTTTTCTCTTGCGGGTTTAAGGTACTGTCTGGGGTCAAAGTGATCCGGATGCTCAACGAGATGCTGACGGATGGAACCGGTGCAGACAAGGCGAAGGTCGGAGTCGATGTTGATCTTGCAAACAGCCATTCTTGCTGCTTCGCGAAGAAGTTCTTCCGGAATACCGATTGCATCAGGCATCTGGCCGCCGAATTCGTTGACAACTTTTACCCATTCCTGCGGAACGGAAGAAGAACCATGGAGAACGATCGGGAAACCGGGAAGGCGCTCTTCAACTTCTTTAAGAATATCGAAGCGAAGTTCCGGTTTGTGGCCGGGTTTGAATTTATATGCGCCGTGGGAAGTTCCGATTGCGATTGCAAGAGAATCAACGCCGGTTCTTTCAACGAATTCCTGAACCTGATCAGGTCTGGTATAGGAAGAATCCTCTGCGGAAACGTTAACGTCATCTTCAATTCCTGCAAGAGTTCCGAGTTCGCCTTCAACACAAACTCCGTGAGCGTGAGCATATTCAACGACCTGTTTGGTAAGAGCGATGTTGTCCTCAAAGTCATATTTGGAACCGTCGATCATAACGGAAGTAAAACCGCTGTCGATGCAGCTTCTGCAAACTTCGAAATCTGCGCCGTGGTCAAGATGAAGAGCAATCGGAAGACCGGTGTCATAAACAGCTGCTTCAACAAGTTTTGTAAGATAGATGGGTTTTGCGTAATTTCTTGCGCCGGCAGATACCTGAAGAATAAGCGGTGCGTTTTCTTCAGCAGCTGCTTCGGTGATACCCTGGATGATTTCCATATTGTTTACGTTGAAAGCGCCGATTGCGTAGCCTCCTTCATAGGCTTTTGCAAACATTTCTTTTGTTCCGACGAGCGGCATAAAAAATCCTTCCTTTCAATGCAGTTTTTTACATATATATTTTATACTAAAAACAAATTCTTTTCAATAGCAACCGTAGTTTATTTCGTTTTTATTCCAACAAATTTTTCCGGAAAGTTTCTTGCATAGTGAAAAAGAAACTGTTGGGCAATGCCGGCATGTTCCGTAACACATTCCGGCATATCTCCGCCGAGAGCGGCTATTACCCTTTTCATCCATACATCCGCAGGACAGCGTTCCACCCTTCCAAGACCATAGAGCAGAACACAATCGGCAACTTTCGGGCCGACGCCATGGACTTTTAAAAGGCGTTCACGGGCTTCGTTAATGGGTGCGGACATAAGCGATTCAAGATCAAGTTTTCCCTCGTAAACCTCTTTTGAGGCCGAGGATATGTAATCTGCCCGATAGCCGCAGCCGATTTTTACAAAGCTTTCGGAAGGTTCTTCCGAAAGTCTTTTTGCTGTGGGAAATGCAAAAAAACCCGGTTCGACTTCCTCGCCGAAATTAACGCAAAGCCTTTCGACGATTCCTTTTATCCTTGCGATATTGTTGTTCTGGCTGATTATGAAGGTGATGAAAGCTTCCCAGGGTTCCTGGCGGAGGACCCGGATTCCCGGAGCAAATTCACAGGCGGAACGTATCATCTCATTTGATGAAAAATCGGTTTTAAGCGCATCATAATCTCTGTTAAAATCGAAATAATCCAGCCAGATTTCATTGAATTCCTTTTCATCCGCACCGATAAAGGTAATTCCGTCTTCTTCCTGACGGATATTTCCGCAAACGCCTTTTACAACGCCGCGCCAGTTTCCGTTTTCATCCTGTTTCCAGCGGAAACACTGTCCGCAGTCCAAAGTTTCCGAAAGAGAAAGGTCGCTTATTTCCGTAACCTTTATCCCTTCGGCAATTTTTTCTATTTTCATAAAAAAATCACCTTTTTTCTTTACTTTTTGTGCAGTTTTTTGAGCATTTTAGAGCTTTTTTATGCTCGTTTTTTGAGCACAAATGCTCAAAAAAAGTTTACGTAAAGTCTAATAAACTGTTTGTATGATTGTGAACAAACTGTTTCCACAATGTTAAATCTGCGTTTTTTCCCTTGAAAACAAGCCTTTTTGAATAAAGTTTTCAACGTTTTCCACATTGTT
>JAZQBJ010000055.1:0-4793 GCA_045545715.1 Oscillospiraceae bacterium
GGGAGGGGGATCATTGCGCAAGCAATGGTGGAGGGATTCAAAACCCTGTTATTAAAACAGGCGGACAATATCCGCCACTGCGGTTTCCCGAAAATCAATAACCCGAATGTAAAGCCTTCCCCTTGAGGGGAAGGTGGGAAAACCGAAGGTTTTGACGGATGAGGTGTAATCCCCGTCCCATCAAAAACCAAACCAAACAAAAAAAGCGGAGCAAAAGCTCCGCTTTTTTATGGGGATCAAAGTCCCTCTTCTTCAACAAATTTATAAAAGGCGGCTTCGGCGGCCTTGTCCTCCGGGCGGATCGTTCCTACCGGTGCGGTATAAACCATGTATTCTTCGTCGCCGTCGATTTTGAAGACCTTATTGCAAAGGTCATGGGAAAAAGCGCCGATTCCGCAGGTTCCCATTCCAAGGGCAGTAACGCCGAGATAAAGATTCTGGCAAAGGTGACCTGCATCAAGAAGCGCAACACGGTGGGAATGGGTTCCGTAACGCCATTCGGCACGGTAGGCAACCATTGTCCAGTAAAAAACGACATTTGCCTTTTCCGCCCATTTTTGGCCGCAAAGAGTTTCTGTGATGATTTCTTCGATGTTTTCCGGTTTTTCAAGAAATTCAAGGGCGTGTTCCATGGGAAGATAGTGGTATATTCCTTCGGAAAGGCCTTCGACGTTTCTGACTATAAGATAGGTTTCAAATTCGTGCCTTGCTCCGCCGCAGGGAACGGTGCGGATGGTCGCGTAGCTTTTTCCGCGAATGCTTTTTATTCCCTGGGTGGCCCAAAGAAGGAACGAAAGCTGAAGAAGGCTCATTTTTTCTTCGGTATAAACCCTTGAGCTTCTTCTGTCGCGGATAAGCGAAATCACGTCGTTTTTAAGTTCAAGTCCGGAAAAATCAAGGGGAAGAGCAGTTCTTGCGGTTTCGTCGGCCATGGGAGCTTTGCAAAGCGGCGGCTGGGGAAGACGGAGCTGTTGGTCGGAAGGATTAAAATCGCTGTCGGCGGTCATGTCATCGTCGTGATATCCATGCATGAATCTTCTGCCTTTTTCAATAAGTTCCTTTTTGAGTTTTTCGTCGATCATTTTTCAAAAACCTCCCGTTCGGTGATGTTTCAATCTTACCATAAAGCCATTTGTTCTTCAACAGCAAAAAATCCTTTCCGCCGAAAAACCGATATCCGAAAAGGCATCATCGCGCAAAAAAAGAGACGCCTTTTGAAAAAGCGTCTCCTTTGAAAATATTCTTTATCCGATGATTTCAACTCCGTCGTCGCCGTCGTCATCATCATTTCCGAAAATCTCGTCCCAAAAACTGCTTCCGCTATGGCATTTTGTGCAGTTTCCGGGAAGATTGCTCTTTTTGTACCAACCTATTCCGGTTTCGCTGCAGGAAGGACCGGCAAGATCACCGGAAGCCTGACAGTAGGTTGCGGAAATAACGTTCGTGCTTTCCGGGAATTTTACGTTCGGGTCTTCTCCCTGCATTACCTGTTTCATAATTGCCTGCCAGATTATGGGGGTGGGGTAGGTGTTATAAATAATTTCATCGGGAATGTTATAGCCAAGCCATACAACGCCCAGATACTGCGGAGTCATTCCAACGAACCAAAGGTCGATGTTGTCGGAAGCAGAACCGGTTTTTCCCGCAACGGTATAACCGGGAATTTTTGCTGTGGGGTTTGCCGTTCCGTTAGGTCCGTTAACAACTTCCTGGCAAAGCTTGTTAAGAATGGTCGAGGTCTCTGCGGAAATAACACGTTCCGGAGCGGTGTTTGCCTTAAGGATAACCGCGCCTTCGCTGTCAAGAACCTGGGTATAGGAATGGGGCTCAATATAAAGTCCGCCGTTGCCTATCATCTGATATGCGCCCGCAAGTTCAAGAGGAGTTACACCTTCGGTAAAGGAACCGAGAGCCATCGGCGCAACAGCAACGTCGTTGTTGGGGCCGGTTTCAATAAGGGTGGAAATGTGGAGCTTCTGGGTAAGGAAATCGAAAACCGTCCTCGGGGTAAGAAGCTCAACAAGTTTTACCGGAATGGTGTTTATGGAACGCGCAACTGCGGTTCTTACCGTAACGTCGCCGAGATATCCCGCATAATAGTTTACCGGCCAGTCTGCGGAAAAAGTGCTGCTGCCAACGGTTTCGCCGGCTTTATAGATCGGTTCGTCGGTGATGACGGAAGAAAAAGTGATGAGGTCGTTTTCAACGGCAAGAGCATAGGAAGCAATGGGTTTGATGGTGGAGCCTATGTGCCTTTTGCCGCTTGCCGCGATGTTAAAGAGTCGGGAACCGGTTTTTTCGCCCTTGCTTCCGACTATTGCAACAACTTCGCCGTTATAGTTAAGACAAACAAAGGCGGAGTTGGGCTGTTCGGCGTTTCTGACTTTCGGGAAGTTTTCCGGATGTTCGTAATATTCTTCGGCAATGTTCTGGATGCGGTTGTCAACGGTGGCGTAAATTCTGTAACCGCCGTTATAAAGGTTATATTCAGCGGTGCTGTAATCCCAGCCGTATTCGTCCATAAGGTCGCTGATAACGTCGTCTATAACGTAATCGATGAACCAGGAGGTGTATTTGCTGGATTCTTTTCCGGTAACCTGTCCTTTGGAAGTCAGGATGTCGGTTTCAACAAGAACATCATATTCGGTTCTGTCGATGTAACCTACTTCAAGCATCTCGCCGTAAATATATTCCCGGCGGCCTTTGTTGTTTTCCGGATGACCGAAAGGTTCATAAATGCTGGGGTTGTTGGTGATGGCAATAAGTCCGGCACATTCCGGAAGAGTGAGCTCGGAGATGTCCTTGTCGTAATACATATTCGCCGCAGCCTGAACGCCCTTGGTGTTATAGCCGAGAGCGATTACGTTGAGATATGCCTCGAGGATCTGCTGTTTTGAATATTGTTTTTCAAGGGCAAGGGCGTTAAAGATCTCCTTTACCTTACGGTCGATTCGGACTTCGTTCGCGCCGGTCACGTTTTTGATAAGCTGCTGGGTGATTGTGGAACCGCCGCCGGAATCGCCGCCGGTAAGAAAGCTAAGAGTTGCCTGAATGGTTCGGGCAAAGTCAACTCCCTGGTGCTGCCAGAAACGTTTGTCTTCCGCCGCAACAACGGTGTCGATAAGATAATCCGGGAACTGTTCATAATCTGCCCAGATAAGCTTTCCGCTTTCGCCGTAAAGCTTGGTGTCTTCAACGTAAACGCCGGTTTCGGAATCTTTTGTATAGATTATTGTGGTATAGCTGAGTTCAAGCTGATCAAGGTCAACAACTTCCGCGTCGTCGACCATTCCGAGAATTACCGTTGCAAGAACACAACCGATGATGCAGCCGCTTATAATGATAACGGAAAGAACCGTTACAAAAGCTCTTCCGAAAAAGCGGAAAAAGCCTTTAAGAATTTTGAGCCAAAGCGGAGTTTCCTTCGGCTGATCATTTTTCTTTTTAAATTGCATTTATCCGTCCTCCTTTTGTGAGGAATAAACCCCTCAGAGGAGGGGCTGTCTGCAAAGCAGACTGGGGAGGGATAATCCCTCGACCAATATTAAATACGCTCAGTTTTTTAAAAATAATCCCTCCTCCGTCATTTCCTTTCGGAAACGCCTCCTCCTCCGAGGAGGTTTTTATACCTGAGAAGTCTTATATTACATATTATACCTCGCCAAATGATTATTTGGTTAACAACTTGTTAAAAATACAGATTGGAATAAACCGGAAAGGGGTTTTTAATAATGGAACATACTTTTGCGGCGGCTTTTGCCGCACTTTTGGTAACCGGGACAATAGTAACCGGTTTTTTCGCGCTGGAAAATCATTTTGACCAAAAGGAAGATCCCGTTCCGGCAGAAACGGAAGTTTCGGTTTCCGAAGAAGAACCGGAAAAAGTCGTCCTCGGGGTTTTTGAAGGAAAACTCGCCCTTTTTGCCGGAAAAAGCCCATATCCGAATCTGGTATATGATTTCTTTGTGCGCAATCTTCCGAAAGAGGATCAGGAGCGCCTTTTGGAAGGAATTCCGGTAAGTTCCCAAAGCGAACTGGATTCGCTTCTGGAAGATTTTATGTCATAGTCTTCACAAAAAAACCGTAGGGGCGGATATCATCCGCCCGAAAACCCGAAAAGATTTATCAGTCGATGAAGTCTTTGAGTTTTTTGCTTCTGCTGGGGTGGCGGAGCTTGCGAAGAGCTTTTGCTTCGATCTGGCGGATACGTTCACGGGTTACGTTGAATTCCTTGCCGACTTCCTCAAGGGTTCTGGGTCTTCCGTCATCAAGACCGAAACGAAGGCGAAGAACTTTTTCTTCTCTGGGGGTAAGGGTTTTAAGAACGTCCGCAAGCTGTTCTTTAAGAAGAGTGTGGGAAGCTGCGTCTGCAGGTGCCGGTGCGTCATCATCGGGAATAAAATCGCCGAGATGGCTGTCCTCTTCTTCACCGATAGGAGTTTCAAGAGAAACGGGTTCCTGAGCAACTCTCATGATTTCGCGGACTTTATCGGTGGGCATGTCAAGTTCTATTGCAATTTCTTCCGCGGTGGGTTCGTGACCGTTCTGGTGGAGAAGCTGGGAGCTTACCTTTTTAACTTTGTTGATGGTTTCGACCATGTGTACCGGAATACGAATGGTTCTTGCCTGGTCGGCAATTGCTCTTGTAATTGCCTGGCGAATCCACCATGTCGCATAGGTACTAAATTTAAATCCCTTTTGATAGTCAAATTTTTCAACAGCCTTAATAAGACCAAGATTACCTTCCTGAATCAAGTCTAAGAAAAGCATTCCTCGTCCAACATAACGTTTTG
>JAZQBJ010000056.1:0-2379 GCA_045545715.1 Oscillospiraceae bacterium
ATTTCTACAATCATCAGCGTATTCAGCTTAAAACAAAACTGACTCCCCTCGAAAAGAGAAGTCAGTTCCTTGCTTGAATTTTTTATTTCTCTGCCATAATGTGCTTTTTTTGTGCTGTCCGCACAATTTGGTGCGGTGCAATTTTCGGGAGGTGCTTTTTTATAATTTCTTTTCAAATACATGACGCTGGGGTGTCATTCCCATAGACTGATACATAGCGATGGCGCCCTTGTTGAAATCCCAGGTATATAAATCCAATCGAACCGCGCCCTGTTCTTTTGCCCAGTTTTCAACCTCCGAAAAAAGTTTTGCCGCAATTCCTTTCCGGCGGTAATCCGGCAAAACATAGATATTATCGAGCACCACTGTTTTTGTACCTTTTACCTCAAAACTTTCTTCCCATAAGGTTGCCCGAACAAATCCGACCATTATTCCATTTTCGAACGCCCCAAGTTCCAAACCACCCGGATATGCCAGGTTATGGGTAAAAACCTCAATCGGATATGTTTCGCTTTTATCTTTATGAACAAAACAATCCGGTCTGTTTTGAACATGGAATTCATCCAATTGATAAAACAGTTCCTCTACTTCGGCGTGGTCGTCAATCGTAAGCTTTCTGATTTCCATTTATCTTAGCCTCTGTTTGTGCTCATACTGTTTTCCGCCGCGGTAACGGTGTTTTGCATAAGCATTGCAACGGTCATGGGACCGACTCCGCCGGGAACGGGAGTGATGAAGCTTGCCTTCGGTTCGACGTTTTCAAAATCAACGTCACCACAAAGTTTTCCGTTTTCATCGCGGTTGATGCCGACGTCGATAACAACTGCGCCTTCTTTTACCATATCTGCGGTTACGAATTTCGGTCTTCCGACTGCGGCAACAAGAATATCCGCGCTGCGGGTTTCTTCCGCAAGGTTAGGAGTTTTGCTGTGGCAGATTTCTACCGTTCCGTTTTCGTGGAGAAGCATCATCGCCATAGGTTTTCCAACGATATCGCTTCTTCCGATTACGACGCATTTTTTGCCGGCGGGAGAAATTCCGTAGCGATGAAGAAGTTCCATAACTCCGGCGGGGGTACAGGGAAGGAATCTGTAATCGCCGCGCATAATATGTCCCACGTTTTCCGGGTGGAAAGCGTCAACGTCCTTTTCCGCAGGAATGCAGGCAAGGGCTCTTTCGCCGTCAAGACCTTTCGGAAGAGGCATCTGAACAAGAATTCCGTCGATATCGACCCTTGCGGCATAGGAATTTATGATATATTCAAGCATTTCCTGGGTGATATCCGCCGCAAGAGTTACAACTTCGCTTGCAACGCCGATTTCTTCGCAGGCTTTTGCCTTGTTGCGGACATAAACTTTTGAAGCAGGGTCTTCGCCCACAAGAATTACCGCAAGGGCGGGTCTTCTTTTTGTTTCGGCGACCATTTTTTCAATTTTTTCTTTAAGTTCCGCGCGGACTTCCGCCGCAATTTTCTTTCCGTCAATTATCGTTGCCATCTTTGTTTTCCCCCGTTTCTTCTTTTTCTTCGGAAGTTTTTTCGCAGTTGTTTTTATAATCCCATTTTCCGGCGGCAACAAGTTTTCCTTTTTCGGTTTCGGAAAAAATTCCGAGCCATTCCGGTCTTAATTCAGACTTAAGGAATTTCATTGCAATTCCGAAAGCGCAGACTGCAAAGATAAGCATCAAAGCGCCGAGAAGCTGGGAGATTCTGAACGGGCCTATCATAAGACTGTCGGTTCGGAGTCCTTCGATTATCATTCTTCCAAACCCGTTCCAACCAAGATAGAACAGCATCATCTGTCCGTCAAATTTACGATTTTTCATAACGTAACAGAACACAAGAAGTCCTATCGCGCACCAGAGTGATTCATAGAAAAAGGTCGGGTGAACCGGAACGTTCGGGTCCATAACGGCGCCCATAACTTCTTCCGAATGTCTTTCAATGTATGCGGCAATTTTCGGGCTTGTCATTCCCCAGGGAAGAGTGGTGTTGGAACCGAAAGCCTCGCTGTTGACAAAGTTTCCCCAACGTCCTATTCCCTGTCCGATAAGTACTGCACCGCCGCCGACATCGAGAAAAGCAAGGATGTTTTGTCCCCTGAGTTTGCATCCGATTATAAGGCCGATTATTCCGCCGATTATTCCGCCGTAAAAGCCAAGGCCTCCTCCGCGAATATTGAGGATCTCCATAAGGTTATCCTTATACATATCCCACTGGAAAGCAACGTAATAAAGTCTTGCGCCGATTATTCCGAAAATCATCGCAAAAAAGATAACGTCAACCGCTCTGTCCGAATCTATTCCGAAGCGTTTGAAGTTTTTGAATAAGTCGGATCGTAGCCATGTCGTTCTGTGAGCCAAGGAGTTGAAAGGCAGAGT
>JAZQBJ010000057.1:0-14047 GCA_045545715.1 Oscillospiraceae bacterium
CCTGTGGACGATGAAGCGAACAGGGTTTGGCGCCGCGGTCAAAATATTCAAGGCGTATGCCGAAGAATATTTTGGGCACCGCAAGAGTATAGGTGGATTTTTCAGCAAAGCCGAAAAAGACGGATGAGGGGGCAAACTCTGTCCCATTAAAATCTGTCGGATAATATCCGCAACCACCGTAATTTAATGTAGGGCGGGGGCTTGCTCTCGCCGTAAAAGGGGTAAGCCTCCCTTGCCTAAAGGGAGGTGGATTTCGCCAAAGGCGAAAGACGGAGGGATTCATTTTAGCCTTCCCGGAGGGGAAAATGTGTCTGCGAAGCAGACGGATGAGGAATAACCACTGTTCTTATTGATATTCCGAAAGCTCATCAAGAAATTCCGCATATTCCTCTTCCGACCAATAAAAAGTCAATTCGTTTTCGGAAAAATCTTCCGGTTTTTCCCGCATGAAATTTTCGCCGATATCGTAACCGAAACGGCAAAGAACCTCTTTTGCAAATTCCCGGAAAAACATTCCGATTCCGGTGATAACGTTTTCGTCACAGACGATTCCCTTATGGATAAAATTTTCCTTTTCAACAAAAGGAAAAACCTCCGCCATCTGCATAAAAAATCCGCCGGTGAATTTTTTGTTTTTCAAAATTCCCGCCTTCAAAAGAAGCAAAGGCGCGGAAGAAATTGCCGCAAAAACAACGTCCGTTTCCGCGCCGCTTTTTAAAAATCCAATCAGTTTTTCATCGAAAAGCGCCGGAAGCGGGTTTATTGTTCCCGGAAGTATCAGGCAGTCGTAATCGGTGATTTTTGTTTCTTCGGTGGTTTTTGTCGGAAAGACAAAAAGCCCTTCCTCGCTTTTGTATTCTCTTTTTTCGCTTGCGATAAAATCGATTTTTTCACCGAACCAGACCGAAAGAGCGGAAGTCAGGCAGGTTATCTCCTGGAGAGAAAAATCGGGATAAATCAAAACCGCAAATTTTTTCATATAAAAACCTCCGCTTTAAAATTCCGGATAAACTCTTTTAAGCCCGTTTTCGTCGAGTTCAAGAATTTTTTCGCAGACTTCGGCAATATATTTTCTGTCGTGGGAAACGCTTATGATAACTCCGCCGAAGTTTTTCAAAACCTCTCTTATCATCGGGTTAGAAAGGGGCGAAAGGTTCCTCGTCGGCTCGTCAAGAATAAGAACGTTGTAATCCGAAAGCGCCATTTCTGCAAAGAAAAGTTTCGCTTTCTGTCCGCCGGAAAGTTCTTTCGCCGGGTGGCTCATTTCGTCCGCGGTGAATTTGATGCTTCCGAGATAGGTACGGATCTTCGTCCGTTCTTCCTTTGTTCCGCCTTTTGCAAGAAGTTCCACCGGGTCTTTTGAAAGGTCAAAGCCTTCCTCATAATTCTGCGGCATATATGCCGCTTTTATGTCCTTTCGGGAAAGGAGCTCTTCGGCGATTTTTTTGAGAAGGGTAGTTTTTCCGGCGCCGTTTTTCCCGATTATGCAGATTTTTTCGCCGCCGGAAATTTCGAGCCGGATTTCGCCGCAAAGGCGCTTTTCTCCCGCAAAAAGTTCCGGAATTTCGAGGGAAAGCACCCTTTTTCCGCCCGGAACTTTTGCGTTTTCGCCAAAGCGGAGAAAAATCGCATCTTCACTTTCCGGCATCTGGGTAAGGTTTTCCTTCTCCTTTTCAAAGCGCTTTCCCATTGCTTTAACGGAATGCATCTTTTTCTTTAAAAGTGCGCCGCCGTGGGGATCTGCCCGGGAAATATTTTCCTGCTGATGATCGACTTTCTGATAAATCTGGCGGAAACGCTCCATTTTTTTATCAAAATCCCGCTTTTCGCTTCTTGCCATTTGTTCCTGTTTTTCAAAACCGAGGAGCCTTTCCTCAACATAGCGCCGGTAGGGAAGCCTTGCAACAGTGCATCTTGCGGCTGTTTTTCGCCTTAGCTGTTCCATGTGGATTATCATATCAGCGGTGCGTTCCAGAAGAGTTTCGTCATGGCTTATGAAAAGAACGGAGAGCCCGCAGTAATTGATGAAATTTTCGAGCCATTCAAGAGTTTCGATATCGATATCGTTCGAAGGCTCATCGAGAAGGAGAACGTCCGGTTTTCCGGCAAGAACCGCCGCCATTCGGACTTTTACCTTTTCGCCGCCGGAAAGGGTTTTCATCTTCCTTTCGGATTCAAAAATTTCCGGCTCAAGCCCAATCTGCGAAGCAATATCAAAAATTTCATAGGGCAGAAGTTCGGAAAAGCCTTTCGCGTTTTTACAAAATTCCGCAACGGAAAGTTCCTTTTCGTAATCGGAAATTTCCTGGGCAAGATATCCGAAAACGGCGCCGCCGCGGATTATTTCGCCGGAATATTCTATATAGTTTTCCACAAGTTCCGGGTCATAGATAAGTTTTAAAAGGGTGGATTTTCCGTTGCCTTCCTCGCCGATGACAGCGGCCTTTTCCCCTTCGTTAAGAACAAAGGAAAGGTTTTCGGAAAGAACGTGGGAATCCTTTGTGTGGTTCATGGAAAGATTTTTAACTTGGAGCATTGATCATTCCTCCTTTGAGAAACAAAAAAGGTCTGCCTTCGGCAAAGCGAACGCAGACCAACAAAAGCTCGTTTTTTTGGATAAAAAAAGGGCTTTTCCTGCAAATAATCTGCGTTTTTCCGTAAGGAACAAAGCTTTTGCAAATCTGCAAAAGCCGCCGAAGGTTTTTTCGGTTCGTTTTCTTACATCAAAACAGGATTATTTGCGCATCTTTTCACCCTTTTCATGTTTTATGGTTTAAATATAGCACTTTGGAAAGCGGATTTCAAGTAGGGGCGGATATTATCCGTCTGGTCTTATTTTTGTTTTCCCCCTCATCCGTCTTTTTCGGCTTTGCCGAAAAATCCACCTTCCCCCAGGGGAAGGCTTTTTAGGATTCCTTCGCAGCCTTCGAGGACGTCCCGATAGGTCGTTTCAAAATCTCCGCTGTACCAAGGGTCAGCAACTTCGTCTGGGCGGTTTGTGAAATCCAGAAGCATTTTTATTTTATTATCCGGGTCGCCGCCGGTAATTCTCAGCATGTTACGGATATTCCAGTTGTCCATTCCGATTAAAAGGTCGTAATAATCGTAATCAGCGCGGGTCATCTGCCTTGCTCTTTTTCCGGAACAATCGATTCCTTTTTTCAAAAGGAGCTTTTTTGCCGGGGGATAAACCGGGTTTCCTATTCCGTTCCAGATTTCTTCGGTGCTTGTTGCGGCGGAAGAAATTTCGAATTCAAATTCCCTGCCGGTTTTGGAAAGCAGGTCTTTCATAACAAATTCAGCCATGGGGCTTCGGCAAATGTTGCCGTGGCAGACGAAAAGAATTTTTATCATAAGGCGTTTCTCCTTGTTTTTTTCTGAAAACAAGTATATCTTGATTTATCAAAAGTGTCAAAGTATAATTCTGATATATGATTTATCGAGGAAAGGAGCAAAACAATGCCCATAAAAACAGAAAGACTTTTAATAAGGCGGGTTTCGGAAAAGGACCGGGAATCTATAAAAGAAATCTGGGAAGATTTTAATTCCTCGGAATTTTCAAAATATGACAGACCCCATTCCACAAAAGATGAAGAAGTTGCCGAAAGAATTTCCCGCTGGGCAAAAACCGCGGAAAGCACCGAGCATATGTTTTTTGCCGTTTGCCTCGGCGAAACCGTTATCGGCTATATTGCCTTCAACAAAAGGGAAAACGGTTATGAAACCGGATACTGCTTCCATTCAAAATTTCACGGAAAAGGCTTCGCAAAGGAAAGTTTTGCCGCCCTTTTTGAATATCTCGGAACTCTCGGAATAACAAAAATCACCGCCGGGACCGCTCTTGAAAACAAACCTTCCGCCGCGCTTTTAAAATCCCTCGGCTTTGAACTTTCCGGAACGGAAAAAGTTTCTTTTTATAAAGATTCCGAAGGAAACGATATTGTTTTTGAAGGCGGAATTTTTGAACTGAATATATAAGTAAACAGCCGCCCTTATCAAAGGCGGCTGTTTGTTTTTATGCTTTTTCTGCGTTTGAATCCGCATCGGCGTTTTGAGAACAGCAATCCTCTTCCAATGCTTCAAGATAAAAGCTCACCGGTCTGAATCCGTCGTTGCAGCTTATCATTGCCGTTTTCGGGTTTTTCATCCAGCCGTCATAAAAATTTTCGCCGCCGTGGGCCAAAGTCATAACAAAAGCGGAAATGCTTTCCCAAGCGCTGTCACAAAAGCCCTGCGGCTTTTCCCAGCCTTCGGCAATCCAGACCTGTCCTTCCTTAACGTCGCAGGCATGCTCTATCGGATTTTCATATTTTTCTATAAGATCAGGATAAACTGTTTTTCTTATGGCTGTTATTCTTACTCTTTTCATAAATCCTCCGAAACAAGCGCAAAAGCTATAACCGCTTGTGCGGCCGAAATTTTATTCCGCAGCGTCGATTTTTTCAAGAAGGACCTTTTTCGTTTCTTCGTCTGCGAAGCAGGCGGCAACGGAGTTTCTTGCGAAACCTTTGATTTCCTCGTCGGTAAGGTCAAAAGCGGCAATAAGTTTTCCGAATTCTTTTGCAAGATTGATGTTCGAAACGGTCATGTTGTCGGTGTTGATTGTAACTTTAACTCCCGCTTCCATAAGTTTTCTGAGAGGATATTCCTCGATGGAAGGGAACATGCAGGTGTGGATATTGCTGGTGGGACAAAGTTCAAGGGTGATTCCCTCGGAAACGATTTTTTCGATAAGTTCCGGATCTTCAAGACTGCGGACTCCGTGGCCAAGGCGCTTTGTGCCGTATTCAAGAGCTTTCCAGACGCTCTTCGGGCCGTCAGCTTCGCCCGCATGAATGGTGAAAGGAATTTCAAGCTCCCTTGCAAGGGCAAAAAGGTCGCCGAAGTTTTCGGTGGGGAAAAGCGCTTCCGCGCCGGCAATATCAACGGAAACAACGCCTTTTCCGAGGAATTCCTTCGCAACTCTTACGGTTTCAAGGTTTTCTTCGTGGTTATCGTTTCCGCGCATACAGCAAAGAATAAGTCCTGCGGAAAAATCGCTTCTTTCAAGTCCTTCGATAGCCGCTTCAACAACTTCGGTCTGGGAAAGACCTTTGTGGGTATGAAGCTGGGGCGCAAAGCGGATCTCCGCATGGATAAGTCCCTGTTCCTTAAGCTCTTCCTGAAGGTTATAAACAGAAAGGGCAATGGCTTCCTTTGTCTGGAGAAGTTTTCCCGGGAAAGCGAATTTTTCAAGATATTCGGTAAGGTCCTTGCAATCGTCGTTTATTCTGAGAAGTTTGAGGAGTTCCTCTTCTTTTTCGGGAATTTCAATGTTTTGCAAAGCGGCAAGTTCCTTTACGGATTTTACGGAAAGGGAACCGTCGAGATGAAGATGAAGGTCGATAAGTCCGGGTGTTTTCATTTGTTTTTTGTCCTCCCTGCTTTGTTTTGATAATTAAACTATATCCCAAAAACAAGCATATTGCAAGAGAAGAAACAAAGGTTTATAATAAAAATATAATTCCCTGGGAGGCGATTTTTGTGAAAAAACTCGGATTCATCGGAACCGGAAATATGGGCGGTGCCCTTATCCTTGCCGCCGCAAAATCAAACAGCGAAAACGAACTTCTGCTCGCGGATAAAATCCGCGAAAAAGCCGATGCTCTTGCGGAAAAAACCGGCGGAAAAGTTGTCGATAACGTTACCGTTGCGTCCGAAGCGGACTATATTTTCCTCGGAGTAAAGCCCCAGATGCTCAAAGATACTCTCGAAGATATTATCCCCGTGCTCAAAAACCGCAAGGACCGTTTTGTGCTCGTTTCAATGCTCGCGGCCTTCACCTGCGAAAGAATCTGCGAAGCCGCCGGCGGAAATTATCCGGTGATCCGCATAATGCCGAACACTCCCGCCGCAATCGGCGAAGGAATGATACTCTATGCGCCGAACCCCGAGGTTACCGAAGAAGAAGTTTCCTTCTTCCTCGATTCCATGAAAGAAGCCGGAAGATTTTCTCCCCTTCCGGAAAAACTTATGGATGCTGGCGCTTCCGTTGCCGGCTGCGGACCGGCATTCGTCGATCTTTTTGTTGAAGCATTGGCGGATGGCGGCGTTGCCTGCGGACTTCCGAGAGCTCAGGCAATGGAATTTGCCGCACAGATGGTTGCCGGCGCCGCAAAGCTTATTCTTGAAAGCAAAAAGCACCCCGGCCAGCTCAAGGACGAAGTTTGTTCCCCCGGCGGAACGACTATCCAGGGTGTCCGCGCCCTTGAAAAAGTCGGGTTCCGTTCCGCAGTCACAGAAGCAGTTATAGCCGCTTACGAAAAGAATTTTGATTTATAAAACCTCCTTTGCCTAAAGGGAGGGGGACCGCCTTCGGCGGTGGAGGGATTCAAAAACCACGCCAAAATAAAAAAGCAGGCAAAGGCGGGTGCTTGTAAAACAGTTACAGTCCCGGCAGAGTGCCCTGCCGGGACTGTTCTTGTGCACATGATAGCCATGTGATATAATAAATTTGGTTGGATACGCTGAATACGACGGTGTTTTGCTTACTGAAAGGAGGTGCGGCAATGGGGATAATGGAAGTTTACAAAGAAAATCCATGTGGTACTTTATCAATTCCGTATTGGAAGAACAAGCATATACGTATCCCTGAAAACATGTGTATTGTTCATGATTCTTGCTATGTAGAAGAAAAGTATAAAGATTATCATGATGAACCGTACTTCAGACTTTATCATAATTTATTGGATGTCCAGTCTGTAGAATTAGATAATATATCGATCGTCACGGCCAAGTATGATGACATTCCACTTTTTGTTGATGTCATCAATCAATCGTATACTGATATGTCAGTCACGTTTGAACAACTTAATAGCTATACCCAAACAGAGGTGTTTTGCCAAGCGCTATGGATTTATGCTGTTGATACCGCAGCCTCATGTATAGCAGGGTGCGGTATTGCCGACTTTGACAAAGAAATACATGAGGGAATTCTGGAATGGATACAGGTCATACCTGCTTATAGAGGAAGAGGAATTGGGCAGCTAATCGTTAATAACCTCTTAAAACGAATGACGGGCATTGCGGATTTTGCAACAGTATCTGGCAAAGTAAACAACCCAACATCGCCTGAAATGCTATATCGAAGATGCGGCTTTGTTGGAAACGATATTTGGCATATATTGACTAAGTAAGAATAGAATGAACAACCTGTCCGGCAGAAATAAGGGTGCACTTCTATACACCTTTCGGTGTAGTGCGTTATATGCGCTTTTGAACCGCACCAATGCAAAATAATCCTCCCTATGAGATTTCTCATAGGGAGGATTAACTGTTTTATGAAGCCCTGCCAAAAGCGCCTGCTTTTTCTTTTATTTCACTATACATTCATAACCCCAATCGTTGTTGATAACTTTCGTTTCGCCCATGTCAACGTAAAAATAAAGCTGATAGCAATAAATGAGCATATCCGAGGGATAATGATAATGGAAGAGGGTTTCCTCCTTTAAAAACTCCTCTCCTTCCTCAAAAATTTTCTTTGTCTGTGTGGTTGTTTCAAGAAAATTCCTTGCCTCTTCGCGGATTTTTTCCTCGTCGGTTTCAAAATCAACGTTCGTATAGCTGAGTCTTGTTATGAGCCCGTTTTCAACGGTTCCGATAATCGCCTTGTCGGTGATTATATTTTCGTCGATATAGTAATTTATTTTTAGCATTCCGGCTGTTCCGTCCGCGGCATAAAAATTATAGGAAGCCTTCCAGCCCGGGTTTTCCGGATCAAAAGCGGGATAATCCTTCTGAATTTCGGCAATAAGTTCTTTCCATAAAACCGCAGGAACAACGTTGGAATCGCTTTCTCCGGCGTTTTCCGGAAGAACAACAGGAATTTCCACCCTTGTTCCGAAAACCTCCGCGTTATCCGGAACTTTCAGTTCATTTTCGGTAAAATTAATCAGAGGAAGAAAAATCTTCGGCGGCATACTCTGATATCCGCTTCCGGGAATAAGCGACGGAATTTTCGGATTAGAGCCCTCTTCCGGGTTTGAGTTCAAAATTTCCGGTTCTTCGGCAAAGCAGCCGCAAAAAGCAAAAACAATCGCCAGAATCAAACAAAGTTTTTTCATAAAAAGCCTCCTTTTTTACCGTCCTATAAAAATAGTGACGCAAAAGGAGGCTTTTTGTTGCATTGGTTTTAAAGAATTTTTCCAAAAACCGGAAGGGTGGAAAAATTTAAGCTCTTACCGCTTTTGTTCCGAAAGGGAAAAGGCTTATTGCCGCAAGTTTAAAGAACTGTTTTCCGAAGGGGATACCGACAATGGTGATGCACCAGAGAAGACCGGAAAGAAGAGCGGTCAGCGCAATTTCCCAACCGAAGACCATTATCCAGAGAATGTTGAAAAAAGTGTTCCCGAAGCCGATGGGTTCATGGATAATTTCTTTTTTAAAAGGCAGCGCGCAGAGCCCCGCAATTTTAAAACACTGAATTCCCGCCGGAATTCCCACAATCGTTATGCAAAGGAGAATTCCCGCCAAAACCCATTCCAGCCAAAGAAGAAATCCGCCGAAAAGGAACCAGAGGATATTTCCCAAAGTTTTCATTTAATTCAATCACCTTTTTATAAAAAATATTTTTGCAAAAGCTTTTGCAAGGATATTATATCATAAAATCCTTCCGGAAAAAGTTTCCTGCGCCAACATTTAACAATTATTTACAGGGCGGAAATCTTTTGTTCATAAACAAAAGATTCTCTCCGTGAAAAAGACAGACGAGGACAAAAACACCGTACAATCAAAAACGGGCGGATAATATCCGCCCCTACTGCACCTATATCAATTTCAGCTCCGTAGGGGCGAACCTATGTGTTCGCCCGCGTAAAATATTCCGCCCCGGAATAATCTTAAGAAAATCTTAAAACAACTTTAAGATTTCACCCGATTGTTTCTTAAAAATATTTTTTCTAAAATTTTATATGAAAAAATATTTTTGAGGAGCCGAAAAATGGATTTTGTTTTCACAATAAATTTTATAATCGCCGCTGTCTTTTTTCTTTGTTATTCATACCAGTTTTTATATATCCCGGCGGCGCTTTTAAAAAAAGAACCGCCCCATAAGCCGGAGAAAAAACACCGCTTCGCCGTTTTGGTTTCCGCAAGAAACGAAGAAAAAGTTATCGGCGAACTTATAAAAAGCATACATTCCCAGACTTACGGAAGAGGGAATATCCGTGTTTTCGTAATGGCGGATAACTGCACCGACGAAACCGCAAGGGTTGCCCGTAATTCCGGCGCAGTCGTTTATAAGCGCTTTAACCTCGAGAAAGTCGGAAAAGGCTATGCCCTTGAAGAACTTCTCCGCCGAATTTCCGAAGATTACCCGAAAAATTATTTTGATGGCTTTTTTGTTTTCGATGCGGACAACGTTCTTGAAGAAAACTATATCGAGGAGATGAACAGAACTTTCTGCGACGGATACAACATCATAACAAGCTACCGCAATTCAAAAAACTATGGCGATAACTGGATCTCCGCCGGATATTCTCTTTGGTTCCTGCGGGAAAGCAGATATCTCAACGGAGCAAGATTTCTTCTCGGAAATTCCTGCGCCGTTTCCGGAACGGGCTTTTTCTTCAGCCGCGAAATCCTTGAAAAATGCGGCGGCTGGCCTTTTCATCTTCTGACCGAGGATATCGAATTTTCCGTTCACAACATCGTTCGTGGAGAGAAAATCGGTTTTTGCAAAAACGCCGTTCTTTATGACGAACAGCCGACCCTTTTCCGCCAATCCTGGAACCAGCGGCTGCGCTGGGCAAAGGGATATCTCCAGGTTTTCAAAAAATACGGAAAAGACCTTTTCGGCGGTATTTTTCGGGGAGATTTTTCCTGCTTCGATATGACGATGAACATAATGCCGGCGGTGGTGCTTTCGGTTTTCTGCGCCTTGGCAAACGGTTTTGTTTCCGTTTTTGCGATTTTTTCCGGCGAAAGCCTTCTGCCGGTTGCCTTTTCACTTTTGGAAAGCGTTTTCAATATGTATCTCACTCTTTTCGGAATAGGGGCAGTAACTACCCTTTCCGAATGGAAACAGATCCACACCTCCCCGATCAAAAAAGTTTTTTATGCTTTCACTTTTCCGCTTTTTATGTTCACCTATATCCCCATTTCCGTCGCGGCAATTTTTATGAAAGTTGAATGGAAACCCATTGAACATAAGATAAAAACAACCGTTGCGGAACTTAAACGGAGCGCATGAGGAAGGAGAAAAATTATGATCAAAAGCGATAACAAACTTTTTTATAAAATCATCTTCACGGTTTTTGCGATAACTATTCTTTGGTTTTCTGCCGCGGTTTTTGACCACAGCCGTGTTTTTGAAAGGGAAAAGCCCCCGGTCTTTTGTATTTCCCGCCGGGTAAACGATGAAATCAGTATTTATAACGGAATAGGATATTCCTATACTCTTACGTCCGAAAACGGAAAATTTAAAAGAGTGGATTTTGAAAATTTTCTTGGCGCAAATGAATATCTTGTAAACTGCGGATAAAAAAAGCACCCTCCCGGGTGCTTTTTCTCTTTTTTATAAAAGTTTGTCGATTTCGGTTTTTATCTGTTCAAAAACTTCCTCAATGGTGCCGGTGGAATCGATTATCGCGATGTTATCCCTGTCTTTGAGCATTTCGAAAACAATCCCGTAACGGCGGCGGGTTTCGGCGATCATTGCGGCGTTTTCCTCATAAATTTCAAAATGGGTCCTTCCGGCGCGGATATGTTCGTGGCATTTTTCCGGATCCATATCGAGGAAAATGCAGATATCCGGCTTTGTGATAACGGGACAGCCGAGGTTCATGTTTTCGACCCATTCGATTGCGCCGTCAACTCCCTGGTAGGCAAGGGAGGAATAATAATAGCGGTCGCAGACAACGTCCGTTCCCTCGGAAAGATATTTTATAATTCCGTTTTTCGGGCTTACGTTATGCTGAACTCTGTCCGCGGCGAACATTGCCGCAAGTTCCTCCCGGGTCCTCGGGTGTTCTCCGCCGAGACCATCGCGGACCATTCCGCCAAGACCCGTTGCCGTAGGTTCGGCGGTGTGGTGGATGGTTCTTCCCTTGCTGCGGAGATATTCCGCAAGGAGATTTGCCTGGGTCGTCTTTCCGCTTCCGTCAACGCCTTCTATTACAATAAAAAGTCCGCGTTTGTTTTCCAAAATCAAAACGCTCCTTTCGAGGTTTTCTGAAAATAATTATACCCATCGGACTGCAGGTTGTCAAACTTGTTTTTCTTTTCAAAAAGGCAGATTTGTGGTATTATAAATACAGAATAACTTGTGTTTCAAAACGGTGGGAGCAAGCCCCCGCCCTACAATTGAACGGAGGTTCGCTTATGGAAGATTTTTTTGAAGCAAGTCTTTTTTCAAAACCGTTTTTAAGCGCGGTAATCGTTGCCGCCGGAAGCTCTGTAAGAATGGGCGGCGAAGATAAAATCTTTTTGCCGGTTTCGGAAATTCCCGTTGTTGCAAGAAGCCTTCTTGCCTTTGAAAACTGCGAGGACGTTTCGGAAATCGTTGTTGTGACAAAAGAAAGTTCTGTCGAAAAAATCAGGGAACTTGCTGAAAAATACGAAATAAAAAAACTCAAGGCAATTGTTCCCGGCGGAGCAACAAGAGCCGAATCTGTCAGAAACGGAGTTGAAGCTGTTTCGGAAAACTCTGATTTTGTAGCCATCCACGACGGCGCAAGGCCTCTTGTTCTTCCGGAAGATATCAGCAGATGTGCTCACGATGCTTTCCGCTGCGGCGGAGCTGTTCTTGCCGTTCCGGTGACGGACACCATAAAATACGGCAAGAAAAACGGCTTTGTTGAATATACCCCCGCAAGGGAAAAACTTTTTGCGGCCCAGACGCCCCAGATTTTTGATATAAACATCTATAAATCCGCAATGGAAAGGGCTTTCCGGGAACTTTCGGACTGGACGGACGACAGCAGGATTTTTGAAAACGACGCAAGAAAAGTTTTTCTCACTCCCGGAAAGAGATATAATATCAAAATCACCTCTCCGGAGGATATTCTTATTGCGGAAGCACTTTTGAAAGGAAGGGATTATGAATGATTAGAATCGGTCACGGCTATGACGTTCACAGGCTTGTTGAAGGCCGCAGCCTTATTCTCGGCGGAATGCAAATTCCTTATGAGAAAGGTCTTCTCGGACATTCGGACGCGGACGTTCTTGCTCATGCTGTTGCGGATGCGCTTTTGGGTGCGCTTTCCCTTCCGGATATCGGAACTCGTTTTCCTGATTGCGACCCGAAATATGAAGGCGCGAACAGCATTGATCTTCTCAAAAACGTCTATGCCGAAGTTTTGAGCATGGGTTACAGAGTGTGCAATCTCGATTGCACCGTAATTGCGGAAAAGCCGATGCTCAAGCCGTTTATTTATCCTATGAGGAAGGTTTTGGCGGAAGCTTTGAGCACGGATATTGAAAACGTCAACGTCAAGGCGACCACCGAAGAAGGTCTTGGCCTTCGGGGCGAAGGAATCGGTGCTCATGCAGTGGTTCTTCTTGAAAAAGAATAAAAATCTGCGGTCGGTTTCCGACCGCTTTTTTTGTTAAAACAGCCCCCTTGCCTGAAGGGGGCTGTCACCGAAGGTGACTGGGGGATTCTGTTGAGATTTACGGCCGGTTCAAAACGAATCCCTCCTGGAAAATTATTTATCCCTCTTTCGTCTTTTTCGGCTTTGCCGAAAAAGCCACCTTCCCCTCTGGGAAGGCTACCCTCCGGGAACCTATTCCATTAAAAATCGGGCGCACACATAGGTGCGCCCTACAGTGTTTTTTACAAAACCACCGCAAAAACCGAATCTTAATAAAAAATTAAAAAAATTTATTTCCCTGCGTCTTGCTATGAATTGCGACTTATGCTATAATTAGTTGCTTAAAATATTATTTATTATATTAATAAAGGATTTTGCGCTATGATGATATCCACAAAAGGCCGTTACGGCCTCAGGCTTATGCTTGACCTTGCAACCGAAGGCGGCGAAAGACCTGTTCCGGTAAAAGAAATTTCAAAACGACAAAATATCAGCGAAAAGTATCTTGAACAGATAATCAGCCCTCTTTCAAAAGCCGGCCTTGTAAAAAGCGTTCGCGGTGCCCAGGGCGGATATATCCTTGCCCGCCCGGCTTCCGAAATAACCGCCGGCGACATTTTAAGAGCCGCCGAAGGTTCTATCGCCCCGGTGGAATGCTGTGAAAGCGGATGCGACCGTTCCGACGGATGCGTCACTTTCGGGCTCTATAAACGTATTCAGGATGCGGTGGACAGCGTTGTTGATTCCACCACCCTTGCAGATATGCTTTCGGATGCGGGAATTCCGCTTCCCTAAGCCAAGTTTTACAGTTTTTTCACATTTGCCGCATTGCTTTTAATCTTTATAGTAAGTATAATAATCGTATATTGACAAAATGAATTACACCGCTCGAAAGGGGAGCCTTAAATAATGAATTTCAGCTTTTTCAATCAGGATATCGGTATCGACCTCGGTACCGCAAACACTCTTATTTTTTCCAAAGGCAAAGGCATAATCATGCGCGAGCCTTCCGTTGTTGCGGTTGACACCCGCACCGACACCGTCCGTTACGTCGGCCAGGAAGCAAAAGAAGTTATCGGCCGTACTCCCGGTTCCATCGTTGCAGTAAGACCGCTTAAAGACGGCGTTATTGCCGATTTTGATATTGCGGCTTCCATGCTTCAGATCTTCATCAAAAAAATCTTCAACAACTCTATTTTTGCAAGACCCAGAGTTGTTATCTGCATTCCCTCCGGCGTTACCGAAGTTGAACGCAGAGCAGTTCGCGAAGCAGCCATGAAAGCCGGCGCACGCCAGGTACATATCATCGAAGAACCCATGGCAGCAGCCATCGGCGCAGGTCTTCCCGTTGCCGAAGCATGCGGAAGCATGGTTGTTGATATCGGCGGCGGCACTTCCGAAGTTGCGGTTATCTCCCTCGGTAAGTCGGATCGGAGCCATGTCGGTCTGTGGGCCAAGGAGGTGAAAGGGAGAGTTGT
>JAZQBJ010000058.1:0-16577 GCA_045545715.1 Oscillospiraceae bacterium
GGTGTATATTTTATAAACGGACGAGCAAAAGGAATTTTGCTTTCGTTCGCATAACCTATGGCGTGAGGTGTTCCGGAATCCGGAACGCCTCCGACATAATCGATGTGGTCACAGAATCCGTTGAGTTTGTCCATCTGTGCAAGAAGACTTCCGTTGCGGTAACGCATGGTTTCAACATTGATTCCTTCATAAGTGGAGGTTGAATATCCATAATAGGACCAGAGGAAAGCGCAGATCCGCATTTCTTTTCCCGGTTCTGCAAGGCGGAACATTCTGTCAGCAGAAATTTCAACAATTTCGCCGGGACCAAGTTCCTCAACAATTTCATAACCGAGTTTTTTTGCGGCGAAGGATTCGAAGGTTACGCAAAAACCATTTTCATCTTTTCCTACAATAACAGGAAGTCTTCCCATCTTATCCCTTGCAGCAATGATATTTCCGCCTTCTTTAAGGATAAGAATCGAAGCGGTTCCGTCGATAACTTCCTGTGCGAATTTAATGCCTTCGGTAAAATCTTCCTTAAGGCTTATAAGCGCCGCAAGAAGTTCAACGGAGTTTACTCTTCCGCCGGTCATGGCGTTGAAAAAACCGCTGTTTTGGGAAAGATATTTTTTAATAAGCTCATCAGCATTGTTGATAATTCCTATAAAGCAGATTGCAAACGCTCCTAATCCGGAACGGATAAGAAGCGGCTGAGGTTCCATAGAACTGATGCAACCGATTGCGGAATTGCCTTTCATCTCGTCAAAAACGTTTTCAAAACGTGTTCTGAACGGCGAGTTTTCAATATTATGGATTTGTCTTTGAAGGCCGACCTCTTCGTCAAAGGAAGCCATTCCTCCCCTGCGGGTGCCAAGATGGGAATGGTAATCCGTTCCGAAAAAGACATCGACCATACAGTCGTTTTTAGAGGCTACGCCAAAAAATCCGCCCATTTTTTCTCCTTTGCTTTACTTCGTTCTAAGAATAAATTATGCAAAGAAAAGTTCGGAAAGGGTCATGGGGTCGATATATTTTCCGTCTTTATAAACACGCATATTGCCGGAAGCAATTTCGTCGATGAGCATTACTTTGCCGTCTTTGTCATAACCGAACTCAAATTTGATATCGTAAAGAACAAGACCTTTTTCTTTAAGGTCATCTGCAACGATCTGGGTGATATCCTGGGTCATTTTTTTGATATCGTCATACTGTTCGTCGCTCATTACGCCGAGAGCAACAAGAGCGTCTTTGGTTACGAGCGGGTCGCCCTTTTCGTCGTTTTTAAAAGTGGTTTCAACGTATGCGGGAAGATCTGCACCGTCTTCGATATAATCGCCGTAACGGCGGATGAATGAACCTACTGCTTTGTGACGGCAGATAACTTCAAGACCGTGGCCGAAAGCTTTTGCGGGAAGAACTTCCATGGTGGTGTTTTCAAGGTCTGCGGAAACATAGTGGGTTTTGATGCCGGCTGCGTTTACTTTTTCGAAGAAATAGATGGACATTCTGAGGTTAACGTCGCCGACGCCTTCGATGGTAAGGCCAACGGAGTTTTCGCCCGGATCAAAAACGCCGTCTTTGCCGGTGCAGTCATCTTTGAATTTGAGAAGATAGTTTCCGTTTTCAAGTGCGAATACGTCTTTGGTTTTTCCGCTGTAAACAAGTTTGTTTTCCATAATTTTATTGCTCCTTAAAAAATATAAATTTTTGATAAATTAAAATACAAATTTAAAAAGATGCGCTTATTGCCTTATCTTTTTCAAGAACTTTTGCGGCGTCGGAAGCGCGTTTTGCGTCAAGCTTCGCAGCGAGTTCCCTGTCTTCAACCGCAAGGATCTGGGCGCAAAGCAAAGCGGCATTGGCTCCTCCGTTTATCGCAACAGTTGCTACCGGAATGCCGGTGGGCATCTGAACAGTTGAAAGAAGGGCGTCAATGCCGTCGAGATTTGAAGATTTGCAGGGAATTCCGATTACCGGAAGGGTGGTGTTTGCGGCAATCGCGCCGGCAAGATGTGCGGCCATTCCCGCAGCCGCAATTATTGCGCCGAAGCCGTTTTCTCTTGCGTTAACCGCAAAATCGCGTGCTTCGACCGGGGTTCTGTGCGCGGAATAAACGTGCACTTCGAAAGGAATTTCGAGCGCTTTAAGGGTATCGGTGGCTTTGGTAACGATCGGAAGATCGCTGTCGCTGCCCATAATGATTCCAACTTTTTTCATGGTCAATCTCCTTTACAAAATAAAAAATGGACACACTTACTCCTTGCTTTAAAAAGGAGTAAATGTGCCCAGACGGTCGGCTGAAATAAAAAAGGGGAAGCCTTCCCCAAATTCATTCTTTGCTCCACCGTGGTGCTCCACCTATGTCCGTCAGTTGCAAAGAATGTGTATTCACTTATATAATATAATTTAACATTTACATTAACAATTGTCAAGGACAAAAATCATAACAAAATTACTTTAATTTTGGTTATTCGGTACATTTTGAAGCCCTTCCGCAAAAGCAAAAAGATCTTGCAGGATACGCTTCATTTTTAAAGAAAAAGCACCGTTTTCACGGTGCTTTTTTTGTTTTTTATACGCTGAAAAGAAGATCGCGGTATGCCGGGAAAGGCCAGTATTCATCGCCGACCATTATCTCAAGCTCGTCGGCAACTTCTCTAAGCTGATGAAGAGTCGGATAAAGTTCGTCGCATACATATCTCGCCTGCGAATGAATCTCTTTTATGGTTTTTGCTTTTGCACTGCGCTCTTCAACGATTTCAACTCTTCGTTCAAGTTCGTTGATAAGCTCATCGATTTTTTTAACAAAAGCAACTTCCGTACTTTTGGAAACATCAAGCCCAATGGCTTTTTTCGCTGCTGCGGTTTCTGCAAGAACCTTTTCAAATTCAATGCAAGCCGGCATTATATCTTTTCTTACCATATCAATCATGGTAAGAGATTCTATTATTTCAATTTTGCTGTAGTTTTCAAACTGGATTTCCTGACGGGAACGAACTTCACTTTCGGTAAAAATTTTGTGGTGCGCAAAAAGACGGATATTTTTCTCATCAGTATAATGCTCCAGCGCATCAACGGCTGTTCTGAAACAGTAAAGTCCGCGTTTTTCGGCCTCCTCAACCCATTCTTCGCTGTAGTTGTTTCCGTTGAAAATGATGCGTTTATGCTTTTTCATTGTTTCAGCAATAAGCAAATTTACTTCGGCATCAAAATCTTCAGCCTTTTCAAGACGGTCTGCAAAATTTCCGAGAATGTCTGCAACGCCGGTATTTATCATAACGTTCGGGCAGGCAATGGAAACGCTTGAACCGGGCATTCTGAATTCGAATTTGTTTCCGGTAAAGGCAAAAGGCGAAGTTCTGTTTCGGTCGGATTTATCTTTCATAAATTCCGGAACGGACGCAATTCCCGTTTCCATTTTTTCCGCATTCCATTCCTTCGTTCCGTGGCCTTCTTCAACCGAAGTAAGAATATTCGTTATGTAATCTCCAAGGAACATAGAAATAATTGCGGGAGGCGCTTCGGAACCGCCGAGACGCCGATCGTTGCTTGCGGAAGCAACAGAAATTCGAAGAAGATCCTGGTTTTCGTCAACCGCACGGATAACTGCACACATAAAAAGCTGGAACTGCTTGTTGGTTTCCGGGCTTTTTCCGGGGCTGAAAAGGTTTTTACCGGTATCAGTCGAAAGGGACCAGTTATCATGCTTTCCGCTTCCGTTAACTCCGCGGAACGGTTTTTCGTGAAGAAGGCAGGCAAGTCCATGCCTTTCCGCAACCTTTTTCATAATTTCCATTGTAAGCTGGTTGTGGTCGGTTGCAAGATTAACTCTGCAATAACCGGGAGCCAGTTCGTGCTGGCTGGGTGCTGCCTCATTATGTTTGGTCTTTGCATAAACGCCAAGCTTCCAAAGTTCATTGTCAAGGTCCTTCATAAATTCAGAAACTCTGGGTCTCAAAGCACCGAAATAGTGATCCTCCATTTCCTGTCCTTTTGGCGGCGGAGCTCCGAAAAGGGTCCTTCCGGTTATAACAAGGTCCTTGCGTTTATTATACTGTTTTCTGTCAACGAGAAAATATTCCTGTTCTGCGCCGGCAGTTGCAAAAACCCGTTTTGTTTCCGTATCGCCAAAAAGACGCAGAATTCTCAAAGCTTCTTTGCACACCGCTTCTGTTGAGCGCAAAAGCGGAGTTTTTTTATCCAGAACTTCCCCACTGTAAGAACAGAAAACTGTCGGAATACAAAGAGAACCGTCTTTTACAAATGCAAAGGAAGTAGGATCCCACGCTGTATATCCCCTTGCTTCAAAAGTTGCACGAAGACCGCCGGAAGGAAAACTGGAAGCATCCGGCTCGCCTTTTATAAGGTGCTTTCCTCGGAAATCAAGTCCGACGCCGCCTTCGCCATCCGGCTGAATAAAGCTGTCGTGTTTTTCTGCAGAAAGCCCGGTCATCGGCTGGAACCAGTGGGTATAGTGCGTTGCGCCCTTTTCTATGGCCCAGTTCATCATCGCTTCTGCTACTGCATTTGCAACTTCAGTATCCATTTCTCCGCCGTTATCGATTATGTCTTCAATCTTTTCGAAAACTTCCGGAGTAAGGCGCTGGCGCATTACGTCCTTATTAAAAACCATGCTTCCGAATTCGTCGGTAAATTTTTTGATGGTTAACACCTGCTTTCTTTTCAATGGAAAAAATCGGGTTTTATTTTATAACTTCCTTGCTGTGCTCATCGTTTATTTCCTTAAACACAGAAAGAACAGGTTCAACGTGTTTTCCTTTTATTACTCGGTCAATATAGTTTTTCGTAATTTTATAAACAACCGGACAGAGAACTACAACACCGATAAGGTTGGGGATCATCATAAGTCCGTTGAATGTATCGGAAATATCCCACGCAAGGGAAGAATGGAGCATAGGACCCACAAAAACTATTCCGACAAAAATCACTTTATAAATAATTGTGGCTTTTGTTCCGAAAAGATATTCCCATGCTTTGGTGCCATATACGCTCCAGCCGAGGGTTGTGGAAAAAGCGAAAAGCAGAATCGCTATTGCGATGAACATGGAACCGACTTTTCCAAAGAGAGTTGAAAAAGCGGCACCAACAAGAGCGGAAGATGCAACCCCCTCAACAAGGATCTCGCCGGTTTCAATGTCAACAACTCCGGAGGAAAGAACCGCAAATGCGGAAAGGGTGCATACGACGATGGTATCAACAAATACCTCAAAAATTCCCCACATACCCTGTTTAACAGGTTCTTTTACGTTGGAGCAGGAATGTACCATTACGGAAGAACCAAGGCCCGCTTCGTTTGAAAAAACGCCGCGCTTGCAGCCCTGGGTGATTACCTGTTTTATTGCAACACCTGCAAAACCGCCGGCGGCCGCTTCGATTCCAAAAGCGCCTTTGAAAATAGAAGAAAAAACCGCGCCCGCCATATCAATATTCATAATAAAAATCGCAACCGTTCCGATGAGATAAAGAAGAACCATTCCGGGAACGAGTTTTTCTGTAACTGCAGCAATTCTTTTAAGACCGCCGACTATAACAAGAGCGGAAAGAACGACGAGTACAATTCCGGTTACCCAATTGGGGACGCCGAATGCGGAATTGAGGTTGACGGCAATGGAGTTCATCTGGCTCAGGTTTCCGATTCCGAAGGAAGCAAAAATGCAGAAAATACTGAATAAAACAGCGAGTATTGCGCCTATCCATTTGCAGCCTTTTTTTGCGCCAAGGCCGTCTTTAAGGTAATACATTGCGCCGCCGCACCATTCGCCCTGTTCATTCTTGCGGCGATAGAAAATACCGAGCACGTTTTCGGAAAAGTTTGTCATCATACCGAGGATTGCAGCGATCCACATCCAAAAAATTGCTCCGGGACCGCCGATGGCAATTGCTCCGGCAACGCCGGCGATGTTACCGGTACCAACCGTTGCGGAAAGAGCGGTACAAAGAGCCTGGAACTGGGAAATGTTGCGTTTATCGGATTTATCGGTTACGTCTTTATCAGTAAAGAGCGAACCGATGGTTTCTTTTACCCAATGTTTAAAATAAACGAACTGGAAACCTTTTGTAACGGCGGTGCAGATAACGCCTGCTCCGAGAAGAATCACAATGCCTATTTTAACCCAGACAAAGTCATAGATAACTCCGTTCACTTCTGCAATTTTTGTAAGAATGTCGTCCATAATGTTTTCTCCTTTTCAAAAAAACAAAAAACAGCGAAAGCTCCGAAAGACGGACTTTTCGCTGTAAACACATTCCGACACTATAAAAGCCTTGACAATACAAAAGCTACTAAAAAAACTGTCCTTTTGCCTGAGAGATTCGTTCCAAAAAACAAGGAACTTGCACCTTCGGCATCCGCGTTTAGCGAACTTCTCCAGTCTTTCATCCGTCTGCAGTCCTCATTCCAAAAAAACGGAACGCCTGAGAGTGTTGCTCCTTCGGCAAGCTATGTTTGCTTTTTCCTGCAAATTTCATCTGACGCTATTTACTTGTGAATAAACGGAGTATACAGCATATCGACAAAAAATGCAAGTGCTTTTTGATATTCCTTAAAATTTATTGTCGTCTTCAGACGAAAATCCGGTTTACCGAACAAAAAGTCTTTTCTGCGCTGCGGGCGGATTGCTTTTAAAAAAATGAGCACGGTAACCCCGTGCTCATTTTTATATCTGTGCTCAAAACACAAATTATACGTTGGTGGAATAGTTGGGAGCCTCTTTGGTGATATAAATATCGTGAGGATGGCTCTCTTTAAGACCTGCGCCGGTAATTCTTACGAACTGAGCTTTTTCCTGAAGATCGGCAATGGTGCCGCATCCGCAGTAACCCATACCTGCTCTGAGACCGCCGAGGATCTGATAAACAACTTCGCCAACGGTGCCTTTGCAGGGAACACGTCCTTCAACGCCTTCCGGAACAAGTTTTTTGTTGTCTTCCTGGAAATATCTGTCTTTGCTTCCGTTTGCCATTGCAGCAAGGGAACCCATTCCGCGGTAAACTTTAAAACGTCTGCCCTGATAAATTTCGCTTTCGCCGGGAGCTTCATCGCAACCTGCAAGCATGGAACCGAGCATTACAACATTGCCGCCTGCGGCAAGAGCTTTTACAATATCGCCGGAATACTGCATACCGCCGTCTGCGATGATGGGTCTGCCCCATTTTGCGCCAACTTTTGCTGCTTCATAAATTGCGGTGATCTGGGGAACACCGATACCGGCAACAACGCGGGTGGTACAGATAGATCCGGGACCGATACCGACTTTAACAGCGTCTGCGCCTGCTTCGAAAAGGTCTTCGGTAGCTGCTGCGGTTGCAACGTTACCTGCAACAAGTGCGATTTCCGGATACTGTTCTTTAATCATTTTTACGCAGTTCATGATGCCTGCACTGTGTCCATGGGCAGAGTCGAGAACAAGAACGTCCGCGCCTGCTTCAACAAGAGCTTTTGCGCGAACAAGAACGTCGGAAGTTACGCCGAGAGCAGCTGCACAAAGAAGTCTTCCGCCTTTGTCTCTTGCGGCGTTGGGATACTGGACAGCTTTTTCGATATCTTTGATGGTAATAAGACCGGCAAGTCTTCCCTCTTCATCAACGATCGGGAGTTTTTCGATTTTGTGTGCGCGGAGGATTTTCTGTGCTTCTTCAAGAGTAGTGCCAATGGGAGCGGTTACAAGGTTTTCCTTGGTCATAACTTCTTCGATTGCAACGTTGAAGTTTTCGAGGAATTTAAGGTCGCGGTTGGTGATGATGCCAACAAGTTTTCTGTCTTCATCACAAATCGGAACACCGCTGATTTTAAATTTTGCCATAAGAGCATCCGCTTCTGCAACGGTGTTTTCTTTTGCGAGATAGAAAGGGTTAACAATAACGCCGTTTTCGCTGCGTTTTACTTTGTCAACTTCCTCTGCCTGTTTTTCAATGGTGATATTTTTGTGGATAACACCGATGCCGCCTTCTCTTGCAATGGCGATTGCCATTTTTGCTTCGGTAACGGTATCCATTGCTGCGGTCATGATAGGTGCGTTAAGAACGATATCTCTTGCAAGTACGGTTTTGGTGCATACGTCTTTCGGGAGTACATCGGATTTTGCAGGGATAAGAAGTACGTCGTCGAAAGTAAGTCCTTCGTAAAGGAATTTTTCATTGGTGTTCGGGTTTACCATGTTTACGCTCTCCTCCTAATATTCATAATTGTTACAACATTCACATATAAATTTTAACTATTTTATCACCTTTACATTTCAATTGCAAGTACTTTTTTTAATTTTTTCCTGCAAAACTCAGCGAATACTCTATTAACAAATTTTTTCCTGATTCGACACGGTGATCATTTCGTTTTTTCATAAACCATATCCTTATTATCACTATATAAATTGAGTTGTTTCAACTGCTTTAAATATAAAAACGCTCCGCGATGCGAAGCGTTTTATTGGTGAGCCATCGGAAATTATCCCATTGATACCCTGATTAAAAGAAGTTTTTTTATTTTAAACAAACGAGTTTCCGCCAAATTTTTCCTTGCTCATAAGACCTTTTCTTCCGATAAGTCCATCGCTGTCAAATTCGTGATAAACTGTATATCCTTCGGAAACGCACACATATATTTCTTCGGTAACGTCACTATCGTCCGTAAGCTTCTGCCAGTTTTCTTTTTCAATACTGATTCCGTTTGTTGTATAGACGAATTTATCGTCTATCATAAAGCTGGATTCACGCAGAGGCAGATCGCTTCCTTCAAAAAGGAACGTTTCCGGATCACTCATATCTATCCTGCAGAGGAAATACTGATCATCGACCATATCGGCATAATAGAGATAATGTCCGTCCAAAATCGGATTATAGGAAGGAACGTAGGTTATATTGAGTTCCGTGCCGTGGGTAATGTTATAAAGGTGAAGCGATTCATCATCTGCATCATCCTGGAAAATCATCCAATCGGAACAGATAAAATAAGGATAATAGATTTCCTTATCAACAACGGTGATAAAATCTCCGCCATTCATATCGGTGGATACAAAGTTATAGTTCTCATCCGCAAAATAAAGTCTTCCTTCGTGGATCTGAAGATAGTCGCAGACTCCCTCATAAAGTACCTCTGCACCGGAACCATCAATATTCACCTTGCAGACAGCCTCGAAATTCCTTATGTAGTAAAGGGTATCGCCATCTTTGCAGATATAATTTGCATAGCCCTTTTCGTCAAGAATTATGGTTTCCTCAAATTCCGGAAAATCACCTTTCATGTGGAAAGGCATTGCCCCAAGACTTCCGGAAAGCGTTTCGCTGTGGGTCAGCCCGTAAAGCACATCATCTTCAATAAGATAATATCCATAAGACATAAAGTTGCTCATGGCGGCGGTTTGTTTTGCGTCAAAATCCGGAGCGTAGGTCACCCAGGGGTTATTCGCAAGGGAATCCGGAATTTCATCCTGGCGTTTCAGGGTAAATGAACCGTCTTTCATAGTGAGCACAAGCGTATCACCTTCAAGAGAGCCTTTTATAATTTCTCCGTCAAAATCCATTTCCGGTGCTTCCGGAGTGCCTGTATATGTACCTTTGATATAATCTTCAAACAAAACAGCGTTGAACGTACCGTCCGTTCCGAAAGCAACAGCCATTATTGTATCCGCCGGCCCGAAAATTCCGGTCATATCATCTCCGGAAAATTCCGTGCCTTCCATTACAATTTTTTCAGCCACCCAAAAGCCGTCTGTAATCCCGTTTTTTTCTTCCGACGGTTCATTCGGATTATCATTGCCATTTCCGCCGCATCCGGCAGAAATGCAAAGCAACAGCAGAACGAGCATCAAAGTAATTATTTTTTTCATATCTGGTTCTCCTTTCGCGGTTTCTTAATATTCGTACAGCCATATACTGCTGCGGCTGTTATATATTTTTTCAACTTTATTTTAATATTTTATTTTGTTTATGTTGCCACACTTCTTTTTCTTAAAAGTGTGGGAAAACAAAGTTTTTTTAAAAAGGTGTGGGAAAAAGTGCGGGGAAACTCAATCAAAAACATAAAAAGAACGCTCCGCAGCATTAGTTGTGAAGCGTTCTTCGTGGTGAGCCATCGGGGATTCTCCCCTTTGCACCTTGATTAAAAGAAAATCAAAAAGTCGGCTTTTGCGGCCGGGTCTTCTTGATTATATTTAAAAAGGAAGGCACAGCTGATTCTGTACCTTCCTTTTTTATAAAACTGCAGATTTTTTATTTATTCTTTTTTCCGATAAACATCGCCGCTGCCGCAAGAACAACAATTCCCGCGCCGCCAAGATCAACAACCGGCGCACCGGTGTTCGGGTTGGATTCCTCTTTTTCCTTTTCGGGCGTGATAATGGTTATACCGGGACTTGGTTTTCCGGATCCGGAAGGTCCGGTCGGTCTTTCGTTATTGCTGTTATCAACGCTTTCGTAAGCAATGGCAAAGGGAGAAAGATGGTTTACGGTGATTACAAGGCCCTCTTTTGTTCTGGCTTTTATCTTGCAGTTTTCTACCTCTCCGTCATCTGTAAAATGATAAATCTCAAACATATCGTTTTTGCTGCTGCTATCGGGATACGGAATAACTATATCAATGGTTTTTCCGTCCTTGAAGAATTCTTCATTATCGACGGGAACAAATTCATTTTTATCATTGAAATAACCCAGAGTGGCTTCGCCGAAAACAACCTTTACGTTTCCTTTAAGGGAACCTTTTTTAACCGCATCCAAAAAGTCGTCTTTAATATCCTGAACGGTTATGTTAAGATCTTCCGGAACAATAATAACGCCTTCCTTATATGCCACTCTATACCTGTCAGAACCTTCAACTTTTTCTGTTTCATCCGGTTCTACGGTAAGTTTTGGAATAATTTCTTCTTCAAAGTGTCTGCCATTAAGCTTGCAAACGCGTTTTTTAAGACCTTCGTTTACATAATCCGGTGCGATTACAACTTCCCACTCGCCCCAATCGTGTTCGGTTTCTGCTTTTATAATTTTTGCGTAAGCAAGTTCTTCAAAATCAGGGTTTTCGATAAGTTCTTCTTCAGAATCGTAAACTTCCATCGTTTCATCAAGAACCGTTTCGCCGGAATCGATTGCCAGTTTTCCGGCAACAAGTTCAAGGCTTCCACCGGTGATGGTAACTTTCGGCGCTTCAAAGCAGTCCTCTTTTGCGTCAACAAAGATGGTTCCGCCGGAAATTTCTATTTTCTTTCCGGAATCGAAACCGTCTTCATCATTTGTTGTCATATAAATTTCGCCGCCGGAAACAAAGGTGCTTCCTTCTTCGGAATCGAAGCCGTAATCTTCCGCATCAATTCTTATCTGTCCGCCGCTTACTTTGATATCACGCATGATATTAAGTCCGTCGTCCCCGGCGGTGATAAGGGCTGTTCCTTTTTTCATAATGAAATCGCCTTCAACGTCCGCGCCGTGGTCTTTGGAATGAACGTAAAGGTATCCGCCATCGATTATAAGGTTTCCGTTTTTGATGTCCAGACCGTCATCCGTAACGCGTTTTGCGGCAGTGCCGATTTCCACATGTCCGCCTTTAAGGGTAACATTTCCGTCGTGAACTTCGATTCCGTCGTCGCCTTTGGGAATATTGAGTCTTCCTGTACCTTTAAAGGTAAGATCCCCGATAACGAAAACCGAATTTCCGTAAACTTCTTCATCCTCATTCGTGCTGGTTTCAACAATGGTGTTTTCTCCAACAATCTTGATGGTAAGATCCTTTGTTGAAAAAACAGCGGCATACTGATCTTGTGAAACGCCAAAATCCTGAAGACTTAAAACGCCTCTTCCTTCAAACTCATAATTATTAAGTTCAAGAACGCCGTCTTTATAATAAGCATATCCGCCAGCGGGTTTTTGGGTGGTTATATTTCCTTCGTTATCGATATATTCGCCGTTTTCAAGCGCTTTTCCGCCGACATATATATCGTAAACTTCGTCATCTTCGGTTCCGCAGATGCAGACCCCTTCGGAAAACTTGTGTTCTTCATATTTTTGGAAAGCACAATCGTCGCATCCAAGCCAGTGGCCCGCAACGGAGATTTTATAGATATAACCCTCTTCAAAGGTATGTTCTTTTTCATCAAGCACATATTCGCAGAGGCATTTTTCATAGTGCTTTTCTTCATCATAAATATATTCCCATACGTAGCAGTCTTCGGTTACATCTTCGCCGCAATAATCGCAGATTCCCGAATGGGTTTCGTTGCCGAGAGATTTATAACTTATCAAATATTCGTGAGCACAGAAGTTTCTGTCGCAGATATCGCAGTAAACAGTTTCGTCTTCGCTGGAACAAAGTTCCTTCATATGTCTTTGACATTTTTCGTTGTCGCAGGTATGGTCGCCGTTTTCATCGGAGCAAAGCCATTCCATTTTTTTCGCGCAGTTTTCGCTGTCACAGATATGGTTTCCGTCCTCATCGGTACAAAGTCCCTCGATAAATTCCTGACATTCATCGCAGTAATGGTCGCCGTCTTCATCTATACAGATATGAATCTCGTCCTCGCATTTATCACAAATGGCATCGGCGTCCTCATCAACATGGTCTTCTATGATCTGATAGCTGCATGTGTCGCAATATTTATAATGTTTAGTTCCTGAATAAGGTTCCCAATCTGGGTTTATGTTGTGAGTTTTATAGGTTTCTTCATATACTAAGCCGCATTTGCAGACATACCAATGTCCAACTTCATTATGAATAAGCGCATTATGGTAATGTCCTTCCTCAATGGTTTCTTCACATTTGGTACAAATACCGGTGTGAATTGTCGGGTCCTCTTCCGAAGCAACCCATTTTTCAACTTCGTGTATATCATAACCGCAGTTTTCCCCGGTGCAGTAACAGTCTTCGAAGATGTGGGCTTCTACATTTATTTTGTTATTACAATAATTGCATTCGGTATAATGCACATCATCATTATAGGTATGCCAGCTGAAATCGCAGTCTTCGGTTATGGTTTCACCGCATTCGCATTCAAATCTATGCGTATTTTCCGTTACTGGTTCATATCCGCTAATGCTTTCATGTATATGGACGAATTCAAGCCAGATATTGCCGTCTTCCCGAAGTTCAAGAACCTCTCCGTTATAATCCGAAATCTCGATAAAAGAAACGTCGCTTTCGGTTATTGTGTATCCATCCGCCGGCTTAATAAGGATTCCTTCAATTTTATAGTCAATATTATAGGAGTGGAAATACAAAGTGTTTTTAATGGGTCCGGAAATAAAAACTTCGCTCTCTCCGTCGGCATAAATTCCGTAATCCATTCCCTGTGCAAAAATATCGCCCGCCATGGTCAGTTTTGAGCCGTGGGCTCTGACTGCGGAATCAAAATTTTGTGAATAAATCTCGATTTTCTGGCCTTCGGCGGAATCAAGGGTAATTTCGCTTCCCGGGAATCCATAAATCGCGGGGCATCCCGAAATCTGAGCGCCGGTAACGGTTACTTTTCCCTGGGAATCGATTCCGCTGTGGTTTTTTGCATAAATATAAGAACCGTTCTGAACAACAAGGCTGGAACTTTTATGTACATAAACGCCTGCTCCTGCGGTTTCGGTTTCCGCAAAAAGGAACGTTTTATCAAGGATAAGCGTCGAACCATCGGATACTGCGAAAATATTCTCTCTCAGATTTTCGCCGGCTCTGATTCCGTATTCGTTTCCTATAACGGTTATGGTTACGCCTCTGTCAATGTGTATTTGCTGGTCCTGTGTAAAATTTCCATGGAGTGTAATGGTTCCGCCGGTTTCGGCAAGGGAATCAAAAGCGTCATCAAGATTTGTATGTTCCGTTGTTGCGCCGTTATAGGTTGCCGTTGCCACCGGTGCCTGCAACTCCTCGGCAAAAGCTTCCGCCGGAAAAATCCCGACCGCCATAATAAGGGCAATAATCATGCTGAAAATTCTTTTTTTCATATCTTTTCTCCTTTTTTGGAATAGAATATAAGATTATTTTTAAAAGGATTTTTTGCTTTATCTTATTATAATTTATACAAATATAAGTTAGCAATTGTGAGTGTTTCCAAATTTAGTTATAAAATTTTATTATAATTGCGATATTGCTTTTCTTTAAAAAAGATGATGAATTTGTAAATTTTTATCAAAAATATAAAAAACTCAAAATCCAAAAAAGCATAAAAAAAAAGCACCGCAACATTTGTTGCGAAGCGTTCTTCGTGGTGAGCCATCGGGAATCCTCCCCTTGGCACCTTGATTAAAAGTTTTTTGTTTATTCTCCGACTGATTTTGTTGTGAGCATTGTATAAAAAAGTTTCGCCATATTTGCTTTTCCCATTCCGGTTTTTTCTTTTCCCAATTTAAGCACCTTTTTATTATCTTTTGTACAGGGTTTCCATTCCGGAAGATTTCCACCGTTGGGATTCCCGTTTTTTACAAAATTACAGAGATATTCCGACATCTTTTCCGAAAGAACATAGTCTTCTTTCTCCATCGGGCGCCAGCAATTCGGAAGCGTTCCGAACCAATACCAAAGGTCGCTGCTGTGCCACGCGCCGTTTTTATCTCCCGGAAGCATTCTTTCGAAAAACCAGACGTAATTTTTAAGATTGTTTTTTATTCCCCATTTTTTCGCCATGGAATAAAGAATCGGCGCCATCATATCGTGACTTGTGGAACCCATCATATAATGAATATCCAAAGGCTCCGGTTTTTCAGTAATAAAAATATTATCCTTCACCGGAGTTGCGGCCATCGTTCCGCCTTTAACTTCTTTTTGAGCTTTCTGCCAGTTTTCAAAAAGTTTTTCCGCAGGAACTTTTCTGAATTCATCAAGATTTTTGCATCCGCAAAGTTTCGTCACTTCTGACCAGAAACCAAAATTCTTTTCCGCTTTTCCGGTAAGAATATGACCCGCTCCGCCTCCGCTGGACATTACTGCCCCGCGAAAAAAGCCCTTTGCAAGGGAATTTTGGCAAAGATGCTGAACGCTCATCGCGCCGGCGCTTTGCCCCATAATTGTGACTTGCTCCGGATTTCCTCCGAATGCCGAAATATTATGATTTATCCATTTCAAAGCCGTAAGCTGGTCATAAAGTCCATAGTTTCCGCAATGTCCCGCTTCTTTTTCAAGTTCCGGAAGACACGCAAAACCAAAAGGTCCAAGACGATAGTTTATGGTAACCGCAACAACCCCTTTTTTCGGCCAGATTGGGTCATCAAAAGGTTTTTCATGTCCGCAGCCGCCTTTATATCCGCCTCCATGTATATAAACGAGAACCGGAAGTCTGCTTTTTTCGTCAGCATCATCCGGCGCCCATATATTCAGAAAAAGGCAGTCTTCGCTGTAATTATACGTTTCGCCCTTACGTAATTCGTTATAATAAAAAACCTTTTTAAGGTTTTCCTCTTCGTTATAAAAAGAACGAGGCTGAAAGCAGCAATTTCCATAAGAAGATGCGTCATAAATTCCTTCCCAACCGGTAATTTCTTCCGGATACTTCCATCTTTCTGCCACAGCAAACCTAATTCCTTTAAAGGCAGTTACTCCCGGAATTCTGCAGTTATATCCTTTTATTTTTCCGCATGGTGTTTCAATTATTTTTTCCATTTACGGTACCTCCGGAAACAGATTACTGTTCTGCTTTTTTTGATAATTTGAATTCCGCAAGTTTCGCTCTGGTTTCGGGGTTCATATTCCAAAGGAATCTGAATGCAGCCCAGGAACCGAGAACAAAAATTCCCGGAAGAAGAACGCAAAGAACTTTTATTCCAAAAACCGTTCCGCCGCTTTGAACCGCAAGCTCCGAATCATATCCGATCCAGCCGAGCATTATAACCGCGGAAGAATTTCCTATAGTCTGCCCGACTCTTCTTGAAAGGTTACAAGTTCCGTAAATGGAACCTTCGGTGCGTTTTCCCGTAATCATTTCATTATAGTCAATGGCTTCGCCCACAAGACCCCATTGCATATAAATCGACATACAAGCAAGGCCCATCGCAACGTTGCTGATTATTATATGGATATACGGATTTACAAAAGTTATTGTATGAACCGCGAAAAGGGAAATATACATCACGGAACCCACAAGAAGTCCCCATCGGATAAATTTTTCAAGACCGAATTTTTTTGCGAGCATCGGTCCGAAAACAAGAGTCACAACCATAAACGGAGCGGAAATTATGGAACCGTAAGTAACAAGAGCAAGATCATCATAAACAATAGAGAACATATAGTTTGTAAGCGTGTTTCCGACATATTGCATTGTGCAGATACACAAACCGTGTACGCAAAGGGCAAGGAATGGGCGGTTCACTTTGAAAACATTAAGAATATCCGTAATTTTAATATTTCCGGCTTTTTCTTCGGAAGTTTCCGCAATATTTCGTTCTTCAGTAAGTGCATAATGCGCAAGACACATTCCAAGGCCTATAACCGCGCAAATCGAAGCGCCTATTGCATAACCCGCAGGGTTTGTCTGACCAAAGGCTTTTATCAGCATCGGCATCAGCATAACCGGAATCATATTTCCTACTGCGGAACCAAAACCTCTTGCGGAAGAAAGCGATGCCCTTTCCCGGTCGTCGTTTGCCAAGTCGGATCGTAGCCATGTCGTTCTGTGGGC
>JAZQBJ010000059.1:0-4670 GCA_045545715.1 Oscillospiraceae bacterium
GTTCTTCCTTCTTTTAACGGAAAAATAAGCGGAAAAACTTTTTCCATAACTCTTTATAACACCGAATGGAGCGATTTTTCCTCCACCGACATGGATTCAGATCTTATGTACCGGATAAACCCCGTTGATAACGGCGACGGAAGCATCACCATCCATTTCTTTTCCAAAACAAAACTTTGGGGATGGGACGTTTTTACCGACCCGGAAAACGGAACTTTTTCCATTGTTCTTAAAGGAACACCGAAACTTTCCGAAGATCCTGCGGGTCCTCTTTCCGGAATCACGGTTGCGGTCTGTGCCGGACACGGCGGCCCCGATCCGGGCGCTTTGAGCGTTGCCGGAGAAAAAGGCGTTAACGAAGCGGAAATCAACATCGCAAACGCCCTTACAATAGCGGAAAGCCTTGAAAATCTCGGTGCAAAAATCGTTCTGCTCATTACCGAGGATAAAAAGCTTGATACCTATGGAAGAACCGACCCCGCAAGATATGCCTACAGCGACGTTTATATCTGCTGTCACGCAAACTCCGTTGCTGAAAACGCCGCGGCAAACCTTTGGTGCGGAACTTATGTATATTATCATTATGACCACAGCGCAGATTTTTCAAAAAGACTTTGCGATTATATAAGCGCCGCCACAAAACGCGACAACGAAGGCGCCCAGCAGGATTATTATTCCGTTACCCGCCTTACAATGTGCCCCGCTGTTATGCTTGAAGTTGGCTTTGTTTCAAATCCAAAGGAACTTGAAAGTCTTATTGACCGGAGGGATATTCAGAAAACCGCTTTTGCTGTAACAAAGGCAGTTCTTGAAATCTGCGATAACTGAAAAATTAAGGCCGCATTTAAAATGCGGCTTTTTTCTCCGACCGTTTATGCATTTGTTGCATAATTTTTGATATGCATTATTTGCATAGGATATGATAAATACCGGTGATATTTATGTATAAAAGAATCAGAGATTTAAGAGAAGACCGGGACTTGAGCCAGCAAAAGCTTGCCGAAATTCTTAACATCAGTCAATCCACTTATTCAAGATATGAAAGTGGATTTCTTGACATCCCGAGTGAAATTTTGATTTCACTTTCAAAATTCTACGGAGTTTCTACAGACTATATCCTTGAGCTTTCTGATTGAGGTGATTTTTTTGATATCTCTTTCAAAAACCATCTATAAAATCAAGCGTTTTGGAAATTCTCTTTTCACCTATAGCTGTGTTTCCTGCGGAAAAGCGGCAAGAGGAACCTGCGTTTGTGAAAAATGTTCCGAAAAACTTTCTCCTTCCGGAAGATATTACAACGGTTTTGCCTGCGCTTTTCATTACGAAGGCCCCGCTATGGATGCCGTTCTTCGCTATAAATTCAGCGAAGATTACGAATTTTGTTTCGACACCCTTTGCGACTGGCTTTTGGTGGCCTTTGAAAAGCTTGGCGACAAAGATTTTGATATGGTGATAGCTGTTCCGGCTTTTGAGGAAAAGAAAACAAGGCTTTATTTTCTTGCGAAAAAATTTTCTCTTCTTTCAAAAATTCCTTTTTGTCCGGATTTTTTAAAGAAAATAAGAAAAACCGAAAAACAGCACAACCTTTCCGCCGCCGAAAGGCGTCTTAATCTTATCGGCGCTTTTGAAGCGGAAGATTCAGTTTTCGGCAAAAAGATTTTGCTTGTTGACGATATTTTTACCACCGGAAGCACCGCAAACGAATGTGCAAACGCTCTTTACGATAAAGGCGCGGAAAAAGTTTCTGTTATAACAATTCTTAAAACAAAATACCAATATCAATAAAAAAACTCCCTGCAAAAAAGCAGGGAGTTTTTTTATATTTCATAAGTATAAATTTTATAAAGTTTTTTTGCAAAGTTTCCGGCAAACATCTTTTTGAAAAATGCTTTTTCAAAGCCGGAAAGTTCGTTTATTTTTTCTTCCGGAGTCATACAAAGTTCCCCGGAAAATTTTATTTTTTCGTTTTCAAAAATCAAAGGATCATCAACGCCGAAAAATGCGGAAGCGCCCACATCTTTGATGGGATTTTTATATTTCGTCGCTTTTACTGCCGCGGAAGTATAAACGTCCATGATAACTTCGGTTTTCGGATATTTTTCGGAAAAAGCGCCGAAAAGATTTTTTATCGCCTCTTCCGAAAGATACATGCTTATTCCTTCAAGAACAACTATTGCCTTTTCTGAATCCGGAAGATTTTTTATCCATTCCGTTTCCGAAGCAGAAGCTCCGAGCATTTTATATTTTTCCGTTTCAGAATAATATTTTTTTCTGACTTCGATAACTTCCGGAAAATCGATATCGAACCATTTTTCAAAATGTTCCTTTACTCTTTCGATTCTGGAATCAAGCCCGCAGCCTATATGGAAAACAACGCTTTTCGGATTATCGGAAAGTTTTCCGGAAAGCCATCTGTCAAAAACCTCTGCTCTCATTCCCATAAAATATGCGAGCCATTTTGATTTGCTTTTTCCGCCGAGAGGAAATTTTTCCTTTTCCCAGATTTCCTCGGCTTTTTTGTCCTGAAGAATTATTCTTTTTTTGCTTACCAAAGCTTTTCCGTAAAGCGGAATATAAAGAGTTTTACTTTCGTTTTTCATCATTTGTAATACATATACAGCTGGCATTTTATCATGCCGTTATAAAGTTTTCTGCGTTTGTCGGCTTTTCTTCCGAAAAGGCTTTCGAATTCATCGTGGGGAGAGATGATATTGAAGCTTCTTCCCTCTTCCATTGTAAGAACTCTTCCGAGGGAGCGATAGAGTTCTTCCGCTTCTTTGATATCAAGAAGTCTTTCGCCATAGGGCGGATTGCAGAGGACTATGAGCTTTTTCTCCGCTTCCGGGAAAACAAAATCCTTCATGTTGCGCTGTTCAAAATGGAGTTTTGAACCGACTCCGGCATTATTCGCGTTTTCAATCGAAAGGCGGACCGCTTCCGGATCGATGTCGGAACCGTAACCGACAAAAGTTGTGTCGTGGCGAATTTCATCAAGGCAGGCGCTGCGCTGATGCTGCCATGTTTCAGAAGGCCAGCAGCCCCATTGTTCCGCGGCAAAATGGCGGTTAAGTCCCGGAGCGATGTTGAGAGCTTTCATCGCGGCTTCGATAAGCAAAGTTCCGGAACCGCACATCGGGTCGCAGACAACGCTGTCCGGATAGATCCTTGCAAGGTCAACAATTCCGGCGGCAATGGTTTCCTTAATAGGAGCATCAACGGAATTTTTTCTGTAACCGCGTTTATGAAGTCCGGTGCCGGAAGTATCGAGCATAAGGCGGACCTTATCTTTAAGAATCATAAACTGGATCTGGATTGTTGCTCCGGTTTCATCAAACCAGCTCTGGTGATAAACGCCTTCAAGATGTTTGCAGATCGCTTTTTTGATGATGGACTGGCAGTCTGACATGCTGTAAAGCTGGCTTCGGACAGTTCTTCCTTTTACCGGAAAAGCGTCTTTTCTTCCGATAAATTCTTCCCAGGGCGCCGCAAGAGTTCCCTGGAAAAGTTCCTCATAGCTTCTTGCCTCAAATTCGGCAACAACTATCTGAACCCTTTCGGCAGTTCGAAGGCGAAGGTTTGCCGCGGCGGCATCTTCAAAAGTTCCTTCGAAAGAAACTCTTCCGTCCTCGGCGGTTATATTCTGTGCGCCCATACGTTTCATTTCGCCGGCGAGCACGCTTTCAAGTCCCAGAAGGCAGGGACAGGATATTTTAAGTTTTTCCACAGATTTTCTCCTCACTGTTTAAAAATTCTGACCGGAAATTTTCCGGTCAGAAAGGTTTATAACATATTTTTTATCGCTTTTAAAAGGCTCTTTACCCCTTCGGCAAAAGTCTGGCGCTTCGGCTTTTTGCGAATCGCCGTTACCGGGCGTTTTATGATTTGCGTCTGTTTCGGCAAAGGGCTTTTTTGTTCGCCGCTTTTTTGTTTTTCCGTCGCGATTATTACCGGTTTTTGCGGCTCAGCGAAAAAAGCGTTCCTTAAGTGCGGCGGTTTTCATTTCCGTTTCGGAAACAAGGGCATCATATCTCATCTGAATGTCTTTTGCTTTATCGGTTTTTTCGTCCGAAGGAATTTTGGCTTCCTCGGCGGATTTTCCGATATAATCAAGGCGCTGGATGAGCACCGCAAGAGAATCTTCCATAAAGGATTTTGTTTTTTCGAGCTCGGCTTTAAAGCCTTCGATCTCATTATTGATATCTTTTGCCGCTTCCTGAGCATCTGTTATCATATTTTGAGCACCGACTTTTGCATAGGCGAGCATGTGCTTTGCGGACTCTTCCGCATCGTCGATTGCAGCGTTGAGTTTTCGTTCTTTAAGAATAAAAATCTCTGCTTTTCCGGATTCTTCCTCGATTTTATCACGAAGCTGGGAATTGAGTTCTTTTTCTATAGCAAGCTCTTTTTCGGAATTTTCAAGTCTTGCGGAAAGTTTTTCGTTTTCGGCTTCGATATTATCGCTGTGCTCCTTGAGCATGAGATAATGCTGGCGAAGTTCCTCATAAGCTTCCATTATTTCGTCATATTTTGCCTGGAGTTCATCAAGGCTGTTTTCGGTTTTTGAAAGTTTTATATCCTTTTCGCCGAGTTCGTTTTTAAGAGAAGAAATTTCCTCTTCTGCCCTATCGTGTTCTTCGGAAAAATCCGTATTCATTTTATCAATATATTTA
>JAZQBJ010000060.1:0-1513 GCA_045545715.1 Oscillospiraceae bacterium
ATGGCTACGATCCGACTTGTGACGTCTGCGCACACAGAATTCTTCTTGAAGCAAAGGCAAGACTTCACGAACTTTCCGCGGAAGAGATTCTTTCCGAAATAACCAAAAAGGTAACCAAGCCGGAAATCACGGAGTTTAAAATAAAATGAAAAAGGAAATTATAAAATCCGCTGTTCTATTTGCGGTTTTTGAAATTCTGCTCCTCGGGGTTTTTGTTTTGCAGAATTCCGCCTTTGCGCTTTTTGCGTTCCTCGTTTTTCTTTTTCTTGCGGCGGCAAGTTTCGGAACTACCTTTGCGGTAAAAAACAAAATTTCCGCAAAGGCGGTTTTGCCGCCCACCGCGGAAAAAGGCAAAGAATTTGCGGGGAAAATCATTTTTGAAAACGGTTCCGCTTTTCCGGTTTTTAAAGCGCATTGCGAAGTTCTTATCAAAAACAACCTTACCGGAGAGAAAAATACAGTAAATATCCGCCTTTCCGCCATGCCGAAAAGCAAAACCGAAGCGGAATTTACACTTTCTTCTGAATTTTGCGGATACCTGACCGCAAAAGTTGAACGGATTTATCTTACTGATGTTTTTGGTTTTCTGCCGGTTGCGGTTAAAAATTTCAGCTCCGCAAAAGGTAAAACCACAGTTCTGCCGGAAACTTTTGCGCCGGTAATCGTTTTCGGAAAGGTCCTTCCGGTTCCGGAAGACAGCGAAAGCTACGCCCCGGATAAGAAAGGAAACGATTGTTCCGAAACCTTCCAAATTCGGGAATATGCCCCAGGCGACAGCATTAAGCAGATTCACTGGAAACTTTCGGAAAAGCTTGACAGAACCATAGTCCGGGACCCGAGCCTTCCCATTGCAAAAAATATTCTTCTTTTCTGGGATAAAACCGCTCCTGCAAATCCCAAAGAAACGGATTCCATGGCGGAGGTGAGCTGTTCCGTTGCCCAAAGCCTTCTTAGAAGCGGATATGAATTTTTGCTGGGCTGGAACAGCCGCGACCGCATTGAAACGGCGGAAATAAAAACCGAGGAAGACCTTCTTGAAGCGATTCCGAAGATGATAAAGTTTGCCGGAGAAAAACCGGAAGATGATTTTGAAGGCATTTTTGAACATTTCGGAAAAATCATCTGCGTAGCAAAAGAGCCGCCGGAAAATCTTTTGGCGAATGAAGGCGCAAGCCTTCTTATCTGCGGTAAATCCGCCGCCGGAGCAAATATAATTCCTTTCGGTGCGGAAAGCTATGCTGAAGATCTTGAATTTATGGAGCTTTGATATGAAAAAAGAAAGTTCGATAAAAATAAATATTCTGCAAAAAGAAAAAAGCGTTGCGGAACTTTTGCCGGAAGCTCTTGCGGTTTTTGCCGCCGTAGGCGGTTTATCTGCGATGCTCATAAAGGCGTTTTCTATTGGAACAAACCCCGCCTTTGGACTCATAATCGGTCTTGCGACGGCGTTATGCGTTTTCTTTTCCGGAAAGAAAACCGGTAAATTTGCACCGCTTGCCGTTTCAGCAATCTG
>JAZQBJ010000061.1:0-2508 GCA_045545715.1 Oscillospiraceae bacterium
AATCAATGAAATTTTTGAAGAAATTTCAAGATCTTCCGATGAAAAAACGAAAAAGTTTATATCAGTTATAAACCCTGAAAGTTTTGATAATTTAGTAGCTGATTCAGAAAATTCATTATTTTGCCGAAATAAATCCGCAAACATTATTTTAAAAGAAGCTTTTTCCGTATTGGGGAGATATTCCGCTTCCGAGCAGGAGAAAGAAATCGAATTATGTCGGAACAGGCTCAGAAATTTATATGAAAAATCTGAAGAAAATATTTTATCAAAAGCCAAATTATCAAAAACATCGGGAATTCTTTTGGGCGTTTTCGCAGCAATAATTTTTTTATAAGGAGGAAAAAATTTTGGAAGTTGATATGATTTTTAAAATTGCAGCAGTGGGGATTATCGTAGCCGTGCTCAACCAGGTGCTCATCAGATCCGGAAGGGAAGAACAGGCCATGATGACAACTCTTGCAGGTCTGATCGTGGTGCTCATGATGCTCATCGGTGAAATAAGTAACCTTTTTGATACAGTAAAATCTGTTTTTGGGATATGAATGAAATACTTACCGTTGCCGGAATCGGAATAATCGCTTCCGCATTGATTATCATTTTAAAACAATATAAGCCCGAGTTTGCTTTTGCTGCGTCGCTTATCTCCGGAACAGTTTTATTTTTTTACATAATAGCATCGCTTTCCGGTACTTTTGATTTTTTAAAAGAACTGATTTCCCTTTCGGGAATAGAATATGAGAAATATGAAATCCTTTTTCGATGTCTTGGAATAGGAATCGTTTCAAAAATAGCTTCGGAAGCCTGTTCGGATTGCGGACAAGGTTCTATATCGTCAAAAATAGATTTTGCAGGAAAAGCGGCAATGCTTTATATTTCAGTTCCGCTTTTTAGTGAAATAATCATTATCATAAAATCTTTGATCGAATTATGAAAACAAAAATAATCATATCTATAATAATTCTTTCTCTTTTTTTATCCGGATCATATTATGATCACCCGATTTTTGAAGAACAGCTGGATATCATTCAAAAAAGCGACTTTATGGATAAAATTCCGGATTTTGCCAAAGAGATCCTTGAAGATGCCGGCATTGAAAATTTGGATTATGAAACATTGTCGTCACTTTCAATAAAAGAATTTATCAATATTCTTTTAGCCGGTCTGGTTTCAAAAATCAAGGAACCTTTTACTGCCTTTATTGCAATAACTGCATCGGCAATAATTTGTTCCGTAATCAACAGTTTAAGCGAAAATTTTTCAGGAACAGGAAAGGCTGCAAATCTTATCGCTTCGCTTACGGCATCGTCGGTTTTTCTTATCCCGGCGAAAGATATCATCATTTCTTCTGTTGAAATAATCGGACAGTGTTCTGAATTCATGCTTGCTTTTATACCTGTTTATTCTTCCGCAATAATTGCTTCCGGATATATCACAACCGCAACCGCTTTTAACTCCCTGATGCTGGGAACAGCAACAGTCGTATCGCGTATTTCCGGTGAAATAATAGCTCCGATCATAAGTATTTTTCTTGCAATGAGCATTGCGGGTTCAGTTTCCGAAGTAAACATCGGAGAAATAGCAAAATCATTTAAGAATTTTGCTATATGGATCCTTACTTTTTCCATGACTGTTTTTTCCGGAATAATGGGACTGGGAACCATTATATCTTCTTCTGCAGACAACAGTTTTTCAAAAACAGCAAAACTTATTATCGGAAGTGCTGTTCCGATTGTCGGAGGAACAGTTTCAGATGCATTTTCCACAGTAAAAAGCTGTCTTAATATGACAAAAAATGTCCTTGGAATTTATGCCGTTGCTGTAATTCTTGCAATTTTTCTTCCTTCCATAATAAGTTTGTTCCTTTGGAAAACAAGCCTTTCTTCCGCATCAATAGTGGGTGGAATTTTCGGAAATAAAATTCTTTCGGATCTTATTTCATCTGCCTCTGCCGTAATCGGAATAATAATGGCTCTTGTCACCGTAACAGCCTTGATGTTTGTTATTTCTGTTTCGATAATGCTTTTAATCGGAGGTAGGTGAATTTGGAATTTATAAAAGACTGGGCCTTTTCGGTCTGCTGCAGCGCAATAATAACCGGCATTTTAAATCTGATAATGCCCGATAAAGGGGCCAAAGCAACGTTCAAAACCATTCTTTGTGTTTTCTTTATTTGTACTATTATCTCTCCTTTATCAGATATTGATCTTCCCGAATATAGCTTTTCATATGAAAACGTTGCGGATTATAATTATTCGGAAAATGAATTTTTGAATAATTCTGCAAACTATATGGAAACCCGGCTGAAAAATGCGGTAACCGAATATTTTGAACAGGAAGAAATAAAAGCGGAAGATATTTTGATAAAAATTAATATTTCCGAAGATGGGAGCATAGATATTACTAAATTCACCTTGGTTTTTAATGAAAAACCGGATATTGAGGCATTGAAACAGGCACTCTATAAAAAAACAGGTATTGAACCTGAAATAATCGTTTCGGGGGAATAAA
>JAZQBJ010000062.1:0-2108 GCA_045545715.1 Oscillospiraceae bacterium
GCTTGGCCTCCGACTTCGTTTCCGTCAAGAGCAGAAACGGTTTCGGAAATAAGCTCCATTATGTTTTCAGCGCTCTTTATGCGTTTGCTGAGAGCAAGAAGCTCTTCTTCCTCGCCTTCTTCAATTGCCGCGGCTTCGATTTCACCGATCTGAAATTTGAGCATGTCGATTCTGGCGGTTTTGTCGGAATCATCGTTAATAATCTTTTTAATTTCACGCTCAATGGATCTGAGACGTTTATAAGATTCTCTGTATTCTGAAATTTCATTTTCTGTGTTTCCAAAAGAATCTATATAACCGATATGAAGTTCGGGATTTTGAAGAACAGCGCTGTCATGCTGACCATGAACATCAATGAGCACGGAAGAAAGCTGTTTGAGAACACCGGCAGTTGCAGGACGCATATTGACTTTGCAAATGCTCTTTCCTTCCGCAGAAATTTCCCTGGAAACCATAAGTTCTTCGTCGGATTCATAACCAAGTTCTTCGAGAACAGCCTTTGCTTTTTCAGAAATATCAGTAAAAACTGCAGAAACAACAGCTTTACCCTCTCCGGTACGGACAAGATCGCGGCTTGTTCTTCCTCCGAGGACGGCGTTTATAGAGTCGATAAGGATTGATTTACCTGCACCGGTCTCACCGGTGAAAACGTTGAATCCGTTTTCGAAATCTATCGAAGCGCTTTCGATAACCGCGACATTTTTAATAAAAAGCTGGGAAAGCACCGGGCAGTTTCCCTCCTTTCAACGAAAATAATATCAGCCTATAAGTTTTTTTATGTTTTCAACAAGTGCAACTGCCATTTTTTCATCACGCATAAGTACAAAAATGGTGTCATCACCGGCAAGAGTTCCAACAACACCTTCGTGGTTCATTGCATCAAGAACGGCACAGGCTGCATTTGCCATACCGGTGTAGCACTTAATTACAATCATATTGTTTGCATAATCGACGCTTTTTGCGGATTGATTAAAGACGGCATATTTTGTACTTACATCGGCACCTGTATCAGAAGATGCCGGAGAATAACGGTATTTTCCATCGCTTATCATTGTTTTGACAAGGCGAAGTTCTTTGATATCACGGGAAACAGTGGCCTGAGTTACATCAAAACCACTCTCGCGAAGATAAACAAGAAGATCTTCCTGAGTTGCGATGTCTTTTTCGGAAATCAATTCGAGAATTTTGGAATGGCGTTTTGTTTTCATGATTAAATCCCCTTTTTATCTTCTTCCTATAATTTTTTGATTAAGAATTTCGTAAAAACCTCGTCCTGACAAGTTGACAAACCTTACAGATTTTTCGGAGCATTTTACGGTAAGTTTTTCATCTTTTTTAAGAGCAAAAATTCTTTCGCCGTCAACGACGACATCGAGTTCTTTTTCTCCGCAGATCAAAGAAGATCCGACTGTTATAATTTTTTCCGGAGAAAATACAACTGAACAGGAAATGAGAGAATGCGGACAAACCGGAGTCATTATAATGGCGTTGAGGTTTGTGTCAAGCACCGGTCCTCCGGCGGACATTGAATAAGCAGTTGAACCGTCCGGAGTTGAAAGAACGATTCCGTCCGCTCTGTAGCGGCAAACCTCATGCCCGTTACATTCAACAAAAAGTTCGGCGATTTTTCCGGGAACGGATTTGCTTACAAAAACGTCGTTTATTGCAAGAGTTTTGTTCTCTCCGTTTTCAATTTCAAGAACAGTTCTTTTTTCGACCGGGCATCCGGTTTTGAAAAGCTTTTCAATTTCAGAAAGACTTTCTGATTCAATATCAGAAAGGAAACCGAGTCTTCCGGCGTTGATTCCGATTATAGGTTTATCGTATTTTATCGCAAATTTTGCCGCGCGGAGAATTGTTCCGTCGCCGCCGACAATAAAAACAATGTCAACATCGGAAAGAGCTTTTTCCGGTTCGGAAAATTTAATTCCGGGAACGGATATGAATTCGTTTGCTTTCGGAACCATAAAGGTTTCTATTTTGTTTTTCAAAAGAATTTCAACAAGTTTTTTTGCGCATGGAAAAACATTTTCCCTTGTAAGATTCGCAAAAACAAATGCTTTAGATTTTCCTTTTGAAAGTTTTATTTTTTCATTTTTTTTCAATCC
>JAZQBJ010000063.1:0-24917 GCA_045545715.1 Oscillospiraceae bacterium
AAAAACGGAATAAAATAGTATATAATACAGACAAATCAAAGAAATGATTTGATAATTATTTAAATTTAAAGGAGATTAATTCTATGAAATATACCTGCATGATTTGTGGCTACACCTATGACGAAGAAAAAGGAATTCCCGAAAAAGGAATCGCACCCGGCACCAAATTTGAAGATCTTCCCGAAGATTTCCGCTGCCCTCTTTGCAAAATGCCCAAAGATAAATTCAGAAACGTCGCAAAAGACGTTCAGGGATAAAACCTAAAAATCAAGCTGTTAGAAAAATATCCGGAAACTGACAATCAATGCTAAAAAAAGCGACCGCAATGCGGTCGCTTTTTTAATCTATTATATAATGGCCATTGAATCGCCGAAAGAAAAGAATCTGTATCTTTCATCAATTGCCTGCTGATAAGCGTTCATTACGTTTTCATAACCGGCAAAGGCTGAAACAAGCATTATAAGAGTACTTTCCGGAAGATGGAAGTTCGTGATAAGTCCGTCAAGAACCTTGAATTTGAATCCCGGATAGATAAAAATGCTGGTATCATCGTCATCGGCTTTGATTTCACCGTATTTTGCCGCAACGGATTCAAGAGTACGGCAGGAAGTTGTTCCGACCGCAATGACGCGGTGACCTGCAGCTTTCGTTTCGTTTATAAGCCTTGCGGTTTCTTCCGGAAGCATATAATGTTCCGTATGCATAATATGGTGTTCAAAATCTTCAACTTTTACCGGGCGGAAAGTTCCGAGACCAACATGCAGAGTTACAAAAGCGGTTTTAATGCCTTTTTCTCTGATTTTGTCAAGAAGTTCTTCGGTAAAATGAAGTCCGGCAGTAGGAGCAGCCGCAGAACCGATAGGATCGGAATAAACTGTCTGATAACGTTCTTTATCCGCAAGTTTTTCGGTTATATAAGGCGGAAGGGGCATTTGGCCAATTTCATCGAGAACGTTATAGATGTTGCCTTCATGTTCAAATTTTACAATTCGGTTGCCGTCTTCAACAATATCGATAACTTCTGCTTTAAGGAGTCCTCCGCCGAAAACAAAACGTTTTCCGACTTTTGCGTGTTTTCCGGGACGAACAAGGATTTCCCAGACGTCAAGGTCTTTTTGTTTAAGAAGAAGAAATTCGATCGGAGAATGGGTGTCTTCCCTTTCGCCGATAAGTCTTGCGGGAATAACTCTTGAATTATTAAGAACAAGAAGATCACCAGGTTCAAGAAGATCGATTATTTCATAAAAATGTTTGTGTTCAACCTCTCCCGTTTCTCTGTTGAGATGCATAAGGCGGGAATGGTCACGTTTATCCGCCGGGTGCTGCGCAATAAGCTCCTCCGGAAGATCAAAATAAAAATCGCTTGTTTTCATCAAATCACCGTTTATCCAAAAATTAATAAAAATATTGACAGAAAAAATATGTAATGATAAAATCAGTAACATATAATTAACTTATATATTATATTGCAATAAAACTTTTATTGCAAGTAATTTTATCATAAGGAGGCCACGTTCATGAAAAATTATAAAGTAGGCATCATTGGTGCCACCGGAATGGTTGGCCAGCGCCTTGTAACGCTGCTTTCAAACCACCCATGGTTTCATATAGAAGTTCTTGCCGCTTCCGGAAAAAGCGCCGGAAAAACCTATGAAAATGCCGTTTCCGGCCGTTGGGCAATGGAAACCGAAATTCCCGAAAACATAAGGGAAATGGTCGTTCTCGATGCAGAAAAAGACGCGGAAGGAATCGCTTCTGTTGTTGATTTTGTTTTCTGCGCGGTAAATATGGATAAAGCCGCAACAAAGGCCCTTGAAGAAAAATATGCAAAGCTTGAATGTCCGGTAATGTCCAACAACAGCGCAAACCGCGGAGTATCCGATGTTCCTATGATAATTCCCGAAATCAACCCGGAACATATCGAAGCTGTTGCGGCGCAGAAAAAACGCCTTGGAACAAAACGCGGATTCATTTCTGCCAAATCCAACTGCTCTATCCAAAGTTACGTTCCCGCGCTCCATCCTCTTATGAAATTCGGAATTACAAAAGTTCTTGCCTGCACATATCAGGCGATTTCCGGTGCAGGAAAAAACTTTGATCGCTGGCCCGAAATGGTCGATAACCTTATTCCGTATATCGGCGGCGAAGAAGAAAAAAGTGAAAAAGAACCGCTTAAAATCTGGGGTAAAGTTAAAAACGGCGAAATAATCAACGCCGTTTCCCCCGCCATTACCACCCAATGCCTTCGCGTCCCTGTTTCCGACGGACACACTGCCGCGGTTTTCGTAAGTTTTGAAAACAAACCTTCCGTTGAAGAAATTAAAAAATGCTGGTCAGAATATAAAGGTGAACCTCAGCTTCTCGGTTTACCTTCCGCTCCGGAACATTTCCTGACCTATTTTGAAGAGCCCGACAGGCCGCAGGCAAAACTCGACCGTAACCTTGAAAAAGGAATGGGGGTTTCAATTGGTCGCCTTCGTCCCGACAGCCAATATGACTATAAATTTGTAAGTCTTTCTCATAACACTCTCCGAGGTGCCGCAGGCGGAAACGTTCTTATGGCGGAACTTTATGCCGCAAAAGGCTATTTTGACTGAATATCATAATAAAATAAACCTCCGCATAAATTGGTGTATCCATATTTGCGGAGGTTTTTTATTATGAAAAATACAATTTTTACCGGCTGTGGAGTTGCAACTGTTACTCCAATGCGTCCGGATGGAACCGTTGATTTAAAAAAATATGCCGATTTTATCGATGAACTTATTCAAAAAGGCGTTGATGCAATTATAGTCAACGGAACCACCGGTGAATCCGCAACCCTATCCGAAGAGGAACAATATAATATCATCTGCTGCGCAAAAGACGTTATAAAACATCGTGTACCGCTTATTGCCGGCGCCGGAAGCAACAACACCCACCATGCCGCAAAACTTGCCCTGAACGCAAGAAATGCAGGTGCGGACGCCGTTCTTTCCGTCACACCCTATTATAATAAAGCAAACGAAAACGGCCTGGTTGAGCATTATAATTTCATTACAAAATGGTGTCAGCTTCCGACTATTGTTTATAATGTTCCTTCAAGAACTGGAGTTGATATTAAATCTGAAACATATATAAAACTTTCCGAAAATCCGTTTATCTGCGCTGTTAAAGAAGCTTCCGGAAACGCTGCAAAAGCGGAACGCATTATATCTCTTTGCGGCGATAAAATCGATGTATATTCCGGAAACGACGAACTGACTCTTCCGCTTTTGAGCATCGGTGCAAAAGGCGTTATTTCCGTTGCGGCGAATATTATTCCGAAAGAAATGCATGAACTTTGTTCCCTCTATTTTGAAGGAAAATATGTCGAAGCCTCAAGAAAACAAATTGCGCTTATTCCGCTTATTGATGCGCTTTTTTCGGACGTAAATCCCATTCCCGTCAAAGAAGCTCTCAATATGCTCGGAAAAGAATTCGGCCCTCTGCGGCTTCCTCTTTGTGAAATGGATTTTGATAAAAAAGAAACGCTCCGAAATATTCTTGAAAGCTATGAAATCCTTTGAGCACCGTTTCGTTCTGCAAATCGGGCTGCTGAGCATCAAAATCAAAGAGCAAAAAATATTCCCTGTGCTCAAATTTCTGCATAAGATTTTCCCGCATAAAAAATGGTTTGTTAAAATAAAATGAGCGAAAAGCAAAAGCTTTTCGCTCTTTTTTTCAGCTTATTCCAACGTATCCCGTTTTTTCAATTATCTCCTGTCCCTCTTCGGAAAGAATCCATTCAAGAAGTTTTTCAACGTTTTCGTTGTTGTTTCCTTCCCAGGTTACTGCATAAAGAGGTCCTGTTATGGGATATGTTCCGTTCTTTATGTTTTCAACAGTTGGAGCAACCCCATCTATGCTCAGAAGTTTTATATCCGGATTCTGAATTATACCCTCAACATAATATCTGAAAGAAAAACCTATGGAATTGGATTTGCTTCTGTAATCGGAAACTTTTTCAATAATTCCGGACATCAAATCATTTACCATTTCTGTAGGCGCTTCCATAATTTCCCTATCACCCATAAAGCGTTTCAGCATACTTTGGCTTCCGCTTCCTTCGTTGCGCTGATAAGCGGCAATTTTTTCGTTTTTGCCGCCGACTTCGCTCCAATTTGTTATTTCTCCGGCATAAATTGCCCTGACCTGTTCAGAAGTAAGATTATCTATCGGGTTATCTTTATGGACAAAGAAAACAAAAGCTTCCTGCGCTATGGGAGTATAAACAAATTCAGTTCCGTGATATTTTGCTTCTTCAATCTGTTCTTCCGAAGGATATCCGCCGAAGAAAATATCCGTTTGTTTTTCACCAAGTAATTTATATCCGCCGACGGTGTTATTATATTCAAAAACTCCGTCCCAGAGTTTTGTGGTTTCCGGATAAACCGCATTTACAAAAGCGGAATAAACCGGAAAAACAGCCGCCGCTCCGTCAATCCTCGGAAGATTTCCGGAAAGCTCAAGGCTTGCTTCATGATCAAGTGTTACTATTTTTGAATCTTCTTCAAAAGGAAGATATTCATTAACCGCTATATTGGGAGTCGGATTTATGGTTATGCTTTTGTCATAAGCTTCGATTCCATATTTCACTCCGCAGATGACTGCAGTTACTGCAAAGAAAATCCCCCAGCAAACAAGCACTTTTTTCTTGTTTTTGAACCATATCATCGGGACAAAAAACGCCGCCAGAACGGCTATCAAAGCGTAAGCAATGAATTCATCATAAACTATAAGTCCGATAAAAAGAGAGGCAAAAAACACAAGCGGTAAAATCACTGCCGTAAGAATTATCCTGCAAACTATGTTTACCCATTTTTTACTTTTTTCCAATTCAAAACCTCCATTTTCAATTATGATTTGATTATATCCGCATAGTAAATACTTTTCAATAAATCAACTTAAAGATTAAACAAAACTTAATAATTTTAATAATCTTTTCTGCTTTGGGTTTACTTATTTAATTATATATTAAGTTGTATTATAAGGTGAAATATGATAAAATACGTTTTGGTTTAAAATTTTTGAAAAGAGGCTTGATATATGCGTAAAATTGCACTTCGCGGACTTTTTGGTCAAAAACGCAATACAGTTTTACTTTGGAGCGTTGTTGCTCTTGCTTTTCTTTTTCTTGTTCTTTCAACAACTCTCATAACTTCTCTCCAGAAAACCGATGAAATCCAGCGAAATTCAACCTACGGAAGCTGGCAGGTAATGGCGTCCGATACCGAACTTACCGGAGTCGATTACAGCGATGACGATTCTTCCATTGTTCTTACCGAAAAACTTATTTCCGAACTTAGAAATGTTTCGGATAGATCCATTATTCTTCCGATGGTTTCAGTTTCCGGAATAGATTATTTTTCCGGTGATAACGAATATTACCTTACCCCATATTCCGAAGAATTTATCAATACCGGGTATCTTACTCTTAAAGAAGGAAAATGGCCCGAAGCCAAAAACGAAATCGCTCTTGAATATGCGCGTCTTTCCTCCCTTAATTTAAAACTCGGAGATACTTTTACCGTTGTTTCCCAGGTAAATATTCCCGCAACCGATGAATATCTCGCAAGGCTCGATGAAATAATCGATCTTTCAAGAGAAGATATTATGAACGAGGGAAAAGACATTTATCAGCGTAAAGCCTGGAAAGATTATAATCCCCTGATTTTGAATTTCAACAAAAAAATATATGAAGAATTCTTCTCTTTCTATCCTTCTCAGCGCGAAGGAAGCTTTATCGCAATGGTCCTTGCAGATGATGAACATCCCGAAGGACAGATAATTCCATTTGACGAAATGACCGAGGAACAGTTTATCAAAACATATTCCATGTTTGTAAACAGCTTTTCCGATACCGGCACAAACATTACGGAATATATGGCAAAACACATGACCGAGGAAGAAAAGGCTTTTTATTTCGGACCCACCGCCGACCTTATCGGTTATGAAAATCTCAATATCCGCACCACTGTTAACAAAAGAGATATCATCATTCACATTCCTTATACATACACCGTCTGCGGCGTTGTGGATACTTTTTCCGACAGATGGGACACCGGAATGCTTCCCCTTCCAAGCGGATTTATAACCGAAGAAAATTACAATGTTTATATCGGCGCACAAAAAAAGGCTATCGAAAAATACTATAATTTTGATTTCAGAAATTATAACAATCTGATTTTTCTTTCTTCCGAAAGTTCTTCGCCAAAGGATCTTTTGGAAAATTGCCGTGTTATTATAAACGGCGTTATCAAAGATGAAAACAGTCATATTACAAAAGAACTTCTTGAAAATCCTCATGATCTTACGGAACTTCGTTTCAACAGGTTTGCATACCCTTCTTCTTCCGAAGGAAACGGACAAACCCTTACCCTTGTTACAATAATCCTTTTTGTAACAACGGTCTGTGCTGTTTTCCAAATTTTCTTTACTCAGATGCGCAAAAGGCTTCGCAGGATCGTACTGATGAAATCCATCGGCGCAGAAAGCAGCCAGATAGCCAGGATGCTTCTTTGGGAATTTTTCTATTTTTGGGTGTCCACTCTTCCAATAGGAACCTTATTCGGTCTCGGCGGTGCATATGTCACAACTTTTGTTCTTGAAAAAATTCAGAACAGAGATATTCTTTATACCATAGACCCGCTCATTCTCGTTCTTGCGATCCTTGCAGGAACCGCAGCGCTTTTTATCGGAATGATGATTCCGAGCATTATGGCCATCGGAGTTCCTCTTACCGGAAGAACCTCGCGCAAAAAACCTCTTACTCCGCCTAAAAAAGAAACTAGACAAACTTTTTTCAATGTTACTGTAAGAGGCCTTATGGCAAACCGCAACAGGACTCTCGGAAATGCCGCTCTTTGCGTTTTTATGATGCTTATAACAACTTTATGCATCTTCATCGGTTTCCGTTTTATGACACCTTACAGAGAAACTGTACAGCGTGACAGCCGTCCCGATTATTTCCTCCAGCTTCCCTATTCCGCTTCTGACAGACAACTTCCAGAATATCTTGAAGAACTTGAAGCTCTCGGAGTTTGTGAAAGTATTGAAGTTCAGCGAACCGTTTCCGATGCTGTCCTCAGCACCGATTCAGTAGACAGTTTTCTTCTTGACAGAGCTTTCGGAAACGAACTGAAAGTTATTACCGACAGCTTTGGCGCACCGGATTTTGAAGGTTATCCCATTGAACTTTATGCAATTTCTTCCGAAAGCGAATTCTTTGAGAAATTCAATGCTGCAGCAACTGTCGGAAGTCTTGACAAAGCAGCTTTTGAATCCGGCGATGAAGTTCTTGTCTTTATTCCGCTTTATAAAGATAACGGAAAAGGCGAAGAATCTGCCGAAGGATTTGGCTGGGAAAGAGTTTCCTCATCCGGAATAGATACCACTTTCTATGAAGAATATAAACATATCTATAAAAAAGACGGCGGACTCTCCGTCGGAGATAGAATTACAGTAGGAGCACAGACACGTTATGTCGGCGGAATAAAATACGATTATAAAATAGTTACCGATACTGCGAAGGTCGGCGCAATAATCTATTATTTCCCTGACGAGGGTGTTTGGCCCATAAGCGGTTCCGGTGAAGGATATCAGATAGTATGTTCTTCCAAATTTGCCGGTCACATTCTGCCTAACTCCATGAGGACCCGTTCTTCCAACGAGATCCGTTCTTTCAAAATAATGTATGTTTCAAGCGGTTACGGAACGACGGATTTTTATATCAACGCAAAAGAAGGACTTTCAAAATATGATGTTGATACAACTCTTCTTGTTTATGCAAGAAGTGAATATATGGACATTGAATTTTATCACGAAAGCAACAGTAAACTTCTGCAGGATGCAATAAACAACATCCTTCTTGTTTGTTTGCTCGGACTCACAGCTGTTCTTCTTGCTTTGATTATTTTTGCAAACACTATTACTTCCGACATAGAACAGGAACGAAACCGCATAGGAATTCTCCAATCACTTGGTGTAAGCAACAAACAATTCATCAAACGCCAGCTTTATATCGGGCTTTCCGTTTCCGGAACAGCCATTGTTGTTGCAAACGTCGTCCTTTGGGTTTCAATCGCTGTTTATGCCGCATTGAGCGCGGATGTTCTCGGAAACCTTCTTTGGGGATACCCCTGGTTCCTGCATATTCTGGCATGCATAATTCTTGGCGCAATAATAACTTTGCTTTATATCATGCCGATGCGCTCTATTCAAAAATATCTTCCTATAGAAAATATCAAAACGAGAAAGTGAGGTTTCATTATGGAAATTTTAAGAACCGAAGGGCTTTATAAAACATATAATGAAGGAAGCGAAAACGAGGTTCACGCACTTAAACCTCTTGATATTTCTGTTGAGGAAGGACTTTTTTATGCCATCATAGGAAGAAGCGGTTCCGGAAAATCCACTCTTCTCCAGATTCTCGGCGGACTTGACAGACCTTCCGGCGGAAAGCTTTTCATCGAAGATAAAAGTCTTTTTGATCTTTCCAACAACGAACTCTGCAAACTCCGCCGCCAAAGAATAGGCTTTGTTTTTCAGGCATACAACCTTCTTGAAGAACACACCGTTAAAGAAAACATACTTATGCCGCTTCATCTTGACGGACGAGACGCAGACCCGGAATTTTTCAATGAACTTGTTGAAGCCATCGGCATAAAAGATAAACTTAACAGATATCCGGACCAGCTTTCCGGCGGAGAACAGCAGCGTGTTGCAATCGCAAGAGCGCTTATTTCAAAACCGGCAATAATCCTTGCGGACGAACCTACCGGAAACCTTGACCCAAAAACCGGAGATCAGGTTCTTAAGCATCTTAAGGAACTTGCCTCAAGGTTCAGGCAGACAATTCTCCTTGTCACTCACGATATGGAAATTGCCGGAATGGCTGATAGAATAATCCGTCTTCATAACGGAGAAGTTATTGAAAACACAGAAAACTGAAATAAGAAAAAAACGGCGCGGATTTCCGCACCGTTTTTTTGTTTTATCAGAATCCTCCGGATTTGTGTGAAAAACCACCGGAATTTATCGTTGTACCGCCGCCGCTGTTGTTGTCATTATCCTGCGGAGGATTATAAACTCTTCGGATATCTCTGTGGCTGAATCTGTCATATTGCTTTGTAAGATTAAGCTCTTTCTGATAATCATGTGCCTCCGTGGCAAGTCTTGCGGTTTTCATCTGCGCTCTGAAAATAAGGCAGACAACAAGTGCTATGGCGCAGGAAACTATTGTTGCTATAACAACTCCAAAAAGGTTTGCTCCAAAGGAATCTCCTTCCGAACCGACGTCAAAAGGTTCGCCGTTTGCGGCCATTTCAAGGAATTCGTCGCATGTGCTCAGATAATCACTGAATCCCCAATACCAGTCGTCAATGGCAAAATCATCAAGGAATCTTTCCGCCATAACGTCTTTTCCGTAATCGGTAAAAGCGGTGTTTCCGTAGCCATGGGCAAGAATATCATACTGTCTTTCTTCCATGGCAAGAGTAAGCATGATAACGTCCTCTCCTGCTCCGTAATATTCCCTGAGTTCCGCATAGAGCAGTTCATTAAGTTCCCAGGCTTCCATTCCGTCAAGGCTCGGGAAAGTTATTGCATAAACTTCACAGCCGTAAGTTTCGGTTATCTCTTTTGCCTTAATGTTAAGCTCTTCGATTTCATCGTATGTAAGAATGCTCGCTTCGTCAAAAACATGTCTTTCTTCGGCAAAGGCAGTAACGCCTGTTACAAGCACAAGGACTATTGCGAAAAGGATAGAGATTATTTTTTTAGTCATCATAATCCGCCCCCTCTCACAAAAGAATCCAGATTACACTGGATATTATCGCAAGGGGTGCAGCTATCGCCGCAAAAAGTCCCCAGAATTTGCCTTTATCCACCGGCAAATCGCCGATTAGCTTTCCGGTCTGGCCATTCATTGCGAAAAGGAAGTTCTGCCCCTTCCATTTCGTGCTCAGCATCCACACCGGCATCAATGCATATTTTACGCCTTTGTTCTCAAAGTCGAAATTTTCCATTTCGGTCGTTACCATGGAATAGCCTCTTACGGTGTTCCGCATTTCGGATTTGATGCTGTTTCTTGCTCTTCCTTCAATCCTTTCCATGCTTGCCTGCTGGCTTACGTCATATTTATCCGCAAGGAATCCAGGAAGATATGCTGTGGAAAAAGGCTTCAGTTCGCTGTAATCGAAGGGTTCAACAGCGTCCATGTGAGCATCCGGCATCTTTGTGGAAGCGTCCACCGGGATCATCTCAAATTCGAGTTTTCCTTCGCGCATTACGTTGAAATAGGTCGTTTCAGTGATATCATAATCTCCCTCGCGCCAGCTTCTTACGTTTGCGCCTTTATACATTGCGTTTCCGCCCATTTCGCAGTCGCAAAGCCAGAACGGAACATATACGCCTTTTATCTCTTCGATATGATTATGCTCTTTGAATGCCTTCGGAAGGAATATCTTGCCTTTATAGTAATTTTCAAGTGCTTTAACCGCCTGGTCCTTGTTCAGCTTGAACGGAATTACAAGGTCCGGTTTAAGTCCGCCGGTGAACTGTCCGGGAATAACCGTCGGGTTTCCGCAATAGGGGCAGCTTGTTGCCGCGGTTGTTGCATCGCAGATTAATTCCGCGCCGCAGGAAGGACAGCTATAGGTTTTCATGCCCTTTGCTTCCTCTTCGCTCCATTCCATTCCCATGGCTTCAAATTCGGCTTTTTCTTTTTCCTTCTTCTCTTCGTTTACCGCAAAGCCCTCTTCTGCTTCCGCAACGTCTTGTGCATAGAGTTTTTCGATTTCCTCTACGCTGTATTTGCTTCCGCAGTAATCACATTCGAGCATTCCGCTTTCTCCCACAAAATGCAGCGGTCCTGTACACGCCGGGCACTTATGGTTAGTTATGTCTATTGCCATTTCTTCCCCTCCTTATTCAAATTCGGTTCTTATAGAAAAACGTTCCGGCAGATCAAAAATATCTTTTTTAAGAAATTTCGGATAAAAATATTTATCCTTAAGCTCTTTAAAAGAAATCCACTCAAAACTGTTTTTTCTTTGGTTTTCATAGAAAACAAAGCTGTTTCCTCTTAGAAGAATATCAGATTTTGATATATCCATAAGAAAATATATGCAAAGCTCATGATATTCCGTTTTTTCCACATCTTCAGTAAAAAAAGCCTGATTGAGCCAAAGGGGACGGGCTATTTCAAGATTTTCCCCAAGTTCTTCCCGGCATTCTCTTATAACCGCATCTTCCGCTCTTTCTCCGATCTTAACTCTTCCTCCCGGAAGATAATAATATGGAGAATTGCCGTCTTTCATCGCAAGAATTCTTTCGTTATCTACTATTACAGCACATGCGCGGTAATTAAACTTTTTATTATCATCAAAAAAAGAAATATCCATAAAAACAATTTAAAATAATAAAAGGCGCTTTTCACCTTTTTTGGAAAGCGCCTTTTAATTTATTCTTCTTCAAATTCCTCTTCGCTGTCAAATTCATAGTCATCGGAAGAAAGTTCTTCAAAAATTTCCTTCAAATCGGCTATACCTTCAAAAGTGGTGGTGCTTGTCCAGACAGAAGTTATCTGGTCAAAGCAAGGAATTTCAGTAAGAAATGCCTCTTCCCTTTTTTTGCGTTCGGTTTTATTAAGTTTATCACATTTTGTAAGAGCGATGATAAAAGGCACTTCATTGTCGATCATAAAATCGATCATATGAATGTCGTCCTTTGTCGGAGCATGCCGGCTGTCAACAAGCTGGATTATAAGACGGATATCTCTGTCACTCATAAGATAGCCTTCTACAAGATCCGCCCAGCGTTTTTTATCGCTTTGAGAAACTTTTGCATATCCATATCCCGGAAGGTCAACAAATTTTACGCCGTCAACGTCATAGAAGTTTACCGTAACCGTTTTTCCCGGCTGACTCGAAACCCTTGCAAGGGCTTTTCTTCCGAAAATGGCATTCATCAGCGAAGATTTTCCAACGTTTGAATGTCCCGCAAAAGCAAATTCAACATTTTCTGCTTTCGGAAGCTGTTTTGAAGTTCCGTAAGCGGCTTCAAATACTGCATGATTATAGTTCATATTATCCTCCGCTTACTGAATATTTATCGTTTTAGGTTCGTGCTCAATGTTGAGCATCGAAATTTCTTCGATAAAACTGTTTTCTTTTTCAATGCTCAAAGGTCTTGAAAGCGCGGTTTCAAGAACGGTTTCCACTTCTTTTGCCGGAACAAAAGTGATGGATTTTTTAACAACCGGATCCACCTCTTCAAGATCGGGAAGGTTTTCCTCCGGAATGAGCACTGTTTTTACTCCCGCTCTGTATGCGGCCATTGTCTTTTCGCGGAGTCCACCTATCGGAAGAACTCTTCCTCGAAGAGTTACTTCGCCGGTCATAGCAACATCTCTTCTTACCGGAATTCCGGAAAGAGCAGAAACGATTGCGGTTGTAAGCGTTACTCCTGCGGAAGGGCCGTCTTTCGGAACTGCACCTTCGGGAACATGGATATGTATATCCTTTGTTTTATAGAAATCACTTTCTATTCCATATTTTTTGGTGCAGGAACGAACATAGCTTATGGCAGTTCTTGCAGATTCCTTCATAACGTCTCCAAGGTTGCCTGTAAGCTCGATTTTGCCGTTTCCCTCAAGAATTGCAACTTCCACCTGGAGCATGTCGCCTCCGACGGAAGTCCATGCAAGACCGTTTACAAGACCCACAGCGTCTTCCTTTTCAATTGTTTCCGGGCGGAATTTTTTGACTCCGAGAAAATCAGTGATGTTTGCATCATTTATCAAAACTTTCGATGCTTCTTCGCCGACAATTTTCTTTGCGGCCTTTCTGCAAAGGCTTCCTATGGTTCTTTCAAGGCTGCGGACTCCAGCTTCTCTTGTATATGAATCAATTATAGCATAAATTGCGTCATCTGCAATACGAAGAGTTTTTGAATCAAGACCGTGGCGTCTCATTTCCTTTTTAACAAGGTGTTTTTTTGCAATCTGGAACTTTTCTTCCCTTGTATAGGAACCGAGTTCGATTATTTCCATTCTGTCATAAAGCGGACCGGGAATTGTGCTCGGGTCGTTTGCGGTGGTAATGAAAAGAATATCGGAAAGATCGAACGGAAGCTCTATATAATGGTCGCGGAAAGCAACGTTCTGTTCCGGGTCAAGAACTTCGAGCATTGCGGAAGCAGGATCACCGCGGAAATCGCTTCCCATCTTATCGATCTCATCAAGAAGGATAAGGGCGTTTTTGCTTCCGGCAAGTTTAACCGCATTCATAATACGTCCGGGCATTGCTCCGATATAAGTTTTTCTGTGACCACGGATATCGGATTCGTCCTTCATTCCGCCAAGGGAAATTCTTGTATATTTTCTTCCCATTGCCGCGGCGATATCTTTGGCAATTGAGGTTTTTCCGACACCGGGAGGGCCAACAAGACAGAGTATCTGGCCTTTGATATCCGGCTGAAGTTTTCTTACGGCAAGAAGTTCAAGAATTCGCTCCTTTACTTTTTCAAGACCATAGTGGTTTTTATCAAGCTGTTTTTTTGCTTTTGCGATATCGATTTTTTCTTCGGTTTTTACATTCCAGGGAAGTGCAATGCAGGTATCGAGGTATCCGCGGATAACGCTTGCCTCCTGGCTGTTGAAAGGCATTTTATAAAGTCTTGCAACTTCTTCAAGAAGTTTTTCCTTAACTTCACCTTCAACGCCCAAAGCTTCGATTTTCTTTTTATACGCGTCTGCTTCGTCCTGAACATTTTCTCCTTCTCCAAGCTCTTCGGTAATCGCCTTAAGCTGTTCGCGAAGGTAATATTCACGCTGGTTCTGGTCGATCTGTTCCTTCACCTTTTCGTAAATATCTTTTTCAACGCCGAGGATGTTGTTTTCGTTTTCAAGAACTCCTGCAAGCATTTCAAGACGTTTTACATAGTTGGATTCTTCCAGAATACGCTGCTTATCCTCAATATCGATGTTCAGATTTCCAGCAAGAAATTCACCGAACTGAGCAGGGTCATCCATTCCGAAAGCCTTTATTGCAAGTTCCTTCGGCATTTTGGGAACAAGATAAGTATATTCATTGAAAAGGTCCTTTACGGTGCGCATAAGAGCATCGCAGAGAATCGAACGTTCCGGACGGAGTTTTTTTAGCGGAAATTCCTGAGTATCTGCAACAAGAAAAGGTTCTTCCGCAACTATATCAACAAGCTTTGCACGGTATTTTCCTTCAACAAGGATTCTTGTTGTTCCGCCGTTGTTTTTAAGAACCTGGCGAACTTCGGCAACAACACCGATTTTATTTACATTATCGAGTTTTATCTCGTCTTCTTCAACATTTATCTGGGAAGCAAGAAAAACTTCTCTGTTTCCTTTCATTGCTTCTTCAAGAGCTGCAATGGATTTTTTGCGGCCGACATCAAAATGGAGAATCATATTCGGAAAAAGAACGATTCCCCTCATAGCTATCATAGGCATTGTAATGATTTCTGCCGGCTGTTTCTTTTCGGGCATGTATTTTCACCTCCGGTATAAAAATATCGGAAGCGGCAGTCCCCAAAAGCGACTGCCGCCTTTTAACAATTATTTTTCCGTTTTCGCTGCAATTTCAAGCGGAACGTTCTTTTTGAGCGGGTTATGCTCAACAACGGGTGCGGCACCTTCTGTTACGCATGCTTCTCCGATAACAACAGCTTCTGCGGTCTCATCGGAAGGAAGCTCAAACATAAGCTTTCCGAGGGTTTCTTCCATAATGGAGCGAAGTCCTCTTGCGCCGGTTTTTCTGTCGATAGCCTTTTGTGCAATTGCTTCAAGAGCACCGTCAGTAAACTGAAGGTTAACACCATCAAGGCTGAAAAGCTTCTGGTATTGTTTTACAAGGCTGTTTTTCGGCTCGGTAAGGATTTTTACCAATGCGGGTTTATCAAGGCTTTCAAGAGCGGTGATAACCGGAAGACGACCCACCATTTCCGGAATAATTCCGAATTTAACAAGGTCATGGGGCGTTACCTTTTTAAGAAGGTCTTTTGCTTCCTTGGATTTCTGGCTGATTACATTTGCGCCAAAGCCCATTGCGGAACTTGCGATTCGTTTTTCGATAATCGGTTCGATTCCGTCAAATGAACCGCCGCAGATAAACAGGATATTGGTTGTATCTATCTGGATAAACTCCTGCTGAGGATGTTTTCTTCCTCCCTGTGGTGGAACGTTGGAAACAGTTCCTTCAAGCATTTTCAGAAGTGCCTGCTGAACGCCTTCACCGCCTACATCTCTTGTTATGGAAGGATTTTCGGATTTTCTGGTAATCTTATCGATTTCATCGACATAGATAATTCCGCGCTGTGCGGCTTCAACATCAAAATCTGCAGCCTGGATAAGACGAAGAAGAACGTTTTCCGCATCCTCACCGACATAACCTGCTTCAGTAATAGTGGTTGCGTCAGCAATTGCAAACGGAACCCCGAGAACTCTTGCAAGAGTCTGTGCAAGAAGAGTCTTACCTGTACCGGTAGGTCCAAGAAGAAGCACGTTGCTCTTTTGAAGTTCAACATCTTCGGTATCAAGCTTGCTCAAAATACGTTTATAATGATTATAGACGGCAACGCAAAGGGTCGTCTTTGCTTCGTCCTGTCCGATAACGTATTTATCAAGAACTGCTTTGAGCTCTGCGGGTTTAAGAAGAGTCTTGGGGTCAATAACAGGTTTATTTTTTTCTTGTTTTTTGCGTCTGGTCTTTTCAATCGGATCAAGATCGTCTTCATCATAAAGGATCGAATTGCAAAGTTCAACGCATTCATCACAAATGCATACGCCGGGACCGGTTATAAGTTTATAAACCATATCCTGCGGTTTTCCGCAGAACGAACAGCGCATTTTGTGATCATCTTTATTGGCCATAGTTTAAAGCCTCCGAATTATGCTGAATTATTCTCTGTGGTCAAGTACGTTGTCAACAAGGCCATATTCCATAGCCTGCTGCGCGGTCATAAAATTATCTCTGTCTGTGTCTTTTGTGATAACTTCAAGGGGCTGGCCGGTCTGCTCGGAAAGAATTTTGTTAAGTCTTTCTTTAATTGCAATAATGCGGTCGGCATGGATTTTGATATCAGAAGCCTGACCCTGCATTCCGCCGAGAGGCTGGTGGATCATGATTTCGCTGTTGGGAAGAGCATATCGTTTTCCTTTTGCGCCGGAACTTAGAAGAAATGCACCCATAGAAGCGGCCATTCCCACACAAATAGTGGAAACATCGCATTTAATGTAATTCATGGTGTCATAAATCGCCATTCCTGCGGTGATGGAACCGCCGGGACTGTTGATGTAAAGGCTGATATCCTTATCCGGATCCTGTCCTTCAAGATAAAGAAGCTGTGCAACAACAAGGCTTGCAGTTGTGTCATTTACTTCATCACAAAGCATGATAATTCTGTCATTAAGGAGGCGGGAAAAGATATCATAGGAACGTTCGCCTCTGTTGGTCTGTTCAACGACCATCGGTACCAAACTCATTCTGGTATCACTCCTTTCGGTTAATAACGAAATCCGTCAAAATTTGTCAATATTGATATAAAGGACCTCCGGAATATAATTCCGGAGATCCTCCAATACAAAGATAATTATATTGCAGTTTCTCTGGAAACTGTTCCGCTTAATCAGTCAACAGAAGGATCGATTTCTTCAGTTTTCTTTTTGCGGGTTGCTCTTTTTTTGGGAGCTTCTTCACCTTCAGCTGCGGGAGCTTCTGCTTCTTCAGCTTTTTTCTTGGTGGTGCGTTTTTTCTTGGGAGCTTCTTCGCCTTCTACAGCAGGAGCTTCTTCTTCAGTTTTTTTCTTGGTAGTGCGTTTTTTCTTGGGAGCTGCTTCTTTTGCTGCTGCTTCTTCTGCGGTAATTTCGGTTACTTTTGCAGAATCGCGAACAAGTTTGATAGCTTTTTCTACGCAAAGGTCAAGGGTAAGTTCATCAACGGGAACGATTTTTCTTACCTGTTCTTCTTTCATTTCATAACGCTCTGCAAGAACTTTGAACTCTTCGTTCATTTCTTCTTCGGTCATCTCGATTTTTTCGAGTTTTGCGATTTCTTCAAGAGCAAGGCGGATTTTTACCTGGCGTTCTGCCTGGGGTCTGAAGCCGCCGAAGAAAGTTTCTTTGTCTGCGCCGGTATATTTGAGATATTCATCAAGAGTAAGGCCTGCGGTTCTTGCAAGTCTGTTCTCGAAGTCAGCAGCGATATCTTCCATTCTTGCTTCATACATGCATTCGGGAATTTCTGCTTCCATGTTTTCAAGGATCGCGTCAACAAGTTTTTCTTCAAGTTCTGCTTCGGACTGTGCGTCTGCTTTTTCCTGAAGTTTTGCTTTGATGTCAGCTTTGAGTTCATCGATGGTGTCGAACTCGCTTACGTCTTTTGCAAATTCGTCATCTGCAACAGGCATTTCTTTGGTTTTGATACTGTGGAGTTTGCATTTGAATACTACGGGAGCACCTTTGAGCTCTTCTGCGGGATAATCTTCCGGGAAGGAAACGTTTACTTCGAATTCATCGCCTGCGTTGTGACCGCAAACCTGATCTTCGAAACCGGGGATGAACTGGCCGGAACCAAGTTCAAGCGGGAATTTTTCGCCTTTGCCGCCTTCGAAAGGAACGCCGTCTTTGAAACCTTCGTAGTCGATTTCAGCCTGGTCGCCGTTCTGTGCGGGTCTGTCTTCAACTTCGATGATTCTTGCGTTTCTTTCAAGCATAACTGCAAGTTCGCCTTCGATCTGGGAATCTGCAACTTCGGTTACGATTTTTTCAGCTTTGATGCCTTTATATTTTTTTACGGAAACTTCGGGTTTAACGGTTACGGTTGCGGTAAGGGTGTAACCTTCTTCAGAGCATTCAACAAGTTCGATCTCTGCGCGGTCAACGGGAGTGATCTTTGCTTCTGCTACTGCCATGTCATATGCAACGCCGTAAGTTTCGTTTACTGCGTCCTGATAGAAGAATTCTCTTCCGTAAGTTTTTTCGATAAGTGCTTTAGGTGCTTTACCTTTGCGGAAGCCTTTTACCGCAAGGTTTTTGCCTTTTTCTCTGATTGCTGCGTCAACAGCACGTCCGAACTCTTCTGCGGTTACAGCGATGGTAAGCTTAACCTCATTAGTGCCGGTTTTTTCAATCTGTCTAAGTTCCATTATGTTGTTTCCTCCTGATAGATACAATTTCAGTAACTGTTAAAGTATATCATATAGTTATCATAAAATCAATTATTTTATATAAAAATATTATATATTTTTTATTTAATTTTCCAAAATTTAAAGCCAAGATGGTCGGCCGAGATAAGTTTAAACTCCATTCCCATAAATTCGCCTTCATTTGCAAGACTTCTTGATGCACCGTGAAGATGTCCGTAAAACACTTTTTTCACGTTGTATTCTTTCAAAACAGAAATTATGTTGGGCACCATTTCGTTTGCATAAACCGGCGGATAATGAAGAAAAACTACTTTTTCCGCTTCCGGAAAACGGTTTGAATCTTCCAGCGAAAGTTTAAGTCTTGCTGCTTCTCTTGCTGAAATTTTAAGGTCATGCTGTTCATTCGGCATAAAAACCCACCCGCGGGTTCCGCAAAGCGCAAGACCCTCCGCAAGTACCGAGTTATTATGGAGAATTTCGATTGTTGTTATACCGTTTTCTTTAAAAAACTTTTCAGCTTTGGCTCTTGTTGTCCACCAGTAATCGTGGTTTCCCTTCATAACAATTTTTCTTCCCGGAAGAGCATCGACAAACTTAAAATCCGGAAGTGCTTCATCAAAACCGAGACCCCAGGAAAAATCCCCCGGAATTACAACGGTGTCCTCCGGTTTTATCTGTTCTTTCCAGCTGGCTTCGATTTTTTTCACATAATCTTTCCATCCAAAAAAATTGTCCATCGGCTTGTCTGTTCCAAAAGAAAGATGGAGATCAGCCATTACCCACACGGACATCAGCCATCACCTCCGACGGTGCTCAAAACAAAGGAAGCCATATCTTCCCTTCCGCAGACATTGGTAAATCTCGGTTCTTTTTCGGAAAGTTCCGAAAGCTGCTTCGGCATTGAAAGTCCGGAAAGCTTCTCAATTTTTTTTGCGGCTTCAAAATCATCCGGTTCATTCTCACCGGAAATTGCTTTGAGCACGGCACGCGGGAATTTATACGGACTTGCAGTAGAAGCGATTATCGTTTTTGTTCTGTCGCCGGTTTCCGCCTGATATTTTTCATATACCTCAACAGCAACCGCAGTATGGGTATCACAAAGATATGAATATTCTTCGAACAGCATTTTTATGCGGTTTTCCGCACCTTTATCATCGGTGAATCCAGCCGCAAAATGTTCCTTTATTTTCAAAAGAATCTCTTCCGGAACAGAATATTTTCCGTGCTCATTAAGGGACTCCATCACCGCACGAACGTAACCGTCATCTTTTCCGGAAAGTTCAAAAATCAGCCTTTCAAGGTTGCTTGAAACAAGAATGTCCATGGAAGGAGATTCTGTCATATAAAAATCGCGGTTAACATTATATTCTCCGGTGCTCAAAAAATCCGTGAGCACGTTATTTGCATTGGAAGCGCAGATAAGCTTTCCGAAAGGTACGCCCATTTGTTTTGCATAATACGCCGCAAGGATGTTGCCGAAGTTTCCGGTGGGAACCGTTACATTTACAATTTCTCCTTCGGAAATTTCACCATCCGCAACAAGATCCGCATAGGCAGAGATATAATAAACAATCTGCGGAAGAAGTCTTCCCACGTTTATGGAGTTTGCGCTTGAAAAACGTTTTCCGTTTTCGCCGAGTTTTGCACGGATATTTTCATCAGTAAAAATCTTTTTTACAGCCGTCTGGGTATCGTCAAAATTTCCTTTTACTCCGCAAACGGAAACATTTTCTCCCTTTTGTGTCTGCATCTGGAGCTGCTGGATCTTTGAAACACCGTTATCCGGATAAAATACGATTATTTCTGTTCCCTCAACGTTGCAAAAACCTTCGAGCGCGGCTTTTCCTGTGTCGCCGGAAGTTGCGGTAAGGATAACGATTTTCTTTCCGTCGCCGGCTTTTTCAGATGCTTTTACAAGAAAACGCGGAAGAATCTGGAGTGCCATATCTTTAAAAGCGCAGGTTGGTCCGTGCCAGAGTTCGAGCATATAAACATTTTCGCCAAGTTTTACAAGAGGAGTCGGTTCATCATTTTCAAATTTTCCGATATAAGCACCGTTTGCACATTCAAAAAGTTCTTCTTCGGAAAAATCCGTCATGAATTTTGAAAAAATCCGCTTTGCCCTTTCACAATATGAAAGTTTTGAAAGTTCGGTGATTTCTCCTTTTTCGAGCACCGGAATTTCAACCGGCACAAAAAGACCTCCGTCTTCCGAAAGTCCTTTTACAATTGTTTCCGCCGAATCAAGGCGCAGATTTTTGTTTCTTGTACTTTGAAATTTCACTTTTTCACCTCAAATCCTTTTTGCAAAAAAGTTATATGCGTTTTTCCAGAATATTTTTTCGGCAAGCTCTTTGCAGAATTCCGTTTCAACCAAATCATAAAGATTCGGAATATCTTTCATCTTTCTGATACCGTTTACAACGTCGCAGCCGTCATAATCACTGCCCATACAGACGGCATTTTCTCCGCCGAGCAAAAGCATTCTTTCGATATGTTTTATAATATCGGAAAGGCTTGCGTTTTCCTCATTATTATTAAGAAAAGCTTTATAAAAATTAATTCCGGCAATGCCTTCCCTGCGGACTATTTCCTTGAAATATTCATCGGTAAGGTTTCTGCGGTGTCCGCAGATTTCGCGGAGATTGCTGTGGCTTGCGGCAACGGCGCAGTCAACGTTTTTGAGCACGTCACAAAGTCCCGCATCGGAAAGATGGGAAACATCTATAACCATTCCTATGTTTTCCATTTCTTTTATAACTTCAATGCCGAAAGGTTTTAAACCAAAATCCTGGTCTGTTGAACCTTTTCCGATTTCATTTTCACCGTTCCAGGTGAGAGTCATCATTCTGACACCGTCATTATAAAGTTTTTCAAGGCGTTCGATTTTTCCGCCGAGAACTCTTCCGCCCTCAACGGTAAGGATTGCCGCAGTTTTTCCTTTTTCAGTAATTCTGTCAACATCAGAAACCGCTTTTGCCTGCTCAAAATACTGTGGGAATTCCGCAAGCTGAGCATAGAAAAAATGCTTCGACATAGTGTAATAGTTAAAAGCGTCTTCACCGGAAATAACATCCGGGCAAAAAATTGCAAAACATTGGCAATGCCGCTTTATTTTTTCATTTTTCGGAAATAAAATATCAAGATAATTGCAATCAAGACCAACGCTTTGATGCATTGCTGTGGTTATTGTATCACAATGGAGATCAAAAAAATCCATGAACAGCCTCCGTTCCGAAAGCGTTTTTAATATGGGCAAAATTTTTTATTTCAAGGTCGTTTTTTCCGTAGATTATTTCAAAAACATCGAACCGCGGCTGACCGTTAAGCCCTTTTTGAAGCTTGTAAAGCATTGCCGCTTTACAGATTTTCTGCTGTTTTGAACGGGTCACCGCCTGCCTTGGAGCATAAAGACAATCATCCGCGCGGGATTTTACTTCGATAAAAGCTATGTATTTTCCGTCTTTTGCAACAATATCAATTTCGCCGAGGCGGGTGTTGAAATTTCGTTCAATTATTTCATACCCTTTGCCCGCAAGATATTCCGCGGCAAAATCTTCGCCCATATCTCCGCGCCTGCGTTTTTCGGTAATCAAAAAATCACCTTCAGTGCATCTTTTTAAGAAAAGTCAAACGATGTATCTCGCTTGGACCGAACTCCCTTATTTTTTCATAATGGAGCTTTGTTCCGTATCCTTTATGCTTTGCAAAGCAATATTCCGGATATTTTTCATCCATTTCGAGCATAAATCTGTCCCTGCTGACTTTTGCAAGGATTGAAGCTGCCGCAATACTTGCGGAAGTTGCGTCGCCTTTTATAACAAATTCCGCAGGAACTTCCATATTCTTCGGAACGCGGTTTCCGTCGATAAAAACACGTTCCGGTTTTATGCTCAAATTTTCAACAGCCGTTTTCATTGCGAGCATCGTTGCCTCAAGAATGTTTATTTCATCTATGGTTTTATGGTCAACGCTTTGTATTGAATACGCCAGAGCGTGCTCAATTATTTCATCAAAAAGCAAATCGCGTTTTTTTTCGGAAAGTTTTTTGCTGTCGTTAAGTCCTTCGATCTCAAAATCTTCCGGAAGGATAACCGCCGCGGCAAAAACCGGACCTGCAAGAGGGCCCCTTCCCGCTTCGTCAACTCCGCAAAGATGTTTTATTCCGAGTTCGGCGCGCTTTGCGTGCTCAAATTCATATAAGCTCATTGGGTCTCTCCAAAGTTATGCGTCCGATTTTTCCTCCGCGGAATTCGTCAAGAAGCATCGCCGCCGCTCTTTCGGTATCGATTTCTCCGCCGGAAATTTTCATTCCGCGTTTTGCGCCGATAAGTTCAAGAAGCGCAAACGGTTCAATTTCAGCCGTTTCCTCATCTGTAAGTTTATATCTTTCGCAAAGAAGTTTATGTGCTTCGTGGTTAAGAACGTCCGCAAGACGAGCCGCAAGGGTTTCGATATCAAGAATATCGTCTTTTACCGCGCCGGTAAACGCAAGATGTTCGCCAACTGTTTTGTCCTCGAATTTAGGCCAAAGAACACCCGGCATATCGAGCATATCGATGCCTTTATCAAGGGTGACCCATTGTTTTCCGCGGGTAACACCGGGGCGATCTTCAACTTTTGCGCGTTTTCCGCCGGCAATGCGGTTGATGAAAGAGGATTTTCCGACATTAGGAATACCGACGATCATCATGCGGATGGGTTTTCCTTCCATACCTTTTCTCGCGCGCTTTTCAAGTTCGTTTTTAAGAACGTCGCGAACAAGCGGAGCAAGTTTATTAAGACCTCTTCCGCTTCTGCAATCGGTTGCAAGAGCGCGGATTCCTTTTGATTTATAATGCTCGATCCACTCTTGAGTAATTGCCTCATCTGCCATATCACATTTATTGAGCACAACAACTCTCGGTTTTCCGCCGACAAGGCTTTTCATTTCCGGGTTGCGGCTTGAAAAAGGAACCCTCGAATCTGTTATCTCAACAACAACATCAACAAGAGGAAGGTTTTCTTTCATTAAACGGCGGGTTTTGGCCATATGTCCGGGGAACCACTGGATATCAACCTGTTCCATAAGGCTAAAATCGCCTCCTTTCAAAAACATATAATAATCTAATATATATTATACTACAAATTAAACAGAAAAAAAAGACTCCCTTGCCAAATGACAAGGGAGTTTTTTCGCAAATAACAAATTAGCGGACCTGTTTGACCTTTGCAGCTTTACCAACTCTATCACGGAGATAGTAGAGTTTAGCTCTTCTGACACGACCATGACGAACAAGTTCAACTTTTTCGATCATCGGGCTGTGAATCGGGAAAACTCTTTCGATTCCGCAGCCGTGTGCTACACGACGAACGGTGAAAGATTCGGAGATTCCGCCATGCTGTTTAGCAATAACAGCGCCTTCGAAAATCTGGGTTCTGTAATGGTCTCCCTCTTTGATTTTGCAATATACCTTAACGGTATCACCGATTGCAACTTCGGGTTTGTCAGCTCTCAGGCAGTCCTGGGAAATAAGTTTAAGTGCATCCATTTTAAATATCCTCCTTGTTATTTTTCAGACATTCATACTCAATGGACACCATTGACAGAGGACTGTCCGCCCGACATAATTTTTTGTCGTTCATGTCGCCGGGAATGCGACAGCGCCGTTTAGGCATACTAAACAGCCTTATTATAATAACACAAGCAAAATATAATTGCAAGTATTATTTTCAAAAAATCAGCGGAATTTTTCCATTTTTTCGTTATATACAGCCATTCTTTTGACTTTTATATCTTCCGGAGCAAAACCTGCAAAATTTTTGAAAGCGGCAAAGACAAGATCCGGGTTGATGTTGAGTTCAACGCCGGAAGCAAGGCGAGCTTTTAAATAATATCTTCCCTCTTTATGTTCAAGTTTCGAAAGTTTGATATGGGGTTTTATATCAATTTCCTTCTCGCCGCTTTTTGTCTTTTTAACAACCGGAACAACTTCCCTGTCAAAACATCTGTACCAGACTGCAAGGGTTTCCTCAACGTCCTTTTCTTCCGCCGCAAAAGAAATTTCGTAATCCGCAAAGCGGATCTGTTTTGCGTCCATTTTCGGTTTTCCTGCGGCAATCGCCTTGAACCCGACCGGAAGAACTGCGTTTATCCTGCGTACTATTTCTTCATAGGGCATCGGAGAAATAAGGCGGAAATCAACCGATTCCGCAACGCTTTCATAGCCGAGAGAAAGCGGCAGCGCGAAGGTAAGATAGAGATGGGGATGAAATCCTTCCGTGTACCAGAAATCGATTTTGGAACGCTTTAGGGCACGCTGAAAAGCTCTCATAACGTCAAGATGGGAGATATATTTTGCGCTGCCTGTTTTTGTATAAAAAAGTCTTACATCGATAAAATCAATTACATTATTCAAAACAGGCGCCTCCCTTCAGGCAGTTTGCTCCGCAGCCGGAACATTTCTGGCGGCAGTTCGGAGTTGTTATATCCTGATGTGCTTTTTTGTTTTCGCTGATGATGAATTTTTTGGTAACACCGTAATCGAAAATATCCCAGGGCATAACTTCGTCATAATTTCTGGTTCTGTTCGCGTAAAATTCAGGTTTTACGCCGCATTCTTCAAAAGATTCCATCCAGACGTCGAATTTGAAGTGCTCGTCCCAGCTGTCAAGGTTACAGCCTTTACGCCATGCAGTTTCGATGACTTTGCCGATTTTTCTGTCGCCTCTTGCAAGAA
>JAZQBJ010000064.1:0-13129 GCA_045545715.1 Oscillospiraceae bacterium
AAAATAATATCCTATCTGTATAATTTGTGTTACTTCAAAAATCACCAAATTTTTTTGAATAAATCAGCCAACAAAATTAAAACTATATGTGGATAATTTTATATGGAGGTGTCCTAAAAATGCTTCGGGGAGTAAACAAAAGAATCATAGAAATTAACAATGTGGAAGGCGGATATTTCGACCGCGTTTTGTTTTTTGTAAACGACGAAAAACGTTCCACGCCGGATTCCGAATTAAACAAGCAGGCTGAAAAATACGTTTCTGATTCCTGTTCGCTGAAATATAAGAAAAGCTTTTTCGGCTTAGAAACCGCAAAAATCCTTATTAAAATGGCAATATCCGCCGGCGCAGGATTTGCCGTCGGAATATTGCTGCTTTAACTATTTATTTTGTAAGGCGTTTTATAACAAGCTCATATTGGGGATATTGGCGAATAAGGTCTTCCCTTTCAAGAAGTTCAAAATCACCGAATTCGAAACCCGGAGAAACCATGCAGCCCGCAAGGGAATAACCGGTTCCGTCCATAACAGCTCCGAAGATTGTTCCTTTGGGAATAAGGACCTGTGGCTGTTCGCCGCGTTCGATATCGATTCCGAGTTTTATTCTTTCAAGCTCGCCGTTTTTATTGATAATATGGATAATCATCGGAACACCGGAATGGTAATACCAGATCTCATCGGATTTAAGTCTGTGAAAGCGGGAAACGTCCCTGTCTTTTAAAAGAAAATAGATGCTGGTCCAGAGTTTTCTGTTTCCGTCAAAGGAAGAATCAACAGCTTTTGCGTCGATTATATCTTTTGATTTAAGACATTCATTATAATATCCGCCTTCGGGATGTTCTTTCATGTTAAGCTTTTCAACAAAATATTTTCCTGTGAACAAAGAAAAAGCCTCCTAAAAAAATGATACATATATTGTACCATTTTTCCGGAGGCTTTTAAAGGCTTTAATCTGAAAATCTTATTTCTATTTCGCGTTTTTTGTGGAGATAATAGATAGTTCCCAAAACTGCGCTTATGGTCCATCCCAAAGGATATCCAAGCGCAACCGCCATAAAAGAATCTGTATATTGTGTTACGAAGAAAAGATATATCTGGCGGAAAACAACAAAGGAAAAAAGACGGATTGCCGTGGGTATCCTTGTATCTCCGGAACCGCAAAGCGAACCGGAAAGTATGGAGTTTACCGCAACAAGCGAATAGAACGGAGTCATAAAACGAAGAAGGAAAACGCCGTATTCAATAACTTCGGCTTCTTTGTTGAACAGCATTATAAAATGCGGAGCAAAAACAAGTATCGGCAGCGAAATTGCCGCCGTTGCCGCAATCGCAAGTATTGCGGCATATTTTGTACCTTTCTGCGCCCTTTTTACGTCTCGGATACCGAGGTTCTGCCCCACAAATGTAGTAACGCTCATAGAAATACTATCGAGCGGTATTATTGCAAAATGGTCGATTTTTATATAGGCAGACCAGGCGGCCATTACCGAAGAACCGAAAGAATTTATATAGGACTGGACAAAAACGTTTGAAAAAGACGTTATGCTCTGCTGTAAAGCTGTAGGAAAACCTATATGGAAAATTTCCTTCATAACATATTTATGGATTTTTATTTTATCCCAATGGAGCTTATAAATTCCCTCTTCCCTTGTAAGCGTTCCGAGCACAAGAACGGAAGAAATAATCTGGGAAAGAACGGTTGCATAAGCCGCACCCGCAACACCCATTTTGAAAACTATTACAAAAATAAGGTCAAAAACTATATTTACAAAAGATGAAGCTATGAGGAAATAAAGCGGGCGTTTTGAATCGCCAACCGCGCGAAGAATTGCAGCGCCCATATTATAAATCATCAGCGAAGCAATTCCGGCAAAATAAATTGTGAGATATGTTTTTGATTCAATAAAAACATCATCCGGAGTTTTCATAAACCGGAGCATATACGGAACCATAAAAACACCAAAAGCTGTTGCAACAACGCTCAGAGCGAAAATCATTCCAATGGCGGTATGAACCGCATCCTGAAGTTTCTGTTTGTTCTGTGCGCCGAAACTTCTTGCAATTACAACGGAAGCGCCGCTTGAAAGACCGGTGAAAAAACCAATGAGCATATTGACGATCGGAGTAGTTGTTCCGACTGCGGCAAGAGCCTGCTTGCTTACAAAGTTTCCGACTACAATGCTGTCAACGGCGGTATAAAACTGCTGAAAAAGATAGCCGAGCATCAGCGGAAGTGCAAATTTAATTATCTTTTCCCAGATATTGCCTTCTGTCATAAGAGTAGCGTTTTTTGATGCCAAATTTCTTCCTCCTTTCTCCATGTTTTTCCATATTAAATAATAAACTCATATTGTTTCATTTTCAACAATTTGTCGATAATTCTATATAAAAGTAAAAAAATGTTGAAATAATATACATTATTTTGATTATATTGGCTGTATATTTGTCAGTTTTATTCATCTGAGTTCAAAATCTGAATTTTTTTATTCAAAAGACTTTAACTAATTTCGTTTTTGTGGTATGCTTTATAAAGAATTTTTTCCGGAGGAATTATCGATGAATTACATATATCTTATCCTTGGCGTTGTTCTCGGGATTGTTTTTATTGGAAGAGGAAAAAACGCAAGAAATCAAAAATTTGTTCCTTATGAAGCAAAGATGAAACTTAAAACAAAAAAGACCATGGAGCAATATGAAGAATGGTGCAAGACCGAAGGTCTTGGCTGCACTCTTGTCGGTCTTGGTTTTATTGTTTTCGGCGTTTCCGCAACTTTTATGGACAGCAACGCTCTTTTGAGCACCATAATCGCAGTTGTTTCTCTTGTGATTTTTATCATCGGTTTTATGATGCGCGTTATCAACAACAAAAAACACCTCGGACATTATTTTACAAAGCAATAAAAGATTAAAAATCCCGTCGAAAGACGGGATTTTTTTGAAAAAGGCGAAACCAAAATCAATTTTTTGCGTGATATATTGCTGAAAGGAGGTTTTTGAATTGGAAGATTTAAAAATAATCGAATTGTTTTTTGACCGAAAAGAATATGCCATTGCCGAAACGGAAAGAAAATACGGCCGTTATCTTTCAAAAATTGCTTATAATATTCTTTTCAATACCGAAGACAGCGAAGAATGTGTCAACGACACATATATGAAGGCTTGGAACGCAATTCCTCCGCAAAGACCGAAAATTCTTTCGACTTTTCTCGGAAAAATCACAAGGCGCCTTGCAATAGATATTTTCCGCAGAAAGCACGCAGAAAAACGAGGAAATTCAGAATTTTCCATTTCCCTTTCGGAACTTGACGAATGTATTCCGGACAAACTTTCCGCCGAAGCGGAATTTGAGCAAAAAGAACTTTCAGAAAGCATAAACTGTTTTTTGGATTCGCTTTCCAAAGAAAACCGTGATATTTTCGTTTGCCGATATTTCTATTCCGATTCGATCAAAGAAATTGCCTCCTTTTTCGGAACAAGTGAAGCAAAAATCAAAAGTTCGCTTTTCCGAAGCAGAAAAATCCTTAAAGAACATCTTTTAAAGGAGGGTTTTGTTTTATGAAAGCAGAAGATATTTCCGAAGCAATGAATAACATAAATGAAGATTTTATCGAATCCGCAAACGAAAGAAGAAAACCGAAATCTAGAAAATCCTCTTGGGTAAAATGGGTTTCCGCAGCCGCGGCAATCGCTGTTTTTGCTTTTGCCGGTGCAAAAGCCTTTGTTCCTAACCGGCCGGAACCAAACGATAATCCCGTTGGCGGAGCGGAAAGCGAATACGGCTCTGCGCTTCCGATTCTTGAATATATCGAAAGCGATGCCGCCGCTTACGGCTTTGAAGGCTACCTCGCTTACGATATTTCCGAACTTGAAAACGGAAACCCCTGGAACGAAAAAATGGCTTTTGAAGCTCTTCCGGTTTTCCGGAACAACTCTTTCAATGAAGTCGGAATCGCCTATCCCGGAATCGGCGAAGAAGCTATGAACAAAAAGCTCGGAAGCATTGCCGAAAAACTTGATTTTGAAATGCAGGAGATAATCAAAACAACCGTCGGCGAATATTCTTCCGGAAGCGGAATTCCCGATGATTTTGTCGATAGAATTGAGGCGGATTTCGGAAACCGCACCATTGAAATCCAGTCAAACGGCACAGTAGTTGTAACTTACAACGGTTTTGAGGGCGAAGAGCTTCCGGAGGACATAAGTTTCACCTATACCGAAACATCCGAAGGTGATGCTTACAGGGCCATCTCTTATATCTGTCAGAATTATTGCGATTTTCTCGATAAAGGCAATACTACGTTTGTCACTTCCGGAGATTATACTTTTGACGGTGAATTCAGCAGAAATTATCGCATCTACGATTTTTCCGGCGACGAAATAAGCGATATGCTGAACTTTTCTTTTAACGAAATCCAGCTTGCTCCCAACGACGAAGGAAAACTGATGCTAATAAGAATTAACGACAAACTTTCCTGCGCGGAAAAAATCGGAGATTATCCAATAATTTCTCCAAAAGAGGCGAAAGATATGCTCCTCGAAGGCGGATATATCACAACTGTTCCCTATGAAATGCCCGGAGAAAAATATATCGAAAAGACCGAACTTATTTACCGCAGCGGAATCGGCGAAAACATCTGGATGCCCTATTACCGGTTCCTTGTTGAACTTCCGGAAATGGAGCAGGAAAACGGACTTAAAAACTTCGGCGCGTATTACGTTCCGGCGGTTGAACCTGAATTTATAACCGGTCTTCCCCTTTGGAACGGAAGCTTTAATTAAAAAAGGACGGCAAAAGCCGTCCTTTTTTAATAAATAAATCTGATAAATTTATATTTAAATTTTTCAAAAATGCTCCAGCTTTTTTTGCATTCCTCAAGAATTTTTTCCGAACAGGCATCAACAGTTTTCCTCTGTTCATCAGAAACCTCATGTTCGCTGAAAAGCGCTTCTATGTTTATCTCAAAAGCTTTATCATAACCTGCCAGGGCAAGTTTTTCCTTTGAAAGATCCGCGTTTTCAATAAGTTTTGTGCAATATCCGAAGCGCATAGGAACCGCCGTTTTATTGTCCGCGTTTTCTATGGCTTTCAGCGCCTTTTTAAGACGTTTTCTCATTATAACAAGATAACTCAGAAGGACAATTATTAAAAGCAAGCCAACACCGGCTACAGCCAAAATAAGAACGGTATAATCTTTCGGTGCTTCCGTTATATCATCTTTCGGGCGATCTTGTTCGACATTTGTTTCCGGAAGCTCGCTCTGTTCATATCTTTTGCCGCTTTCTCCGCTTGTTGTGAAAGCAGCTTTTTCAAGTTCATCGTCCATATATCCCGGAGTTGTTTCAAACGGGATCCAGCCAACGCCTTCAAGATAATATTCCGCCCAGGCATGGGAATTTTCTTCCGTTAAAACAATCTCTTCGCCGCTTTTATATTGCGAAGCATCTTCTGCTGAAAGAAAATATCCCTCGACGTATCTTGCCGGAATTCCGAAATATCTCAGCATAAGCGTTGCCGCCGTGGCATAGTGTACGGAATATCCCCTTGCGGTTTTTGTCAGGAAAAACGAAACAAAATCCTCTTCCCCGAAATAGGAGGAATCTTCGTCATAAGTAACATTCTTTTCAAGATAAAGAAGAATTGTGCTTATTATTTCTGTGGCGGTCGAAGCCTTTTCTTCCGAAAAAAGTTTATCAACGGTGATATACGCTTCTTCCGGAATCGAAAGATAGTTTTCTCTTACAAATTTGCGATAAAAATACTCATTTGCAAGATGCTCATCAACAGCATCATTCTTACCCTGTTTTTCTGAAAGTTTAACCTGGGCAACAAACCATTCCGAAAGTCCTCCCGGAACATATTCGACCGAATAGTTTTTTCCGAAAGAATTCGTTCTGTCGCCTATTATCTCCGGTTCAAGTTTTTCCGAGCACAAGGCGTACGGCAAAAACGCAGTTTTTGAGCACGCAGAAACATTTTCAATGCTCAGATTTGATTTATTTGTTTTCTCCAATGCAAAAATAGCTTTTGAAACGGCATTCTGTCCGTAAAATCCGTTTTTGTGAAGAATATAAAAATCCTCTGAATAGGAAGCAAGAGTATTATTTGAAATTTTTTCCCAGCCTTTTCCGTTATAAATCTCACCCACAAAACCCTTCAGATAGAGTTTTTGCGGCGTTTCCATCGTAATTTTCAGCGCCGGAGCAATATTATTATTAAGTGCACCGAGGTTTTCAAAATCGCCTTCCGGCATCGCGTTGGTTTTACTGTCATATATCAATTCATGCATATTTTTTTCTGCGAATTTTTTAAGATAGGTTCCGGATTTTTCGGGAACAAAACTTATGAGCAAAATTCCCGCAACAACACACAAACACGGAACAAAAACGTATGCATATAACTTTTTGATTTTAAGATTTTTGATATCAAAATCATAAAAACAGCCGGTTATTTTTACTACAGAAGCAATAACAAAAAACATAAAAGCCAAATCCGTGCTCAAGAAACCCGAAGCAAGGCCCACAATGCTCAAGGTAAAAACAAGAAACATTCCCGCAGCATTGCTTGCTATGATTCCGGCCGATATACCTATAATGAAAAGGGATATTTCAGCGTATCCGTTTTCCGTAGCATTGAACGGGATAAAAATTCTTCCCGTTTTTTCTGTTAAAAAGATCAGCAAATCATTTAAAAGAATCAAAAATCCGTTTTTAAGTTTCGCAACAACCAAAAGTGAGGCAAAACCGGCCGCCGAAACAGCAAAAGGAATATATTTTCCGAATTTTGTATTTGATAATAAAACAGGAACGGCACATATAAAACCTGTTGCCAAAACAAAAAACAAATTGAAACTTGCTGATGAAAAAGTTCCAAACAGCATTGCGGAAAAACTGCCGGACAAAATTGAAACAATTATTGCTTCCGGCAAAAAATACGCAATTTTTTTGTTTGTTTTCGGTTCAATATTAAGTTTTATTGAATTTTCCTTTTTCATAATCAAAGCTCCAAAAACTCAAGATCTTCTTTATAGCTTTTGCTTCCGAAAGAAATCACGTTATTTCCGGAGGCAGATTTATCACATACAATATTTTTTATGCCTTCTTTTTCGTAACAGTATTCCTGCACTTCTGCCGAAACACATATTACTTTTCCGAAATGTTCAAACGGATTTACAAAAGCTTTTTGCTGTTTTTCTGCGCTGAATTTTATAAATCTTGGAATTGCCTCAAGAAGATCGTTCTGATCTTTTATATAGGCGATATTTGTTCTGTTACCGTCGTTCCAGCCAAGAGCAAACTCATATCCGTTTTTCAAAAGGCTTTGGGCCACCGATGCAGTCGTTTCGGCCATAGCATCCATTTGATCCGGGGAAGCGTTCCCGGCCGTTTTATCCCAAAAGAGCATGATATTTTTTGCAATAGGAAGACTTGCATCTTTTACAATCGTTTTATCAAGTTTTTCCGAAAGCTTCCAATGTATCTGTTTAATACTGTCGCCGGGAACGTATTCTCTTATCTGAAATGTTTCGGAATAGTCGTTTCCTCTTTTATCCGGTGAATATCTTTCGCTTTCTTCCGGAACGGGAAGTATCCCGTCAAAAACTATAACCGGGGAAAAAGTTTCGGGAAGAACTGTCATTTTACCTTTTGCTGATTCAAAATTTTTGATTTTAACCGTAATGAAACCAAAAATATCTGTGAGATATATCTCTTCGATTTTTGCGGTAATATATCCGCAAAAATCTGAAGAAACCGAAAATTCTGCTTCTGCAGTTCCTTTCGGCAATACGGAGAGTTTTATAACGGAACTTTCTTTTTCTCCGGTAAGTTTATTTTTTATCTCAAGAACACAAAACGCTTTAAAAACCGGAAAAGCAGATTTGTTTTTCAAAGCAAATTTTCCGGACATGATTTTATTTTTTTCTGCCGTTGGTGGCAAAAAAGATTTTGCCGAAATTTTATTTTTGGTGACAAAACAAATTCCAAAACTTATCGCCGAAAGCAATATCAGAACAATAAAAACAACCAAAGCGGGTTTTGAATTTTGTAAAACAAAAATCAAAAACAGAATAATTTCCAAAACCGCAAAAATAAATGCGGATTTAATTATTTCTTTTTTCATTTCAGTTTAAACTCCGTTATTTCCGGCTTTTTAATTTTTTTGGTAATTTCAGAAAGTATCTCTTCCGCAGAAAGTTCGTGCAGTCTTGCTTTTGCTTCAAGAACAAGTCTGTGGGAACAAACGTCCGGAAAAAACGCTTCTACATCATCTGGAATTACATAATCTCTTCCACTGAGAAATGCGCAGGCTTTTGCCGCACGGCAAAGCGCAAGAGCTCCTCGGGGGCTTATTCCAAGCTGGATATACTGATTATGTCTTGTTTCTTCAATTAGTTCAGAAGCATAGGCATAAACGGCATCCGCCACAAAAACATTCTGAGCTTGGGAAATAAGAGCGTTCAATGTTTTTTTATCCGTTACCGGAACGACTTTATCAAGCGGGTTTTCGTGGTGGCGGTCTTTCATTATCTCTATCTGGCTTTTGATATCCGGATATCCCATGCTTGTTTTTATCAAAAATCTGTCAAGCTGGGACGAAGGCAGCATCTGGGTTCCGGCGGAACCGGCTGTATTCTGTGTTGCAAGAACTATGAAAGGTTCCGGAAGTTTATAGCTTCTTCCGTCAACGGTAACTCTGCGTTCCTCCATCGCTTCAAGAAGAGCCGACTGGGTCTTGCTGGAAGTTCTGTTGATTTCATCCGCAAGAAGAAGATTTGTCATAACAGCACCGGGTTTATATGAAAGTTCTCCTTTTTCCCTTTCATAAACAGAAAATCCAATGATATCCGAAGGCATTGTATCGGAAGTGAACTGTACCCTTTTGTTTTCAAGCCCGAGGACTTTTGAAAACGCCATTGCCATGGTGGTTTTTCCAACGCCGGGAACGTCCTCCATAAGAACATGGCCCTGGGCAAGAATTGCCATAAGTATTTTCTTTATAACATCGTCTTTTCCTATAATAACCTTTCTAATTTCGCTTTGGATTTTTTCAGCAAGTTCGTTCATTTTATATCCTCCGGTTAATCAGTAAAAATAAAAGCGCCGCTTTTTTCGTTTTCAAAATTAATAAGCGACATAAAAGCCATCATTGCCTGGTTTGTAGCGATTGCATCCCCTTTGGAATCGTCAAGAGTATGTGAAAAACTTCCGTCTTTCTGTCTGAAATCAAAAAGTGCATCATAGACGGACGTTCCGTGTTTTATAAAACGTTCGTCGGTTTTCGGGTTGATTCCGTTTGCGCAAAGGGCGATTATAACCTGGCTTATGCTTTCGGAAGTTTTGGAATCCATTCCTGAAAAACTTCCGTCGCCGTTCTGCGCTTCTGAAAGGAAAGCGATCCCATCATCAATAACTTTTTTGATTTTCGGGTCACCGGAATACGGAGCAAGGGCATGGAGCGCCATTGCGGTCATGTCAACGTCGGAACGAGTTCCGAAACCAAAAGATCCGTCTTCATGTTGTTCCGCTGTAAGCGCTTCAAGAATACTTTCTCTGGTATATCGGCTGCCTTCCGGAATCTCATAATTTCCGCAATCGAGAGCAAGAAGAGCATAGATAAAACCGTTTATTCCCTGGTTTGCAAGGTCCCCGTTTACATAATTATAGATTCCGTCTGCTACAAGATTTATTTTTGCTCCGTCCGGGTAAGTTCCAAAAGCGGTTGCGTTGCCGCCGAGAGCCGTTACAACGAGGATTGTTCTGTGCCATTCGGTGGCCTTTGTGGAATCAAGCCCGCCTTCAAATTTATATTTTTCCGTAACATATTTTTCAAGTTCCGAAAGATAAAAATCAAAATCGTCGTTCATTCCGAATTCTTTTAAAGCCACCGCAACCCAATCGCAAACAGCCATTCCGGCGGAAAAACCTTCGGTTACCGAAAGAATGTTTTCTTTTTCTTTTACTCCGAAAAGATTTTTCTGTCCAATGGCGGTATTTACCGCAATATCAAGGGTTGTTTCTTCATGTTTTTCTGCTGAACAGCCGGAAAACATGATCAAAAAAGCAAGAATAAAAGCAATTATTTTCATGGTTCTTCCCCATCTTCCTCTTCAAAATCTTCTTCGCCGCTTCCGCTTTGCGGAATGGTCTCGGTATAAAAATCTCCGCAGGAACATTCATATTCAACATAACCTTCCTCGGTTTCCGTCGGTTCTTCACGATACACTTCTTCGTACTCGTGTTCATGTTCTCCGGTTTCCTCGGTATAATGTTTTTTGCAGACGGCACATTCATATTCTGTATAACCGTTTTCGCTGCCGATTTCTTCGTATTCATGGTCAAGTTCATAAAAACCGCCGTCACTCCATATTCCGCAATAACTTGCAAGATTTCCGTTTCCGCCGCCCGAACCGCCTATATCTTTTCCTTCAGCAACGGTAAAACGAAGATACAGAACATCGCCATCCGAAAGATTATAGGCAGAAAGACCTTTTCCCGGGAAAAGCGTTCCGTTTATGGAATACATCCATCCGGAGTTTGCGGTAAAATCCGCGGCAGAAAGAACGGAACCGGAAGGCGAACCCGTGAGGCTCAGTTCATCTCTCAGGATATATTCCCAAAGATCTTCCGGAACTTCGGGAACCCCGGCGAAACCGCTTACGCCGCGAACATAAAAACTTGTTCCTCCGTCAGTCGTTCCATCATAATGAATGTTAAGTCCCATCATTCCGGCCGCATCCAGAAGAGTTTTTGCGGCGGTATCTCCCTGACAAATTTCGACCTCGGCTTCTCCTATAATTCCAAGGCCCGCTGTTGTGGCGTCGATGACAACAGTTGCGGTTCCTATATAGTCACCGGTTGCTCCGCCGCCGAATTCAACAACATAATCTCTGTATGCGGAATTACCTTCGTCATCCCAGGCTGTTACAGCAACAAGGTAGCTTCCTTCCGTTCCGAAATTAAGGACATATTCAAAAACAGAAGAACCCGTCGGATCATCGACAACCATTCCGTCAAGAGTAACTTCAATGTGATCAGAAAAAATTGTTCCGGTAGCGGAAGATTCCGCCGCAACCGTAAATGTGAACGAAGCGTTTTTAAGCACTTCGTTGAAATTATCGAGATTTGTTGTTATTGAAATACCTTCACCCACATTCGGGTTTGACGAATCGGCCTTTTCAGCCTGATATGTTACGATATACTGAACGTCGGAAACAGGACTTCCGTTTTCTTCAAGGTAAATTGTAAAATAATTTGCCCCGATGGAAAGCTTTGTTTCGTAATAATCATCCGATTCCTCAAGATATTCACCTGAAAAGGATGTTTCGCCGTTCCTGAAATTTATCGAAAGAGAATGATCATCCGTTCCATTTTCGATATATGCAAAAAAGCTGAACATATCACCCGAAAGTTCGCCGGAAGTAATTATCATATTATCAAGATCGGTTACAACGGTCGGATCTCCCTCGGGAGCTTCTTCGTTTCCGAAATCTCCGTTTCCTTCGCCGGAGATTTCTCCGCCAGGAGTTTCGGTAACTTTTTCCTGATCCGGTTTTTCATTTTCCGAAGCTTCCTCTTTTGTAATTTCCGGAATTCCTTGGGAAGTTTGTTCCGGTTTATCATTTGGATCTGTACTTGTTTCCGGTTCATCTTCCGAATCACCGGTTTGTTCTGCTTTTTCCGGAAGAACGTTTTTACCCGAAGAACCGAAAATCACATCCGGTTCCAGAAATTCCTGCGGCATTCCTATTGTGTTTTCCGGAAAAGCTTTTTCCGCAAAAAATCCAAAAGCGGCAAACGCCGCGAGCACCGCAAAAACAAATGCGGTGCTCAAAAGTTTAGTTAGTTTTTTGTTGAGCATGATGTATCCTTTTTATCAGAAAATCATTGCGCCGGTATTTGGATTTACTTCTTCTGTTTCGGCATCCGCAGAATCCGCATCAGCAGGACGTTTTGTTGTAATTCTGTAAACGCCGAGAGTAGAACCGGCTTTATTTTCAAAAGCAAGAACAACGTCTTTGTCGATATCGTCCTTCATAAAGTCAACGGTTACTTCATCGAAATATTTTCCGTCTTTGGTAATATAGAAAGTTACTATATCTTCTTCCTCTACTTTTACTTTGAAGCTTTCTCTTAAATCATAAAAACTTTGTCCGAGATTCCATCTGATTACAAAATCACTCTGAACCGGCTGTTTTCCATAGAAAGTAAGGCTATAGGTTGTAACTTTCTTTTCGGAATCAAGTTCACCCACTGTGTTTTTATATTCAAAGTTGATTCCGCGCTGGATTCCGCTTACTTTCGGAATTTCGATTTCCACCCCTTCTCCGCATGCGACAAGAAGTTTTTTATCTGCAATGGCTCTGAAGCCGGTTGTGGAAATTACGGTGGGAAGTTCTTTTTCTGCCGGAGCATATTCCGGAAGACCATATCCGTATTTATATGTCAGATAATCGGAATATCCCCTTGCCTCTTCGCTTGCAACAAGCACCCTGTCGTTTTTTGCGGCCCATTTAAGATATTCGTATTCAAATATAGAAACATCTGAAACGATGGTATGTTCCGCGCTTGCATATTTTTTGCCGTCTTTTTCTGCGATAAAACGATATGTTCCGGAACTGTAGGAAACACCGTAGTTTTGAGGGACCGCGATTTTTGCGACATAAACGAAACAATCACATTTTACTTCATAAAGGGTCGTTTTTGTTTCATTGTTAAGTTCTTCGGCAAGTTTTTTCGCCTTTTCATAAGTAAGCGAAAAACCTTTTTCGGGAATTTCTCCGGTAATCTTATGGTAAACCGTGTATTTTTCACCGACGGAATAATATTTTTCCGGATCGAATTCAACAAGCTGAGATTTAAGATATCCCGTTGTTTCAACCTCAAGCTTGTCATATTCAATATCCGAAAGAATTGCCACATAGAAGTTTCCGCCGGCAGATTTGTTTGCAAAAAACGTTTCGGGAGTATCTATGGTGTTGTCGAATTTTACTGTATCGTTAAGTCTTATTTTTGTTTTTTTGGTTTCTTTTTCGGGTTCAAGTTCAACAAAACCTGTTTTTACAGAAATTTCAACAATATCATAAGGTTTTTCGTCGCTTCCCACGTTTTCATAAATGATCATTACTTTGTTA
>JAZQBJ010000065.1:0-11456 GCA_045545715.1 Oscillospiraceae bacterium
CGTAACTATAAAACAGATAAAAATACAGCCGACCGCAATATATCTGCTTAAAACCGAAAGCTTTTGCTGAAGAGGGGTCTGCTCGGTTTTGCTTTCTTTGAGCATGCCGGCGATTTTTCCCATCTGGGTTTTCATTCCCGTTTCGGTAACCAAAAACTCCCCGTGACCGGAAGTTATTATGGTGCCCATATAAACCATGTCCTCCCGGATCCCGGAACGATCTTCGCCTTTAAAAACCCGTTTTTCAGTCGGAACAGACTCCCCGGTGAGCATGGATTCATCCGCCGCCATGCTCATGGAAGAAAGGACTTTTCCGTCCGCCGGAACTTTGCATCCGGCGGAAAGAAAAACCAGATCTCCGGGAACGATTTTTGAAGAAGGTATCTCGGTTTTTCTTCCGTCACGAAAAACCGTTGCCTTCGGCGAAGCAAGGTTTTTAAGTTTTTCCAAAGTTTTTTCGGTTTTATATTCCTGGGAAAAACCGAGCACCGCGTTGAGAAAAACGATTGCCATAATGGTGAAAGCGTCAACAAATTCCCCCATAAAAACCGAAACCGCCGAAGCTGCAAGAAGAATCAGAGTAAGAAGATCGCTAAACTGCGAAGCAAAAATCTTTGCGGCGCTTTCCCGCTTTTCGGAGGAAAGGACGTTTTCTCCGTGTTCCAAAAGAAGTTTTTCCGCTTTTTGGTTTGAAAGTCCTTTTTGCATATGTATAACCTCCTTTTTTCGAAAGGGTGGAATATAATCTTTTGATTTTATTCGCCTTTCGGTGCAAATATGCCCCAACATTGGTTTGACATAAGGCCGCCGTTATTATAAAATATATGTATCTATATAAACGGAGGTGCAGCCATGCCCGAAATTTCTTTTGCAGTTGCAGCGATAATTGCCGCCGCGGCCCTTGCCGTTGGTTTTGCTCTGGCTTTTCTGATACAAAACGGAAAAATTTCCGCCCTTAAAACCGAAAACGGAAATTTAAAAAATGAAAAAGAAAGTCTTTTTGCGGAAGTTGAGGAAACCCGGAAAAACCGCGAAAAGCTCATTTTTGATATTTCCGAAAAGGAAAGGGAAATTGCCGTAAAGGAAACGATCCTTAAAACCGAAACTTTCCGCGCAAACGAAGCGGAAAGAAAACTTTCCGAACTTTCCGAAAAAAACGCCGAACTTTCCGAAAAGCTTTCCGAAACTTCCGCAAAAGCCGCCGCCGCGGAAGAAAGCAGCAAAAATATTCGGGAATGGATCGACAAAGCGGATTTGAGCCTTAAAGATTCTTTTGCAAGCATTTCCAAAACCATAACAGAAAACAACAACAAGGTTTTCCTCGAAACCGCAAGCGACAAAGTCGGCGGAATCGTTACCCCGGTCAGCAATGAACTCAAGGAACTTCGCACAAAAGTGGAGGAACTTGAACAAAAACGCGCCTCCGCTTACAGCGGACTTAACGAAAAGGTTGAAAACCTTCAGAAACAAAACAGCGAACTTAAAAACGCAACCGACCTTCTTAATTCCACCCTTAAAAACAACGCACAGCGCGGAAAATGGGGCGAAGAACAGCTTCGCCGCATAGCTGAACTTGCGGGAATGGTGGAGCACATCGATTTTGAGGAACAGGAAGTCAATAACGAAGGCAGCCGCCCGGATATGGTGATCCATCTCACCGGCGGAAGAAGCGTTCCGGTTGACAGCAAGGCTCCCATGAATTCCTATCTTGCCTATCTTGACGATACGGACGAAACAGCGAGGGCAAAGCACCTTTCCGAACATGTAAAAGCCCTTCGGAGCCATATCGATACCCTTTATAAAAAAGCATACTGGAAAAGCGAAGACAGAAGCGTTGAAATGGTGGCAATGGTCGTTCCCTATGAAAGCGGACTTTCCGCCGCTTTTGCCACCGACAGGGAAATTTTCAGCTACGCAATGGAAAAAAACGTTCTTCTTCTTTCGCCCATGACTTTCTATGCTTTCCTGAAATCCGTTTCCATCGGCTGGCAGGAAAACGCCATGAGCCAGAACGCAAAGGAAATTGCAAAACAAAGCAAGGAACTTATCAACCGCTTCAGCGTTTTTTACGGACATTTTGAAAAAATCGACAAAGCACTTTCGACAGCAAGAAAAGCCTATGACGACGCGATCGGTTCCTATAACAGAAGGCTTCTTCCTGCCTTCAACCGTTTTGAACTTTTAAGCAACGGAACCGAACAGGAAATGCTCGAAGAAAATATAAGCGAAGAATGAAAAAAAGCGACCCGCAAGGGTCGCTTTTCTTTTTGCTTGATTTTATCAAAATAAGGAATATAATGAAGGAAAAGGGAGGGGTTTGAATGAAAAAAGTTTTTTCAGTTTTTCTTTTGGTTTTGATGGTTTTTACCTTTTCAATAACTGCTAACGCAATTCAGGAAGAAGATCTTGTTTTTAACGGAGAAATAACGATACATGTTCCGGAAGGTTATTATTCCTTGGAAAAAGATATTCCTGAAGACAGCGAAAAACTTAAAGAGCTTGGAATTACAAAAGACGAATTTCTGATGATTCTGGAAGATGCGGAGCATCTTTTAATGACCGAAGATTTAAACACACAGATATATATTTACTGTGAAAAAACCCATTATATTCCGTATGAATTTTTTACAGAAAATGAAAAGACCGAATATATTTCCGAACTTCGGGAAGGTTATAAAGAAAGCGGATATAACGTTTTAGAGGCGGAAATATTAGATTATTATCCCACGCTGTTCACAAAAATTTCGATAGCCGGCGGGGAAGATTACGTTCCAATGATAATTTATAACACGGTTTATAACGAATTGGATTTAACGGTCATTCTCTATCATTTCGGCGAAGGGGAAATTTCGGATGCTCAGGAATGGGTTTCTGATTCGCTGATCTATGATCTTGAATTTAATAACAATAACTATGCTTTGAAAAACACGGTTCCTGTGGAATATACAGTAAACGGAATCGGAACAAAATTTACTCTTCCCAAGGGCTGGTATCTTGACGTAAACTCCAATGGAAAATTAATGGCTGTTAAAAGCAAAGACGTAGCCATGATGTATTATACATATGATACATGGGATATGCTTACGGAAGAAGAAAAAAGCCACGTGCACAGAAGCGAACTTAATATGGATCTTTTTACAAAAGAAGATTTGAAAGAACTTATAGAATCCGAAGAAATGAAGAAAGAATACCTTTCCTTCGGTATGGATATCGTGGAAGATTCTGTGTATATGATGGAAATCGGAGATTATAACTGTGCATTATGGAAAATTGAAGCAACAGAAAATGTTTATGGCTTCAAAGAAGCAACGGCAATTATGTATGCGGAAGACGCAATAGGACATATCTTTATGTTTACCGGTCCTTTTTCAGGAAAAATGGCTGAAGAATATAAAGGAATTGTCGCAAGCGCAAAATTCCCCGAAATTCCGGACGAAGGCGGAGAAAAATTGGAAGGCACTGTTGCAGCAAAAGTTGTATTGAAAGCTTTGCGATACGGAATTATCGGTTCGATTTTCGTTGGAATCGGTTCTTTGATAAAGAATGCCAAAAAAGAAATCCGGAACAAAAAACACCCGCAAGAAAATGAAAAACCACCTGTTCCGGAAGAAAACCGGGAAAACAAGTTCTGTACCGAATGCGGTGCCCAGCTTGATGAAAAAGATAAATTCTGTCCCCTTTGCGGAGCAAAAGTAAAATAAAAAATCCGCCGGAGGGGATATCCTTCGGCGGTTTTTTGGTGTCTTTAAGGGTGAAAGGAGGTTTTTTGTTTGGAAGATTTTAAAATAATCGAGCTTTATTTTAAAAGGGACGAAGCGGCGATTTTTGAAACTTCGGAAAAATATTCGCCCTATTGTTCCGTAATTGCAAAAAACATTTTACATAACGCCCTTGATGAGGAAGAATGTCTTTCCGACACATGGCTTTGCGCCTGGAACAACATTCCGCCAACTGTTCCGAACTGCCTGCGGGTTTTCCTCGGAAAAATCACCCGCAACATCTCCCTCAACCTTTTTCGGAAGAAAAACACCGCAAAGCGAAGCGCTTTGTTTGAACCTTTTGACGAACTTTCGGAATGTGTTGCCGGAACGGATTCTGTCGAGGGTGAAACGGAAGCAAAAGCCCTTGCGGAATATCTCGATGGGTTTATCCGGAATCTTCCGGAGGAAAAACGCTGGGTCTTTCTTCGAAGATACTGGTATGGCGAAAGCCTTTCGGATATTGCCGAAAAGGGAAAAATCGGCGAAACAAGGGTGAAAAACATTCTTGCAAAGCTTCGGAAAAAGCTTCGGGAAGAACTCAAAAAGGAGGGATTCCTTGAATGAAAGCTGAAATTTTGTGGAACGCCATCGGCGAAATCGGCGAAGACCTTGTAATCTGGGCGGAAAACCCGCCGAAGCGGCACCGCCGAAAAAACTTCGCCATAATCCTTGCGGCGGCGATTATAATGCTTCTTTCCGTGGGAACCTTTGCGGCAATGCGCTTTAACATTTCTTTCGCGGATCTTTTCGGTTTTGAGGAAGCGGAAATTATTGAGGAAGACAAACAAATTATCGAAGAAAGCACCCCTGTTGAGGTTGTTCCGGAAACGGAAGAAAAAACCGGCTCGGAGTTCACCGTAATTTCCGCCCTTGCGGACGAGAGAATTATGTATCTTCTCTGGCAGTTCGATTATTACGACGGCGAAATTCCAAAAGGCGCGCAGATAATGCCCTGGCTCTCCTTCGGCGAAGCTTCCGTTGATACAAAAATCGGATATTACGGCGGAATGCTTGAGGAAAACCGCGACGAAAACAGTCTTGTTGGTTATATGATTGCGGAATGGGACGGAGAAATGCAGGCGAAAAGCGGAAGCGTTTCTTTTTCGGAAGTGACTGCGCCGGTTGAGCAGGACTCAAAAATCTACGAAACGGATATCCTTTCCGCCATTGAGCAAAGCGAATATATCGAAGGGGAATATGAGATTTATAATTACAGCGGAAAATGGCCATATAAATACTATGCGGAATACCAATGGCTCGATATCCCTGCCTATGAGGATACTTATATCGACCTTGCGGTTTATGAGGACGGAAAGCTTATCCTTGTAACAAGAACTCCTTGGGGCGATGGTGTTGAGAGAAAAGGAACTTTTGAACTTATGAATACAAAAACCGGGGAAACGCTTGAATTAATCAGCAGACACGGTTTTAAGGATAAAAACAGATTCGATTTTTTCTCAGCACTTTACGAAGTTGATTATGAAGATATAGAAAATCTTTGCTTCCGCAGGAAAGGCGAAATTGTTCAGAAAAACTGGCTTTCCGGCGATTGGAAAATCGATTTCAAGGCGGAGCCCAAAATGGAAGATATAATTCTCGAAACCGCGGACGAAAATATCGGAATCTGCTGTTCAAAAATTTCCATGGGAATAAACGGAAACCTTCCGGAAATGGAATATATGCAGATTTTCCTTGCTGACGGAACAGAAGTAAGCTGTGTAAGTTCCACACCGGAAAGAGTCATCTTCCAAAAACCCATAAACCCGGAAGAAATTGCCTCAATTATCTATAACGGAGAGGAACTCCTTAAATAAAAAACGGGCGGATAATATCCGCCCCACAACAAAAAACCTCCGGTTTTCCGGAGGTTTAATTTTTATCTCATTTTTTCGAATCTTCGTAAACCATTTTGATTCCTTCAAGGGGAAGGCGCTGGTCAATGTGGTCAAAAAGTTCCTCTTCGGCAAAAAGCCTTGCAAACCCGCCGGTGGCAACAACCTTTGCTTCGGTTCCGACGATCGTTTTAAGGTTTTTGACCATAAGATCGATGGCACCCAGATATCCGTAATAGGCGCCGCTTTGCATCGAAGAAACGGTGTTTTTTCCAAGTGCAAATTCCGGCTTCAAAATCTCGATTTTCGGGAGCTTTGCAGCCTTTTCATAAAGGGCGTCCATGGAAGTTTTGATACCGGGATAGATTATGCCGCCGAGATATTCACCATTTGCGGAAACCGCCTCGCAGGTGGTGGCGGTGCCAAAGTCAACAATTATGAGCGGGCCGCCGTATTTTCTGAAAGCGGCATAGGAATCAACAATTCTGTCTGCGCCGACTTCTTTCGGGTTTTCATAAAGGTTCGGCATATTGCAGAAAATGTTTTCGCCGATGACAAGGGGCTCTTTTTCAAAATATTTTCTAACGGCGCTGCAAACGGAATAGTTGACCTGGGGAACAACGGAACTTATTATGACGTCGGTAACGTCGGATACGGAAAGTTTTCTGTATTCAAAAAACTGTGTGACAAAAAGCCCGACTTCGTCGGAAGTTATGTCCCGCTTTGAACCAAGACGAAAAACCCCGGTAAGGTTATCTCCCTCATAAAGTCCGAATTCCATTGTTGTGTTTCCGATGTCGATAACAAGGATCATTTTTTGATCTCCTTTTGTTTAACAAAATTGTCGAAAAGTGAAAAATAATTCTTTGCGAAATTTTCGAAGGAATTTTTCTCCGCAAAATTTTTGTTGGAACGTCCAAGGGTTTCCCTGTCCGTTTCGGTCATGCTCAAAAGCGTTTTTATTCCAAGGGCAATGCTGTCCCTTCGGCGCGGTTTTGTAATGATAACTCCTCCGGCACGGCGAAAAAAATCAGCATGGTGCTCAGAAGAAGCTATAACCGGTTTTCCGGCAAAAAGAGCATCAAGAAAGTTTTCCTGTTCCGGAAAAACCCCTTTTCCAAAGTCTGATTCCGAAACAAAAATCCCATCCGCAGCCGAAAGGATAAAAGGCGCTTCCTCTTTCGGAACGTTGTCGAGAAAGAAAACGTTAGTAATTCCTTTTTCTGCAACAAACCGCTTTAAATAAGGCTTTTTCGGCCCTTCAAAAACAAAAACAAGGGCAAATTTATCCCCGAAAGTTCCGGCGGAAAGAACGAGTTCCTCAAGGGAATATCCTTCTTCAATTTCTCCGCAAAACGCGAGCACAAAGGTTTTTCCTTCCCCAAAGGATGAAAGAGTTTCACGATAAGAAACCGCCGTTTCCGAAGGCTTTTCGTGCTCGTTTATAAAGGGAATATCCATAGGATAAAGATTATGAGCACCGGGGAATTTCTTTGCCGATTCCGGGAAAAAACCGAGCACGGCATGGCTTTTTTCAAAAGCCTTTTCAACGGCTCTTTTATAAAAAATCCCCGCCGGAGAGAAAAAAGAAACAAGCCCGAACTTTTTTAAAACTTCCTTTGGAAAACAGGAAAGCTCCGTTATCAGAACCGCGTTTGCGCTTTCGGCAATTTTTGCCGCCGCAAAAACCGAAGAAGGCAAAATTCCGCCGGAGATAACAACGTCCGGAAGAAAAATCCCCGAAAGTCCCGGCGCGTTTTCCAAAAGGACCGAAGAAAATTCAAAAAGCTCCCCGAGCCTTAAAAATTTTCCGCTTTTTTCCGCGGGAATCCGGATAAAAAGCTGGCAAAGTCCGTTTTCGTCCCGATATTCAAAGGAAAGTTTTGAGTTCGCGGAACAAAGTTCAAGCCTTGCAAGAAGAACGTTTGCCCCAAGGGACTGAAATTCTCTTGCAAGAAGTTTGCGCCTTTTGATGTTTTCTTTTGCGCCGCGGAAAAAAAGCAGCTTTTGTGCCGAATTTGCCTTTGCGCTTTCCGGCAAAAGCAAATCGTCAATAATAAGTATATTCAAGAAGGGAAGCCTCCTTTTGCTGAAAAAGCCAAAGTAGGGGCGGATATTATCCGCCCGTTTTAAGTTTTCCCTTTTATGTAAAAAATATACTTATTTTTCAATGTTTTCAACTTCTGAAAGGGTAAGTTCAAGAAGTTTGGAAACGCCTTCTTCCTGCATGGTGACGCCGTAAAGTCTGTCTGCGTGTTCCATGGTTCCGCGGCGGTGGGTAATGGCGATAAACTGGGTGTTCTCGGTAAGGCGAAGAAGATAATCCGCGTAACGGTCAACGTTCGCTTCATCGAGAGCGGCTTCAATTTCGTCAAGGATACAGAAAGGAGCCGGGCGAACTTTGAGAATTGCGAAATAAATGGCGATTGCAACAAAAGTCTGTTCGCCGCCGGAAAGGGAAGCAAGGTTGTTGATGATTTTGCCCGGAGGCTGAACGGTGATCTCGATTCCGGATTCAAGAACGTTATCCGGATCGGTAAGGAAAAGCTTTGCTTCGCCGCCGCCGAAAAGTTCCTTGAAAACAACGGCAAAGTTTCCGGCAATCTGGGTAAAGCGGTCGAGGAAGATGGTTCTCATCTGTCCCATAAGACTGCGGATAAGACCCCGGAGTTCGTCGCGGGATTTTTCGGCGTCCTCGATCTGGGATTTCATAAATTCATAGCGCTCGGAAACTTCCTTGAATTCCTCAATTGCGGAAAGGTTGACATTGCCGAGAGCCTTGATCTTGCTGCGAAGTTCATTAAGACGGCGGGTTGCCTTCTGGGGTTCGGTAATTTCTTCGGCAACTTCTTCCGCTGCGGAAAAAGTCATTTCATATTCATCCCAAAGCTGTCCGATTATGCGGTCATAGTCCACCTGCATTTCATCAAGCCTTGTGCGCGCTTTGATAAGCCTTCCGGAAGCTTCCTCTCTTCTTCCAACGGTGTTTTTCTGGGCGTTGCGTTCCTCGGTGGTGCGGCGCTCAAAATCCTGTCTTTGTGCAAAAAGAGCGGTGATTTCGGTTCTTGCGCCTTCAGAAAGATTGGAAAGACGGAGTTTTTCGTCCTCGATTTCTCTGATTTCTTCGGAAAGCGCGGAGTTTTTATCAATAATAAGGGTCTTGCGCTCGTTGAGGGAGGCAACTTTTTCTTCCCTTTGACCGCGGCTTTCAAGAAGCTGCTCAATGGCGTTTTCAACCGCTTCAATATCTTTGCTGATAATTGCGGCGGAAAGAGCAAGAGAAGAAAGTTCGGCGCTGTTTTTGTTTTCCTTTTCGCCGATGGAACGGAGCTTTTCCTCAATGGCGGAAACTTCGCCGAGAAGAGAAGCCTTTTTCTCGTTTCTTTCGGCAAGAAGTTTTTCATATTCGGAAATTCTGCTTTCCGCATCCTTGATGGCTTTTCCAAGGATGCTGCGCTGGGTTTCCGCTTCGGTTCCGGCGGCTTCGGCGTCGGAAATCTGGATAAGAAGGCGTTTCTTTTCGCCTTCCGCGCGGATCTTATCTTCCGAAAGGGTGCGAAGTTCGCTTTCGGTTGCAAGGGCGTCCGCTTCCATTGCGGAAATTTCTTCTTTGAGCTTGTTATAATCCGCTTCGCCGTCGGAAAGAAGTTTTTCAGCAGCGGCGGCTTTTTTAAGAAGTTCGTCTATTTCCTGTTTTCTCGAAAGGATTCCGGCGGATTTTACGCTTGAACCACCGGTGAGGGAACCGCCTGCGTTAACAAGCTGTCCGTCAAGAGTGACAATACGGAATTTGTAGCCGAATTTTTTGGCAATTGCGGTGGCGCAGTCCAGATCTTCCGCAACAACAATTCTTCCGAGAACGGATTTTACGATTCCGTCGAATTTCGGATCGTTTTTAACAAGGTCGCAGCCTACTCCGATAAATCCGTCGCATTCGGAAAGACCGCGTTCCTCAAGGCGGCTGCCCTTAACGGTGGTAAGAGGAAGGAAGGTGACCCTTCCGCGGCCCTGTTCCTTAAGCATGCGGATAGCCTTTTTGGCAGCGTCTTCATCGGTAACAACAATGTTCTGCAAAGCGGCGCCGACGGCGGTTTCAACCGCAAGGCTGTATTTCGGATCGACGGAAAGAACCTTGGAAACCGGGTCAAGAATTCCGCGAAGAGCGCCTGCGGCACCTTTGTCGAGAATGAATTTTACCGAAGGACCGAAGCCTTCCATGTTGCGTTCAAGATCCTGAAGAAGTTTTGCGCGCTGCGCAAAGGAATCTGCCTCCCGGCGGATCTTGTTGCGTTTTTCCTCCATTGCGGAAAGCTGATTTTTGCGAAGGTCGCGTTTCATCATCATTCCGGCTTTGGTGTTGTTGATGCTGTCGGTCTTGTCCTCGATTTCCTCAAGAAGATCGTTTACTTCAATAAGTTCGGCTTTATATCCGTCGATAAGCGAAAGTTTCTGGCTTGCGGAAAGGGAAAGCTGTTCAAGTCTTTCGGTATATTGGGCTTTGTCGTTTTTTGCGGTTGCAAGAACAACGCTGATATGGCCGAGTTCGGTATCTGCTTCGGAAATTTTTGCTTCGATTCCGGCTTTTTCGCCGTTAACAGCAGCTTTTTCTGCGGAAATTTCTTCCCCAAGGGCAAGAAGACGCTTTTCTTCGGCAGAAAGTTTTTCCGCTTCCTGCTGTTTTTCAGAAAGTTCGCCTTTTTTGGTTTCAATGGCGGAATCTCCCTCGGTGGAATCGAAGGAAAGAGAAGCTATCTCTTCCTCAATTCGGGAAATTTCGGTTTTGTTATGTTCAATGTCGTTCTGACAAACCGCCGCTTTTGCGGTAAGCTCGCCGACAGCGGAATCGTTTGCGCTTATTTTTTCGCGTTTTTCCTCAACAACGTCATCGACATTCTTTATCTGTTCATAAAGAGCGTTTATGCGGTTTTCCGCCTCGTTATAATCCGCGTCGAGGGAATCATATTCGCTCTGATAAACTCCGATGGTGCTGCTTTGTTCCGCAAGCTGGCTTTTAAGTCTGCGAAGGGAACGCATCCAAACGGAAATTTCAAGAGATTTCTTTTCATCCATAAGTTCAATGAACTTTTTGGCTTTTTCGGATTGTTCAAGAAGGGGACCGACCCTTTCTTCAAGTGCAGAGAGATTGTCCCGAAGTCGGAGAAGGTTTTCGTCAGCTTTGGAAAGATTTTTTTCCGCTTCTTCCTTGCGGTAACGGAATTTCGAAATTCCCGAAGCTTCCTCAAAAATTTCCCGGCGCTGGTTCGGCTTTGCGGAAACAATTTCGGAAATTTTGCCCTGTCCGATTATGGAATAACCGTCCCTTCCAAGGCCGGTGTCCATAAAAAGCTCGTTAACGTCTTTAAGGCGGCAGGATTTATCCCCGATTCGGTAATCGGAGTTTCCGTCGCGGTAATATTTTCGGGAAACAACAACCTCGTCGGAATCTATGGGAAGGGCGCGGTCGGTGTTATCAAAACAAATTCTAACTTCCGCAAAACCGTGGGCGCGGCGAAGATGGGTTCCGTTAAAAATAACGTCCTCCATTTTTCCTCCGCGAAGAGCCTTGGTGGACATTTCGCCGAGAACCCAGCGAACTGCGTCGCTTATGTTACTTTTTCCGCTTCCGTTGGGGCCAACAACTGCGGTCATTCCGCGGCCGAAGTTAAGTCTGGTCTTATCCGGAAAAGATTTGAAGCCCGAAAGCTCAAGATATTTTAAGAACAAGTTTTCACTTCCTTGTTTTAAGAATCAAAAAAGGTTTAAACCTTCCAAGAGGGGAAGGTGGATTTTTTGCAGCTTGCTGCAAAAAAGACGAAAGAGGGATCAACAGGTAACGCGGAGCGTTTATCAGGGTGTGTCGGGG
>JAZQBJ010000066.1:0-18454 GCA_045545715.1 Oscillospiraceae bacterium
TTTCGCCAAGAGAAAGGAATGTCGCAGACAGATCTTTCAAAAAAATCTGGAGTTTCCAGACAAACTATCAATGGCCTTGAAACTGGAAATATAAAAATCACCACTACTAATACTTTAATAAAGATTGCGGATGCCTTGGAAAAGAAGGTAAGTGATATTTTTTTATAACAAAAGTCTAGTACACTAGATTTTTTAAGATAAAAAATATTCGCAGTAGCTTGCGAACATTTTTTACCAAATTCTTTTACCCAATAGCTGCAATTATTATTGAACAAACTGCGAAGAAGCTGAAACTTGCGGTTTCTGTTTTTTTCTTTCGGATAAAAACACTAATTGCATATCTGAACAAAATAATAACGATTAAGCTACAACCGTTTTCTTTGCAACAAAGTCACTTTGGCGGTTATGGTTCTGCCTAAACTTGAAACTGCATTCTTTTTATTTTGGGAACAGGGCCGTACATTATGGTGTCTATTATCTTGCTCACCATAATCACCCCCTTTTATCAGTTTCAATATGGATAATATCACATTTTTTTATATTTGTAAAGTATAAACGACACAAAACAATGAAAGAAGGTAGCACATGGTCCTTGTTAAACGGAATCTTACTGTTGCGGATCTTATAACCGAAAATCATTATACGCAGCCGGAAGTTGCAAAGGCGCTTGGCAAGAGCCTTACATACATCAGCAACCGCTGCACGCAGAAAGAGCCATGGACAACGGACGATATGCTCGACCTGGCGGATCTTTTTGGACTTTCGGATGAAGAGATGCTTCAGTATTTTGCACACAGAAGCAAAAAGGGAAATGAAAAGGGGAAATATATATGACCGTTAAATATTGGTTTATCCGCAAGACTTTTGAGGGATTGCAGAAAGAATTTGCTCAGATGGTGGAACCGGTTATGATCCGCAAATCCGAAAAAGCACTTCTTTTGGAATGGAACGTTCCGGGAAGAGGTTCTTTCAGACGTTGGGTGCCGAAGGCTGCTGTTGAAGCATAAAAAACAGGGCAAAACGATTTTTGGTTTTGCCGGGCGGTTTAAAGGAATTTATTGTGGGGCTTTATTACTTTAAGCTGTTCGACCTCTTTATTATTTTCTGTTACGGACGGCGGGAGAAGCAGACGACTTTCGCCGCCCGGCAAGACCAAAAGTGAAAAGGAGGCAAAGGATGAACGAAGAAAGATTTTTTGCGATAGTTAACAACAAGAAATTCTTGCGGGGACTTAGGGATGAAGACGTTGCGGCGGCGATTCATGTTTCGGTGAATACATACCACAAAAGAAGAATTGACCCCGGAAGTTTCAGCATCAGAGAGATATATTCCATTATGAAATATCTTGAATTTACCAAAACAGAAATGGCGGAGGCGCTTATCGAATGAAAGTCTGTGAATTTTTATCAATATTCTTTTTTGTTTTATCCTGGAGCTGCGGAGAGGACAGCTATGTTTTTGCGATATTTTTTGTGATGCTTTCCGGAGTATGTGCCGGACTTGCCTATGAACTTTCAGAAATTGGAGTTGGAAAATAAAGATGGTATATGACGAAAAGAAAATCGAAGCAATAAAGATCCTTGTTCCGGAGATCCTTGAACTTAACAAAAGGCTTTTGGGCGGAAGGATAATCCTTTTTGAAATGAGCGGAAACGCACCGTTTTTTGAAGTTCGGTTTTGCGTTCGCAGAAACGGAATGGCCGTTATTGAGAAGATGTTCGTTATATTCCTTGCGAAAGCGAATGAAAATCTTTCGCAGAACAGCTTTTCGGAGATCGGCGAAGTTATGAAAAGGTGGGAAAAGCTTTATGGAAAAAATATTTAATTATCTTGACGGCAAAGCACCGAAATGCGGCAAATGCAAAAAGCGTATGCACTGCAAGGCGGTACGCATGGGATTTTATAAAGACATTATCGCCATTTATTCCTGCGGATGCGGAAAAGAATATTTCAAATACTGCGGACTTAAAGCGGAGGAAAGAAAAATCGTTGAAGGACTTCTCGGTAAAGAGAAGCTTTTGGATTTTGGAATAAAGCAGAACGCGGCGGCCAGGGCAATTATCAAATGCGAAAGCTGCGGAGCGGCAAAGAGATATGTTGAGAGCGCTTTTAACCGCAGAGGAAAATTTATGCACCGATATGATTGCAGGAACAGAAGATGCAGAGATTATGAGAAAAGCGAATGGATCGAGCTTTCCGACGAGGAATGTAAAAAGATCAGAGAAAGAAGCTATTCTGAAGACTGCTGCGGGATCTGCGGAAAAACCACCGGAAGCAAAGTGAAATGCAAAATGGAAGGCAGACTTATTTGTGAAGAGCATTGCCGGGAATGTGAGTTTATGGACAGCAGATTCGGATGCAGATTTTAACGAAAAAAGAGAATAAAGAAAAGGTTTAAAAAGTCGCTTTACGAAGCGACTTTTAGCCTCGGTAACAGATATTATTGTTACCGGAAAATTATATTGCTTACTGCGCCGGAGAAGGTGGGGTTTGCAAAGGGGAGGAAGCTCCGGCTTTCTTCGCCTTTCGGCAAACGCTTCCTCCCCTTGCCACAGCGAAGCTGTGCAGATGGAAGAAGGAAGGAGGTTTTTTATTTTTGCCTTACGTTAAAAGAACCGTAGTTTGCGGAAAAGTTATTGAAACAAAAAAGATGTTTACGCCGAGGATCCATACAAACGGAGCGAAAAGAGCACCGAACTTTAAGAACACCGAAGAAAAGCAGATGAAATGCAATAGGCACAAAGCGGAAGAAGAACTGCGTTGGCTTTTGAACGCGAACTTTGGGGAAGGAGATCTTCACGTTGTTTGCCATTACGGAGATAAACCGCAGAATTTTGAAAAAGTCGAAAACGACGCACTTAAAATATGCGAAGTTTTGCGCGGGGAATACAAGAAAGCGGGAAAGATGCTCAAAAGGATCGCTGTTATTGAAACAAAGCGAATGACAAACCCGCACATCCATCTTGTGCTCAACAAAATCGACGTTGATATCATCATAAACGCTTGGAGAAAGGTGAGCGGGAAAGGATTTATCAGTTTTGAACCTTTGGACGACCGAAAGAACCACGAAGAACTTGCGGTTTATCTTATCAAGGAAAGCCAGAGCACGGCGAAAAGATGGAAAGAAGGCAAGAAACATAAAAAGCGATACTGGTGTTCCAGGAGCCTTATCCGACCGGAGATATTTTATGAAGTTGTTCCGGCAAAGAGTTGGAAGAAAGACCCGAAACCGAGAGCGGGCTATTATCTTTTTAAAAACAAAGAAGGAGTTACGGTTCGGGAAGGATTCCACGAAATATCCGGTTACAGTTGGCAGGAATATTTTGAAGTTGAGGAAGAGAAACCAAAACCGATACGAAGAAAGGGCGGAGGATAAAATTGACAGACTGGTTCAAATGCTGTGAAGGATGCCCGAAAAGATATCCAGGATGCTGCTGCAGCGATTATAAGAAAGCGAAAATCAAGCGGGAGCTTGAAAAGAGGTGGCTTGAAAGGAAAAGAAGAGAGGATAATGCGAATTATTCCCCGACGCTTGAAAAAAGAGATAAAAGGGAATTTATGAAAAACAAAGCAAAAGGAGTGGCGAAATATTGAACATCGAAAAGGTAAAGAAAATATGCAAAGACGAGCGCTGCATTATAAAAACGAAAATCGTTAAGGAAGGAGAGCACGTTACTTCCACCATTGGCACCGGAACGGCGCAGTATTTTATGGGTGACGGGTTTCCGGAACTTTCTGCATCGGAACTGGCGGACGTTTTTGGAATACCGGAAGAAAAAGAAAACGAATATTTTCTTGCAAACAGAGTGAGCGAAAGCAATATCTTTTACGATTCCGTATATCCCGGAAAAGAAGAGGCGGTTTTTGAAGAGCCTTTAAGACTTTGCGAAGAGCGGGTTTGGAGCATATTCAGATCCGAGCGAGGAAATACATATTTTGCTGAAACAAATTGTCTTAAACCTTTTGAGAAAGAGGAGCTTGATATCAGATATTTTGCCTATATAGACGGAGCAAGCAAATATTTAAGGGTATTTTGCGGGTTTTATCTTATTGCGGTTATTCTTCTTGACAGCGTTCCGAAGGAAATAAACAGAATTTGCAGAGAAATCGCAAGGATAGACGTTATGGGAGAATCGGAGGAGGAAGAGGATGAAGAAGATTAAGACGCATATAATGCAAAAATGGATATCCGTAAAACATGAATTGCCGAAGGGATATTTTGATGTACTTTGTTACACTTCTACGGGCTGTGAAATCGGTTGGCACGGTCAAGATTCGTGTTGGTACACAAAAGGTGGGAGCTTTATGCGTGATGTAACACATTGGATGCCTTTACCGGAACCACCGAAAGGAGAATGACAATGACTGAACTTATAGACAGAAGAGATATTGTTTTTGCACACAAAGTCGAAGGTAGTGAAGAATATAAAGAAGGCTTTCTTGATGGTGCTATGTGCGTTTTAGACGCGATAGACGAAATGCCCACCATAGAAGCAAAACCTGTTGTTCATGCTCATTGGGAAGAAGTTCTCACAATAGTTAAAAAGATACACGAATACGAGCAGGAAGATATCCAGTATAGATGTGACAACTGCGGACATATTGTTGATGATTTTGAAAACTATTGTGGCGGTTGCGGAGCACAGATGTTTGAGGGTGTAAAAATTCCTGTAATCAGCATGGAAGATGTTCCGAAAATTATGGAGGAGATAGAGAAGTGAAAGTTCTTGTGGCTTGCGAAGAAAGCCAACGGGTTTGTATGGCTTTTCGAGAAAAAGGACACGAAGCATATTCCTGTGATATTATTCCTTGTTCCGGCGGACACCCGGAATGGCACATCCAGGGCGATGCGCTTGAACTTTTAAAACCCGATTGCAAGAGTTTTTCTACGATGGACGGATGTACACACACACACAAAGTGGGATTTGCTGATAGCACATCCGCCGTGTACATATCTTACAGTAACCGGAAACAGATGGTTCAACGAGGAAAAATACGGAGAAAAAGCAAGACAACGAAAAGCTGACAGAGAACAAGCAATAGAGTTTTTTATGGCTTTTGCAAATGCGGATTGTGACCGAATAGCTATTGAAAATCCTATCGGAGTTATGAGCACGGAATACAGAAAGCCGGAACAAATAATTCATCCCTGGATGTTTGCAGCATCAGAAGAAGAAAAAGTGGTTAAAGGAACTTGTTTTTGGCTTAAAGGTTTACCGAAGTTAAAACCTTTATACACGGAAAAACCGGAAATGACATACCACGAATGGGTAACTCCGAACGGAAAGAAAAAAAGACAGATTTTGTGGTTTTATAAAACAAGATGTTTGCCACATTCAGAAAGAGCAAAGGCTGCAAGCAAAACATTTTCCGGTATAGCAAAAGCAATGGCAGAACAATGGGGAGGAATAACAAACGAATAAAGTAATGTTTTCATCTGCAACGGATTTATGGGAAACGCCGCAGAACTTGTTTAATGAACTTAACAAAGAATTTCATTTTGATGTTGATGTGTGTGCCTTGCCGGAAAATGCAAAATGCAGAAAATTCTATTCTCCGGAGGAAAACGGACTTTCCCAAAAATGGGGGGGTAACTGTTGGTGCAATCCTCCGTATGGGAGAAAGATCGGAGAATGGGTTAAAAAAGCAAGCGAAAGCAACGCGACCGTTGTTATGCTTCTTCCGGCGAGAACGGACACAAAATGGTTTCACGAATACATATTGAACAAAGCGGAAATCCGGTTTATAAAAGGCAGACTTAAATTTGGAAACAGCAAAAACTCTGCGCCGTTTCCATCAATGATAGTGATTTTTAGGGAGATGAAAAACAATGCCTAACGAAGTTTTATTTATTGCATTTATTGCAATGGTTGCGGCAATTATTTACTGTGCTTTTTCTGCACATTGCAACAAAGAAGCGGAGAAAGAAGCTATTAAATTAATACACAAATATCATCACTTGATTTTTGAAGCAGGAAACAGATTTTTTAAACATCTGGGCGCATACGAAGCACCGGAGAACGGACAGTTTTTTCTCGATCTTTCGGGCGGACTTCGGCTTGTGATCTATGAAGGAAAAGTCGAGGGGTGGTATTTGCTTTCCGGTCCGGAGAACCCGGAAGAACACAGAGCGGAAGCTTTTGAGAGAATGGCTTTTGAAGCTTCTGAAGAGCGGGATGCAGCACTTTGGATGATAAGAAACGCGGCGGACGCTTGCATATATTGCGCGAACAGAAATGAATGTTCAGTTGATGAAGAACCGGACTGCCTTTGCTGTCTTGACGGAAGCTGCCCTTGCAAGGAATGTATTTCCGGAGGAAGCAATTTTGCGCTTGACAAGAAAAGAGTGCAGGAAGAAATGGCAAAAGAGGCGGAAGAATGAGTAAGAGCATTATCCAGGAAAAAGGGACGGGGTGTTACCTTTGCGGGACGAGGAATGTTCCGATGGAAGAACATCATGTATTCGGAGGAACCGGATGCAGAAAGCTTTCTGAGCATTACGGGCTTAAAGTTTATCTTTGCAGGGCGTGCCATAATATGCCGCCCAGGGGAGTGCATTTTAACAGGGAAAACAGAGAAAAGCTTCAGAGTAGGGCGCAGAAAATTGCCATGAAACATTATGGTTGGAGCAAAGAAGACTTTATAAAAATATTTATGAGAAATTACCTTTTGGAGGAGGAAGAATGATATGGCGCTGACAAGAATCCAGGCAGCAGGGGTGCTGCAGGACATAAGCAAGGACTTTGAACTTGAAGAAAAAGAGCGGGAAGCTCTTGAGATCGCGGCAAGGGCACTTTTGAAAGACCCGGACGAAATCAAGAAAGCCATTGAAGATTTTAAGGCGGAGATCAGAAAGGCGCTTGCGAAATATTACAAAGAAGATCCGAAGGAGTGCGGAATCTTTTGGCAGGGCAAAACAGAGGCTTTTGCCGAAATAATGATCATGCTTGAAGAGAAATGGGTGGAATAAGCTTTTCTTTAAAACGTTGAGCGGGAGTGTGACGGGTTTTGAAGTATCACGGAGGAAGCAGATTCGGGCTTTCGGAAGAAAGACAAAGCTACATATATTGGCTGTGCCGGAACTTGGACAGACTTTCCGCGAGAAAAGCGAAGACCATACACCGGCTTATTGAAGAAAGCGCAGACGGAGCAGAAGAAGCTCTTTTTGAAGCGCTTTGCACCGGAAAAAGCCTTACGGAGATATCCATGAAAAGATACATAAGCGAAGCGGGGCTTCAGAGGCGGTGTGAGAAATTTTATAAAAAGGCAGCGGAGGTGCTTTAGAAGATGACTGAATTAAAACCTTGTCCGTTTTGTGGAGGGGAAGCGGATTGCGGCAAAATTGTTTTGCACAACAATCAATATGAATGGGCAACGGAATGTATTGAGTGCGGAGTTATCACAGACAGCTTTAGCACCGAAGAAGAAGCAAGAGAAGCTTGGAACAGGAGGGCTGACAATGGATAGATGGGACGAGCTTGTTTCTGTTTGCAACGAAGAAAAAATCGAAAATCCGGTTCCAGTTCTTTTTGCAGACAGTAAAATCGGAAAAGAGAAAATTAAACATTGGAAGAAATTAGGCTTGAGGTGCGGATATATAAAAGTTCCAGTTGTTGCTTATGAAGATGTGAAAACAGCGCTGGAAATGGAAGGCTGTATCTATCCGAATCCGTCGAAAGGAGAATGACAATGGCTGAAAGACTTATAAGAGAAAGCGATGTATTAGAAAACATAGACGAATGGCTTGAAACGGTCGGATATGCAACAATAGGCAAAAACCTTTCTTATTATGCAGAACTTAAAGGCTGTATAGCCGATGCTCCTACCATAGAAGCAAAACCTGTTGTTCATGGTCATTGGAAACTTGATTCACCTATTGATTCTTTCTATTGCTCAAACTGTGGCGAAGAGGCATTGCAAGATTACTTTGAAAACCAAGTGCGAACTAACTATTGCCCATATTGCGGTGCTCTGATGGACGAGAAAGGAGGATGATAATGGGAAAATTCTGGAATGAATGGGGACTTCCGATTTTAGGATCGGCCGCGTTTGTTTTTGCACTTTTTATCTTTTCGATGCTGTGCGGAGTGTTCCTTATGGATTATGATCCGCGAATAATGATTGAAGGCATTGAGCGGGATTTAAGAAACATTTTTGGATAAAAGAAAAGCCGGAGGCGTTTGACCTTCGGCTTTTTTTGTTGTTCACAGAAAATTAACAGTTTTGAAAAGAGCGGGTTTTTGGCTTTATCATGCGGAAAATCGGCATTTTAAAGTCGGTGATAAACGGACCCGGCTTTGGTTTATAGTAAACATGGGATCGATACATGGGTTCATTGATCTCACTCCTTTTCATCATATTCCGGCAAAAGGCGGCGGAAGTTGGAGAGATCCGCCGCTTTTACCCGCCGGAGAAAGAAGGTGAGCGAATGGCAGAAGAAAAGAAGTTTTCGGCAAAGGTTGAAAGATTTTGCGAAGAATACATTGTTGATTACAAAGCAGAAAAGGCGGCTGTTCGCGCCGGATATAAGGAAGAAAGCGCAAGAACAACGGCCTGGAGATTGCTGAAAAATGAAGAGGTGGCCGCGCGCGTGCGCGAATTACAGGAAGAATTTAACAAAGCGAATTGCTTTGCTGAAAAAAGTCGTTGCATAAAAGAAGTTTGGAAAACTTATGACAAAGCGGTTGAAGCTGAGGATCTTAAGGTTGCGGTAAAATGCCTTGAACTTGTTGGCAAGACCAACGGAATGTTCAGCGACACCACCAACGTTAAGTTCGGCAACGGCGATATTGAAATAAACGTGAAAGTTGCTGAGGAAGAGTGAAGATAGATTTTTCGGTTTATCCGAAGCAGCTTAGATTTATCAATGCGACGAAGGAAGCGGACGAGATCCTTTATGGCGGCGCTGCAGGCGGCGGAAAGAGTTATGGACAGTTAGTGGACGCTTTTCTTTACGCCATGAAATATCCAAAAAGCAAACAGCTTATACTCAGAAGAACTTTTTCGGAGCTTGAAAAGAGCCTTATCCGTGTTTCCCTTGAACTTTTTCCAAGGGACGTTTATCAATATAACGTTTCGACGCACACGGGAAAATTCATCAACGGAAGCATTATCGACTTTGGCTATTGCGACAGCGAGAACGACGTTTATCAATATCAGTCGGCAGAATATGACGTTATACGATTTGATGAATTGACGCACTTTACGGAACAAATGTATTTATATCTTCTTTCCCGAATAAGAGCGGGCGCAAACGATTATCCGAAAGCAATGAAGAGTTCCACGAACCCGGGCGGCGTCGGCCATGCATGGGTTAAAGGACGATTTATAGATATCGGCGCACCGATGGAGATACATAAAGTCGGAGAAACGACAAGGCTTTTTATTCCTGCGACAGTTTTTGAAAACAGGGCGCTGATGAAGAACGACCCGAACTATATCAAGAGGCTTAAGAACCTTTCTGAAAAAGACCGCAGACAGCTTTTGGAAGGCGATTGGGACACAAACGAAGGACAGTATTTCAGCGAATGGAGAAGAGAACTTCATGTTTGCGAACCTTTCGAGATCCCAAAGGGATGGAAGAGATACTTCACGATGGACTATGGACTTGATATGCTTGCGGGATATTGGGTGGCCGTTGACGACTTTGACAACGCCTATGTTTACAGAGAAGTTTATCAGAGCGGGCTGATCATCAGCCAGGCGGCAAAGACTATTTTGAACGCCCAGGGAAGCGATATTCCGGAGGAATATATTGCGCCGCCGGACATGTGGAACCGCAGGCAGGACACCGGCAAGAGCGTTGCGGAGATATTCTTTGAGAACGGCATTGCACTTTTCAAAGCATCGAATGACAGGGTCCAGGGTTGGTACAACCTTAAAGAATGGCTGCATCCGCAGATGGACGAATTTGGGGACAGAAAGCCGAAATTAAAGATTTTCAGAAACTGCACGGAAGTTATAAGAACGCTTCCGGCACTTGTTTTTGATAAACACAATCCAAACGACGTTGGGGACGAAATACACGAATACACACACGCGGCAGATGCTCTTAGATATTGGGCGGCCGCAAGACCGATGCACAAAGTTCCGGAGCCGGAAATCGACCCGGACGAAACGCCTTTTGACGACCAGGTTGACAGCTTTGTGGAATACGGCACAGACGAATGGTAAGAACCCCGCAAGGGTTTTTATATAACCAAAAAAGGAGAAAAAACCATGGAAAACGAAAACATCGGAACCGTTGCCGAAAGCGCGGGCGAAGCCGAAAGCTTTAACGATGAAGAATTTTACAGCGGACTTTTTGACGGAGAGGACTTTAACGAAGAGGAAGAAGAAAACCTTTTTGATGAAGGAGAAACCGAAGAAAAAGAAGCGCAGCCGGAAGCACAGGAAGAGAAAGAAGCCGAAAGCGAACCCGAACCGGTTGAAGAACCGAAAGAACCGGAAGAGGAACTTTCTTTTGTTGAGCACGGAAAGACTTTTAGCGTACCGAAAAAAGCGGCAGAGAGCCTTGCAGAAGCGCTTGGCATAAGCCCGGCACAGCTTATTGATATTTATCAGAAGGGCTGTGCGTTTGATTCGCAGAAGGCAAAACTTGAAGCAGCGCAGAAAGACGGAGCAGTTATCAACGAACTTGCCAGACTGCGCGGCATTACTGCTGACGATCTTAGGGCGGAAATAAACGCACAGATCGAGCAGATCCCGCTTGACCGGGCGCTTGCACAGATCAAAGCAGAATATCCGGAAATTTCGGATGGCGCCGCTGCTGAACTTGCAAAGCTGAGGATCGAGGCACAGAAGCCGAAAGCAGAAGAGCCGAAAGCGGAAGAAAACACAGAAGAAGACGCGGCAAGACTTCGGGAAGTTGATATGTTTATTTCACGCCACGCGGCGGAAGGAATAACCGCACTTCCGAATGAGGTTATCGAAGCCTGGAAAAAGACCAACATCAGCCTTGAAGAGGCTTTTCAGAATTTTAAGGTCAAGGCCAGGAACGAGGAACTTGAAAAGGAGATTGCCGAACTGAAAAAAGAGAAGGCAAAGGACGAACAAAAAACATACGCAAAAGAACATTCGCCCGGAAGCAGCTCTTCCGCTGCGGGCAAAGTTGCGGATGAATTTGTTGAAGGCCTTTTTGCCGAATATTGAGAGGAGATAAATTATGGCAATTAACTATGCAAGCAAGTACGAGAAAGAACTTGCACAGGCCTTTACCCAGAAATCTGTTGTTGCGGGCAACACCGGCAACGATTATGAATTTACCGGAGTTAAAGAAATCAACGTATATACCGTTGTTTCCCAGGAACTCAACGATTATAGACGCACCGGCGCAAACCGTTACGGCGAACCCAAGGAAGCACAGGACACCGTACAGAAAATGGAAATCACCAGGGACAGATCTTTTGCCATTACCGTTGATAAAGGCAATAACGCCGAGCAGATGGGCGCAAAAGAAGCTTCCAAAATTCTTGCAATCGAAATGAACGAGCAGACTATTCCGGAAATGGATATGTATGCTCTTCGTACTTATATCGACAACGCAGGCAGAATTGCTGTTGCGGCAGAAGCGCCCACCGAAGAAACCATCGTAAAAATGCTTTCTGATGCAATGGTACACATGAGCAACAAGAAAATTCCCGCCATGGGCAGAACCATTTATATTGGTTGGAGTTATTTTGGCATGCTTCGTCTTTCCAAACAGTTTATCGGCGTTGATGCACTTGCGGTTAAATCCCTTACCCAGGGCACCGTTGGTATGTTTATGAACGCAAAAGTTGTTGCTGTTCCGGACGAATACCTTGCCAAAAACGGACACCAGGCATACTTCCTTGTTACCACTAAATCTGCAACTCTTCTTCCGAAGAAAGTGCAGGATTACTTTATCAAACATAACCCGCCCGGCATCAACGGCGATCTTCTTGAAGGCCGCTTCCTTTATGATGCCTTTGTTATCGGCGCAAAAGCTGACGGCGTTTATGCCTGCGTAGCAGCATCTACCGCACAGGCAACCCCTACCATTGCAGTTAGCGGCGGCAACGCAACCATCACTTCTGCAGGCGCAGACAAGATCCGTGTTACCACCGACGGCACCGACCCGAGATACAGCAAAACCGCCATTGAAACCACTTCCGGCGGTACTGTTCCGGCTGCAAGCGGCGTTACTGTAAAAGCTGTTGCTTTTGATAACGAACTCTTTACTTCCGAAGTTGCAGAAGAGACTGCATAAGGCTTAGAAATCGAACCGGATAAGAGGGAGAACCCATGGGAGGGTTCTCCCTTAAATTCGTTAAGGAGGTAAAAAGATGGCAGGAATCACAATGAGCGGCAAAGAGGAAAAGAAATTCCAGACACAGAAACCCGCAGCAGACGGATATAGCTATAACTATGCCGTTACACCGAACAAGGTGCTTGCAAATTCGGGAACGAGCATGAAAGATCCCGGAGAAACTACGCCGGCACAACCCGGAAACACCGCGCCAACCACAGCACCGGCGGCAAAGAACGATGAATACACTTCAACCGGAATCCCCGGAGTTTACGGCAAAGGGAACGGAAGCGTTACTATCCTTTCCGGAGGAAGCAGAACCCCGGCGGTCACAGCACCGACAGTTACCGAACCGGCAGGACCCACAGCACAGCAGCAGGCGGAAACGAGCCTTGCACAGCTTAGAGAAGATTACGCAAAGGCGCTTCGGGATCAATACAATTATTCCGCAGACAGAATGAAAACGGAGCGGGACGAGGCTCTTCGTGAAAACTGGATTTTGCAGCAGCAGGCGGAAGCGGCGCTTCCGGAACAGCTTGCGGCAAGAGGAATCAACGGCGGAGCAGCGGAAACCACGCTTGCAAATCTTCGTGCTCAGTACCAGGGAAACAGAAACGATATCCGCGGAGGATATATGGAAGAGATGGGCGACCTTACCCAGAACCACAACCAGATGCAGGCAGAGGGACAGAGAAGCTATAACGAAAGATGGCTTGAATACCTTATGGACCTTGCAAAAATGGACGAACAGTATAAAAAGGACGTTGCACTTAAAGCAATGGGAAATTAAAGGAGGGATTATATGCCGGAGCTTCTTAACTTTGGAAGCAGCCCAAAACCGGTTAAAAAGGTGCTTGAAATAACATCTTTTGCCGGGATAGACCTTTCTTCGGCGCCCTCTGACATAAATAAAAAGCGAAGCCCGGACGCGCCGAACATGATGCCCGATAACAAGGGAAACCCGATCAAGCGCACGGGCTTTTCTTTATTTATGAACCTTGGCGGAAGGATAAACGGCGCATATTATCTTGGAGAAAAGATGATAATTCACGCAGGAAGAAAGCTTTTTATTGACGGAAAATTTTGCTATGACGGCATGAACGATGAAATATCCTCCGGGCAGATCATAGGCGACAAGCTTTATATTTTTGACGGATATGAAGCGCTTATATGTGATGGAGAAGACGCTTGGCCGCTTGCTGATGAAGCGTATATCCCGACGGTGCTCATCAGCAAAAACGCGGACGAAGCGGAAAGAGAAACGGTGCTCAGAGGTGACGGAGTTACAAAAGAATTTGCTCTTGAGCATAAGCCTATCGGAGAAGTTACCGTTGCGGTTGACGGGACGAGCACGGAAATTACTTTGGACGGCGAAAAGGTTATTTTTGCGACCGCGCCGATAAAAGATGCGGAAATAAAAATAAAGGCACTTTGTTCCCAGGAACCGGGCGGAAGCGGCAAAGAGGAATTTAACCTTATATCTTCCAGATGGAAGGAAAGCTTTCTTTGCGACACGGGAACGGAAAAGAAATTCAGCCTTTCCAAAACAAAACTTTCCAAAGGAAAAGTCAAAGCGTGGATCATGGGAGAGGACGGAAAATGGGAAGAAAAGCTTGAGGAAACGGATTTTACCGTTGACAGAGAAACGGGAAAAATCGTTTTTAATGAGGCGATTCCCAAAGCGCCCATAACCGGAACCGATAACCTTATCATTGAAGCGGAAAAGTTTTTTGAGGGATATGAAGACAGGATAAATCTTTGCAGGCAGAGCATTACTTATGACGCGGCGGGAACATCGAACAGGATATTCCTTTCCGGAAACCCGGAAGAACCGCGGAGAGATCATTGGTGCGCTGCGGGAGATCCGACATACTGGCCGGACACATATTATTCCGAAATCGGCAACGGCGAAAGCAGAATCATCGGATATTCGGTTATATCGAATCTTCTTGCGACTTATATATCGAACCCGGTTGACGGAAGAGCGGTTGTTATAAGGCAGGCGGAACTTGACGAAAGCGGAAATGTTTCCTTTCCGGTTAAAAATCATCTTATGGGCCAGGAAGCGACAGCACCGAGGAGCTTTGTTTTTGCGGACAGAGAACAGCTTTTTCTTACGGACAGAGGCGTTTACGCCATTACCACGGAAGATATTTCCGGAGAAAAATATACGCAGAACAGAAGCTTTTATATCAATAAAGTTCTTACCGAAGAGGAAGGACTTGCGAAAGCTTTTTGCACCAAATGGAAGCAGTTTTATGTTATTGCAATAAACGGAAAGCTTTATCTTCTTGATACCAGTCAAAAGAGTTATGAGCGGGGAGAGCCGCTTACCACATACCAGTATGAATGTTACCTTTGGACGGGAATTGACGCGAGAGTTCTTTGGGAAAAAGACGGAGTTCTTTTCTTTGGGGACAGCGAAGGAAACGTTTGTTACTTTTCCAAAGACACATACACGGATTATTCCGAAGACGGGAAGAAGGCCATTGAAGCTTACTGGACTTTTCCGGACTTTATGGGAGATTACTTCTTCCGGAACAAGACCATCAGAATGGTGGCTATCCAGGCGGCGGCATATGCACAGAACGTTATTCGCCTTGAATACAGAGTTGGACATATTTGGGAAACTCTTAAAGAATGGCGAGGAAAGATATCTTTTTTTGATTGGCACGGACTTAGTTGGAGCGACTTTACATGGAGCGGGGACACAACGCCCAGGACGGTTACTCTTAAAACAAAGATCAAGAAATTTGACAAATGCGGATTCAGAATCAGTTGCCCGGAAAAAGAAAAGGCTTTTGGACTTTATGGATTCGCCATTGAATACACCGAAAACGGAAGATACAAAAAGTGAGGTGAAAAAATGACGCTTGAAGAAAAGAAAATCACAGAAAGGGATCTTGAAGGAAAAGGCGTTATCGGTATGCCGGACGTTCCCGGACTTTCTGCAGAAGAGATGCAGAGAAAAGTCGAGGAGATTCCCAGAGAAGTTATCATTGCAAAATTCAATGAACTTATAGATTGGCTTTTGGATTACGGCGCGACAAAGGAAGAACTCCAGAACATTGTTATCAACGCGGGCGCGGTTACCGGAGTATTCGGAAGGCGCGGAGAAGTAAGGGCGCTGAAGGGCGATTATACCGCGGAAATGGTTGGTGCGGCGGAAGAAAAGCACGCACAGCAGCATTATAAAAACGGAAAAGACCCTATTGACGTTTTGGCACTTGGGGCTGCGCCAAACGAGCACACCCACGGAAACATTACGCGCGACGGAAAAATCGGAAACATCAACGACAGAGTTCTTGTTACGGGAGTGGGTGGCGTTATCCAGGCGAAGACCAAAAAAGAAGCGGGACTTGTTCCGGCACCGAAGACGGTTGCAGGCAGCGGAAATGTTTCTTTTACTGCGGAAGACAATGCGGAATATGAATATACCGGAGTTACTTCCCTTAACATGGTCGGCGGCAAAGTGAGTTGCCACGGAACTGTTGTTTTCGGAGATTCGGTCGGAAGTATTTCCGTCAGCGGATTTTCGGGAAGCATCGGCGACGAAATCAGCGAAGCGGCCGCAGGAGAAACATGGGAATTTGACGTTGCAAACGGAAGAATCATCTGGGCGAATTGGGGTGTTATTTAATGGCGTTAAAACTTATGCCGGGAGAAACCCGAAATTACACTTTCAAGCTTCCTGTTATTGTAGCGGACATTGACACCATTAAAATCCGCTTTTACCAAAACGGCGAAGAAATCGTGGAATACGATGAAACGATGCCGGAGAACATCAAAGGTGCAAACGGGCAAGAGAACCTTATCATTTGCACCATTCCGAGAGAAGACACCCTTAAATTCGAGAATAAAATCAAAGCTTATGTTCAGATGGAATGGGATATTGACGGATATCATTATGTTGCGAAAGCACAGAGGATTTCCGTTGGAGAATACCTTAACCACGAAGAAGCGCAAGAAGAAATTGAGGAGGTGGTTTAATGACAGAATATACCGAAGTTATTGCTGAAAACGCAGGACCTATCGTTATAATTTCCGGTCCGCAGGGCGAACAGGGAATCCCCGGAGAGGACGGCGCAGCGGGAAAGAGTGCTTTTCAGTCCGCTGTTGAGGGCGGATATATCGGAAGCGAAGAAAAATTTTATCAAGACCTTGCAAAAATCGGAGAAGAAAAAGTTGACAACGTTGAGGTCGGACTTAACTATGCAGAAGACTTGCTCGATGCAATAGCAGAAGCGCTTAACGAAACAAGAAAAAGCGGAGTTATTTTTCTTGCAGAAAAAGGAGAATACGAAAACATCAAAATAAACAGCGTTGGCTGTTATGCTTCCGGTGCAGGAGCGGTTCGCTTTGACGTTTACGAATGGGACGGAAACCTTGACGGCGGAACGCTTACTTTTGCGGAAACCCTTGGAGAAGTAACAATGGGCGCGGCAGGAAAAGTTGTTCTTGATTTGCCGGAAAAATATTACACAGATCTTGAAAAAATCTGCGTTCTTGCAGTTTCCACACAGAGCATTATCGGAACACTCAATATGGGCGCAGGACTTACTTTTGATAAGGTTTTTGGATTTGAGGACGGAGATTATTATTCCAATCCCGGAACCATTACAACGGTTGCGCCGGTCAGCTATATCGCCGGGTATAAATATGATTATGATACCGTAAAGAATTTTACCACCGAAGAAGCGGCGGACAGTTATTTTAAAAGACTGCACGAAGCTGACCTTAAATTTGCGGATATCGAAAAAGAGATCGAGGAACTTAAATACGTTCCCATTGAAATTATCAAATTTACCAACAGCGGTAAAACATTGGAAAACGGAAATGTCATTAACCCTGTTGCGGTTTCCTGGGAACTCAACAAAGAAGCGGCAGAAGTTACCATTGACGGAGTTAAACAAAGCACGGGAAAAACCGGACTGCAGATTTTCAATGAAGATTTCAGCACGACTACCACATGGACGCTTATTGCGAAAGACGAAAAAGGCGTTGTTTCCACAAAATACACCACGCTTTATTTTTATGACGGTGTTTATTACGGAGCAAAGGCAGAACCGGAAACCCTTGACAGCGCGTTTATTCTTGGGCTTTCGAAACAGCTTTCCGGAAGCAAGAATCTTACCGTTAATATTGAGGGCGGCGAAGGACTTTATTTCTATTACGCATATCCGGCAAGTATGGGCAAATCCAAATTCAATATCGGCGGATTCGATTATGAATATGAATATGAAACGGTATCTTTTACAAACAGATACGGCCTTACCAAAGATTATTACGTTTATAAATCCGGTCAGCCGATTACAGAGAGCGTTTCCGTAACGGTGAAGGGAGGTTAAAATATGCCGCTTAAAATTTTTGACAGCATAGTGCCGGCAGGTGATTATCCCGTTGCACTTGCGAAATACATTAAAACAGACGAAGGTAAAAGCCTTGAAGATGCGCTTAAAAACGTTGCGACACAGCTTCCCCTGTTTGACCTTGGAGCACTCGGACTTACACCGATATCCATATTTGGCGGCGGAGGCGTTTTGGAAACCGACACCACCGATATTGTTGCGGCATTTGAAAAAGGACCGGTTGCTTTTATTGTTCCGGTCGATGTTGGCGGACAGACAGCAAATGCGACAATCGTTATGAACCCGGCAAGTGCAATGGGTTCTTATCAGAGCATTGCTCTTATCAATTTTATGGAACTTGCAACGGTTACGGTCAATGTCGGAGAAGGAATGCTGCGTGTTTCTATAGTACCGTTGGTGCTTGAGCAGGAGGAGGAAGGTGCAGTTTCTTCCACCGTTGACCTTACGGATTTTGAAACAGACGGAATCATTACTGAAACTTTTGCGAGCGGTGAGGAAAACATTTATACGTTTACTTATGACGAAGCAACGGATACCACGACCATTACCGACAGCAAAGGAAACATTACCGATATCAAAGGACTTAACGTTAGTCTTGCACAGGCGGAGGAGGTTGGTTTTTGATGGATTATAAAATCAAAGAAGAAACCTTGACCGGAATTGCAGAAGCTATCCGAAGCAAGACGGGAAAAACGGAAGAAATCCTTGCGGCGGACTTTGCAGGCAACATCAACAGTATTGATACAAGCAAACCGGAAGAAACGAAAGAAGTATTGCTCGACTTTTCGGGCGGAGATATGGAAGTTGTTCCGACAAC
>JAZQBJ010000067.1:0-3071 GCA_045545715.1 Oscillospiraceae bacterium
AAAATGAAATTAAAATAAAATAATAATTTATAAAATTATTTTAAATAAATTTTTAATTTAGTATTGACAACAATGTAACTTATACAGTATAATCCGAATTGGATAATTATATTTGCAAAACGCGGAAAAATTTATTTTTTCAAAAAGAAAAAAATTCGTTTTTTTAAGAAAAACCGCGTCTTTTTGGCGGAAAACAGCTGTTTTTCGCTTTGTTTGCTATCCGAAAAAACGGCTTAATTAAGCCAAAAATTGCTGTTTTGTATAGGAGGTGAGGAAAATTGAGCGATGACGAAATCATTTCCGGTTTTGTGTCGGAACTTCGCCGTGGAACTGTCGTTCTGGGCGTTTTGAATCAACTTTCCTCCCCTAAATACGGTTATTCTCTCGGCCAGGAACTGACCGAAAAAGGGGTGCCGGTGGACGGAAACACTCTCTATCCGCTTCTCCGAAGGCTCGAAAGCCAGGGTCTGCTGAAAAGCGAGTGGGATATGTCCGAGGGAAAACCCCGAAAATACTATGTCCGAACTGCCAAAGGCACTAAAATAAATGCCCAACTGCGGGATTATTGGATAGAAACGGTTGTGAATATTTCCACTTTGATGAAGGAAGAATAAATTATGGATAAATACAGAGAAAAAGAAGAACTCCGCGAAAACGAAGCGGATAAAGATAAAATCTGCGGAAGAAATGCCGTAATCGAGGCGATAAAATCCGGCCGCGAAATCGATAAGATCATGGTTGCAAAAGGCGCGACCAATCTCGGAAAACTTTACGCAATGGCAAAAGATGCCGGAATCCCGGTAAAAGAAGTAGCACCGGTCAAAATTGATGAACTTGCCGCCGGCGCAAACGCCCAGGGAGTTCTTGCAATGGCGGCGGCACATAAATATGCGACCGTTGAGGAAATTTTTGCCCTTGCAGAAGAAAGAGGCGAACCTCCCTTCATTATAATTGCCGACGGCCTTGAAGACGGCCATAACCTGGGCGCGGTGATCCGTACCGCCGAATGCTGCGGTGCCCACGGCGTTATAATTCCGAAACGCAGAAGCGTCGGACTTAACTACGTTGTTGCAAAAACCTCTGTCGGTGCGGTGGAATATGTTCCCGTAGCAAGAGTTACCAACATCGCAAGAACCATTGATGAACTCAAGGAACGCGGAGTCTGGATCTTCGGTGCGGATATGGACGGTGAGGCTCTTTGGTCCGCAGATTTGAGCGGAGCCATCGGTCTTGTTGTCGGCGCTGAAGGCGAAGGCGTAAGCCGCCTTGTAAAAGAAAAATGCGATTTTGTCGTTTCGCTTCCGATGCGAGGCAAAATCGAATCCCTCAACGCTTCTGTTGCGGCTTCGGTTATGATGTACGAAGTCACAAGACAGCGCATGGGAATCAAAGCAAGATAATTCTTTCATTAGTATAAAACAAGGGAAGGGGAACGAAATGTCAGGAAACAACTATTCGGTTGATGATATCCTCGAGGAGATCAGACGAAAAAAAGAAAACGGTTCCGCCGGAACAGCCGATCCAATAGCAAAAACCGGTCCCTCGGAACAAAAAGGTGATTTTTTTGAAATGCGGCAAAAAAACACCCAGCCCGAACCTCCTAAAGAACCGGAGGCTCCTACCTATACCAAAAAATTCAAGGACGAACCCATAACAACAAGAACGATCCAGGTGGATGATACTCTTTCTCAGTATTTCGGTGCGGCAACATGGAAGAACGAGAAAAAATCCAAAAAACAAAAGGAAGAAAGCATTTCCGCAAAGGTAACGACCGTTCCGGCTCATACCGCAAAAAAGGAAAAATTCGATTCCTATGTTCCAAAGGATTTTACTATCCATTCCGAAGAACAGCTTAACGGTTTCAAAATAACTGAAATTCCGGAAGAACCGGAAAAAGAAAAGCTCTCCGAAGAACCGAAAATTGAAGCTAAAAAAGAGGAAAGAAAACCCGAAGCGGGAGTGGTCGGTTTCGGAGCGATAAAAGAAGTTAAAGAAAAAGACGATCTTACAAGTTCGGATAACCACGACCTTTACAAAGAATTCATTGATAAACGCCACGACAAAGTAAACGAATTCATGAAAAACGTGGTGGAGCACACTGATCAGGAAATACATATCCCGGAAGTTCCCGCGGCAGAACCTGTCAAGAACAAGTTCGCCGACCAGAACAACGAGGATATTGCAAAAAAACTCATGCAGGATATGCATGAACCTGATGACGATGACCCGGACGATTATGAGAACGAAGGCCAGAAAGAAGCGGTGGAAAAAAACCTTTCCTCACAGCTCACGGGTCTTATTATCAGAAGTATCATTATTTTCGTTCTCTTCCTCGGAAGCCTTGCTCTCTGTCTTTCTCCAATGCTCGGCTATCCTCTTCCGGAAGCAATTTCCTTTGAAAAATCCGGAATAATCTTCCCGATAATAAATCTTGCGATAGTCTGTATCGCTGCGCTTACCTGCCATGTTGCGGTTGGCGGCGGACTGATTTCTCTTGTAAGATTCCGCGCAGGAAACGATACTTTCGCAACCTGTTCCGTAATAGGTGCGGCGGCTCTTGGCGTTGCATTCATCGCGGATCCTTCCGCAATGAGTCCCGGCGGCGAAAACCTTTTCTTCCCGATAACGATTCTCGGCCTTTTCTTCAACACGGTCGGAAAAATGCTTTCTGCCGCAAGAATAAAAAACAATTTCGAAGTTCTTACCACCGGAAAGAAAAAATCCGCTCTTCTTCCTGTTCGCAACAAGGAACTTGCAAGGGAACTTACCGGACAGCGTGATGAAACTCCTCGCTTCTGCACAAGCGCAAAAGCAAAATTCTTCACCAGGTTCCTCGAACTTTCCTATCGCGATGATGCAACGGAAAGCATCGCAAGAATCGTCGCTCCGATCGTTTTCCTTTGCTCGATTCTTGTGGGAGTGATTGCGTTCCTCCTCACCGGAAGAGTTTCCGATGCCATAACCGGTTTTGCGGCTATCCTTTGCGTTGCGGCGCCTTTTTCCGCAACAATTGCCGGAGCACTTCCGGTCTATCGTTCCTGCTCGGCACTTAACGAAGAGGGAAGCATGAT
>JAZQBJ010000068.1:0-8910 GCA_045545715.1 Oscillospiraceae bacterium
TGGCTACGATCCGACTTAGTAAAAAACAGAGAATATTTGTAGTAAAGAGCAAAAACAATAAGAAAATTTGAATTTTTTAGTTGAAATATACATAAAAGTGCAGCTTAAAATGTAAGAAATAAACAAAGAGGACAAAAATTATTGACGAATATACGTAAAAGGAATATTTTATTTTTGAGGAAATTAAAAGCGGGTGAAAATTTTGGAACATGGGGTTCTTATAGGAACAGTAAAAAATAAAAAACAGTTCGAAATAAATTTTTCGGAAAAGTTTTATCATATTCCCGCGGCAATCGTTCCGAAAAATATGCTTCCGTTGGAATATATTGCGCTTTATCTTCCTTCCGGGACGTTTGGTGACGAAGATGGATGTATCCGTTTTTACGGAAAGATATCTGAAGCAAAAATCATAAAAAGAGAAGAAATCGAAAACATTCCTTCCAAAAATTATGGTATGGATTATTATCGTTTTGAAGTTGAGGAATGGAAACGCCTTGAAAATCCGATAATCCGTGAATGCGGCGGAATTTACGCAAAAGTGTTCACAAGTCTTGAAAAACTTCTTTCCGCAACAAAACTTTCGGATATAGTGAACACCGAATATGCCGTTGCGAAAAAGATAAAATACCACGGATTCAAACCCGAAGAACTTGAAAAAATCGAAACATCAAAAGATCCGGTTGGAGTAAAACTTCTTGCAAAAAGAATCAATGAAGCCGCAGGAAAAGAAAAAATAATACCTGTTCAGATAACCCGTTACCTCCTTGATAAGGGCTATTTGAGGATCATGTTCGACCCGAAAACAAAAAGCATAAACCGGGTACCTTCCGAAAAAGGCCTTTCGATAGGTATCGAAAATTTCTGGGAGATAAACCGCTATTACCGCGAATACAGCAAAAATTATTACAGCGAAGAAGCACAGAAATTTGTTATCGAACATCTCAACGAAATAATAATGATTTCTATTGACGAAGCTTATAAAAACAACTGAAAAAAGACCCGCCGGAGCGGGTCTTTTTTTATTGAGAAACAGTGAACAGTGAATAAAAATATTTCTTTCGCTCCATAAGTTCATCAAAAGTTCCGTGCTCAAAAATTCTGCCGTTTTTCAAAACAAGTATGGAGTCATATTTTTTGAGCAGATTTTCATCAAGATTGTGGGTAACAACAATTTTTGTTAATTCATCAAGCGACAAAATTGTACTTAAAATATAAAAAGAAGTTTCTTTATCCAAAGCGGCGGTTGCTTCGTCAACAAGAAGAACCGGAGTTTTTCTAAGAAGACTTCTTGCAATAGAAATTCTCTGGCGTTCTCCGCCGGAAAGTCCGCTTCCGCTTTCTCCGCAGATAAAATCTTCGCCGCGTTCCGAAATAAGTTCGGAAAGTCCGGAAAGAAAAACAGCTTTTTCAACATCTTTATCATCAAAATCCCTGAACATTGTTATGTTGTTTCGGATTGAACTGTTAAATATAAAAACGTTCTGCTGAATGATAGAAATAATGTCATAAAGCGAATCACTGCAGATATCCCGAAGTTCTGTTTTGTCATAGGTTATTTTTCCGGAATATTTGTTGTGACCGGCGGATAAAAGGTTCAAAAGCGTGGATTTTCCGCTTCCGGAAGCACCGACCACAGCGTAACTTTTTCCGGCTTCAAATTTAAAATTGATGTCTTCAAGGGCGTTGTCTTTTCCGTTATAGGAAAAATAAAGATCGGATATTTCAATTCCGTCTTTAAGTATCGCAGGAACAGAACTTCCTTCTTCTCTGGTGTTAGAATAAATCGCATTTGCCATTTTGTCAATAAGAGCCGCGGCGGATTTTCTGTTCGCAAGCATTTCGGGAACAGTTCCTATCGGTTCCGTAACAAGCCCCATAAGCTGCATGAATATCATAACCACGCCGGGAGTTATTCCGTCTTTTCCGTTTACCGCAAAATATGCGCATAGAATAAAAATTCCGAACTGAGAAATAAGTCCGGCTCCGGTTCCGAGCATCTGAAGAACGGTTCCGAGTTTTTTTCGGCGGCATTTGGCTTCCTCAACGTTTTTGTTGCTTTCCGTAAAAAGCTTTATGGCGGAAAATTCAGCTTTAAAACTTTTGATTACCGAAAAACCGGAAAGTCCGTCGCGCAAAACAGACATAAAACTTTCGTTTTTTTCGGAAATTTCCTTTTCTGCTTTCGCAACCCGGTTTCCGGTGATAAAAGAAGCGGCGACGGGCAAAAGCGCAAAAAGAATTGCGGCGGCGGTAAGAAGGGGACTGTACCAGAGCATCATAATAATTGCGCCGAGGAAAAGAAGACTGTCCATCGTAAGGTTGAAAATATTTAAAAGATAATTTTGTTCAATGCTTGCGGCATCATTGGAAAATGCAGAAATATAAGCCGCAGTGTTTTCCTTTGAAAAGGCGGAAATTCCTTTTTTTGTAAGCTCAGAAAACGCAAAATCCTTATATTGCCGCATTGCTTTTGAAATAAATTTCGGCTTTGAAAAATATATCAGCGCCGCGCAGAATGTAAGTAAAGCAACCATAACTATTGAAAGCAATATAAGATCTAAAATAGAAAATCCGGTGTCGATTCCGGAAGAAGCATCGATAAATTGCTGTAAAAGCCAGGATATCATAAGATTTACAAAAACCTGGAGAATATACCCGATCATTGCGATAGAAAAGCTGATTTTATTGCCTTTCCAAAACTGTAAAGTGAATTGCCTTCGCAGGTTGTTTTTATCCATTTTGCTTCATCTCCTGCCAGATCTCACAGGTCTTCGGATATTCTTCTTTTTCCCATTTTACAACGTTTTCAATGGTATCCGCCGCCGTTTCACCAAAATCGTCTGCGGCGGAAGCCGGAACGTCTTTTTCATAGAATTTTACGTTTGCAGCGGAATCGTCAGGGCTTTTATCAAAGTTTTCCGCAATCTTTTTTGCTTCAGCAAGATATTTTCTGATGCTTTTTTCGTCATTCATGCTTTCACAAATCTGTGCGCAGGCAACAAGAAGAACGATACTGCCTTTGTCAAGATAGGAAACCGTTCCGGGGATTCTGAACATTTCATTGATTTCGAAACAGGTTTTTACAGCATCAAAAGCCTTTTCAAATTCACCGCGGCTTGAATAAACGTTTGCAAAACCGATTACGCATTTGAATAAATCAGTAAGATTTCTTACAAGCGAATCTGAAAGATAAGGGAGAGCTTCTTTATATCGTTTAAATGAAGACGCAAGCTCATAACCTATTTCCGCATCAAAAACTCCGCCTTCGTTGTGGTCTTTAAGCATATCAAGCCCCTTTTCATCTTCGCCGAGAAGAAAACAAATTCCGGAAAGATCGTCGTAAATATCGCTTTTTCCAACGTTGTGAGCATGGGGCTGGTCAATAAGGGTAAGCGCGTGCTCAAGAAGCTCTTTTGACTTGAGCACGGCTTTTTTGTCGTTTTTTTCAAGACCGAGGAAATAAAGAAGGCCGCCGCTTTGATAAACAACGTCAAAATTGTTCGGGAACTTTTGAACCGCTTTTTCAACTTCGGAAAACGCATTGGTATAATCCTTTTGCGAACGCATTATGCGAAGTCTTTCGGCTGTTTCAGCCGCGGAATTATTTCTGACTTTGTAACCGAGAAGGGAATCCACAGAGGCTCCGAAAAAATCCGCAAGTTCAAGTATAAGCGGAAGTTCCGGCGCGGAAGCTCCGCTTTCCCATTTTGAAACGGCTCCGACGGAAACGCCCATTGCTTCCGCAAGCTGTTCCTGAGTAAATCCTTTTTCTTTTCTGTAAAATTTTATATTTTCGCTGATGTCTGATTTCATAAAAAAGTCATCTCCGTTCTTTTTCGGTACCGTGGTTATATGATAACACCGTTTTTTGCGGTTTTGAATACACCTTTGGTAAAGTTACTCAATAAATTTCTTAACTTACAGTAAAATTACGGCGGTTGACAAATGTGCTAAAATGGTACGGTAGGGCAAAATGCCTTTAAAAGGAGTGATTTTTTGGCAAGTTTTCTTCTTGCAATAATTTATATATCATTTATAAGCCTCGGTCTTCCGGATGCTTTGCTTGGCGGAGCCTGGCCAACTATGCATAACGAATTCGGCGTTCCGGTTTCCTATGCGGGAATAATTTCCATGATAATTTGTTTCGGAACGATAGCATCGAGTCTTATGAGCGAAAGAATGACAAAGCGCTTTGGTACCGGAAAAGTTACCGCAATGAGCGTTGCGCTTACCGCGGCGGCGCTTTTTGGTTTTTCGGCAAGCAATTCTTTCATAATGCTCTGCATAATAGCGGTTCCTTATGGTTTGGGAGCAGGCGGAGTCGATGCTTCGATAAACAACTATGCTGCAATACATTATGCAAGCCGCCATTTAAGCTGGCTCCACTGTATGTGGGGAATAGGCGCTTCAACAGGACCCTATCTTCTTGCGGCGGCAATGACAAAAGGAAGCTGGAATCTCGGTTACCGCTGGGTAGCAATTTTACAGATTATTCTTACCGCAGTTCTTTTTCTTACTCTTCCGCTTTGGAAAGAGGAAAAAAGTTTTGGAGAAATTTTCGAAAAAACAAAACCTCTTTCGATAAAAGAAATTTTTGCAATTCCCGGCGCAAAGGAAGTTATGGCGGCTTTTTTCTGCTATTGCGCTCTCGAAAGCACCGCAGGGCTTTGGGCAAGCAGCTATCTTGTTTTGGAACACGGCGTTTCCGAAGAAACCGCCGCCGCCCTTGCGACTTTGTTTTATACCGGAATAACCGTTGGCAGGGGAATAAGCGGTTTTGTGACATATAAACTCAGCGATAAAAATATGATCCGCCTCGGACAGATTATAATCGCCGCCGGAATTTTGCTTATTATTCTTCCTTTCGGGGGAAAAACCGCAATGGCGGGAATCGTCCTTGTTGGTCTTGGCTGCGCACCGATTTATCCCTGCGTAATTCATTCAACTCCGGCGCATTTCGGGGTCGATAAATCCCAGGCGATTGTCGGAGTACAGATGGCCTGCGCCTATATCGGAAGCTGTTTTATGCCGCCGCTTTTCGGAATTTTGGCAAACAATGTTTCCGCGGCGCTTTTTGCGCCTTATATGGCTTTGATACTTGTTATTATGATTGTGGCAATGGAAAAACTCAACGGAATAAAATCTTTTGTTAAGGAGCAGGAATGATCTCACTCGTAAAAATCGATGAAAGCAATAAGGCAAAAGCGGAAAAACTCGAAGTATCCGAAAATCAGAAATCTTTTTTGGATAGCGCCGCCGGAATTATAAAACGGGCGGAGATTTATAAAAATCTCAATCCTCGCCTTTTTGGGATTTTTTGTGAAGAGCAGATAATCGGACTTGCGCTTATAAAGGATTTTGAAGAAGAACCTTTTGCATATGATTTGCAGCAGTTTATGATAGATAAAAATTTTCAGGGCAAAGGATGCGGAACAGAGGCGCTGAAACTTATCCTTGATTATCTTAAAAACGAAGGGCGTTTCGAAAGTGTTGAAATCTGTGTAAAAAAGGAAGATGTTCCGGCAATAAAACTTTACGAAAAAGTTGGATTCAAAAACAGCGGATATATTGATGAAAATCTTCCGGATTGCGTAAACTACATTTACCATTTATAAAAAAAGACCCGCAATTGCGGGTCTTTTTTTAATCTTCATATTCAAATTCGGAAAATTCGTCATGGGATTCGGTGATGATCCCGTCTTTAACTCTAAAAGTTTTCAAATGTCTGTGGTGAGCTGTGTGTTCTCCAAAAGTAATCCCGAGGAATTTTTCTTTTTCAACACATTCAAAAAGAACATTAAGAGTTATCGTTTCTTCGCCGGAATTTTCAACCGTCAAATAAAATTTTTTGATATTATGTTTTTTTAAGTATTTTTTTGCAAGAGCAATGGCTTCCGCTTTGCTTTTTGTTCCTTCGGAACAATGGCAAATATAATTTTCCGGAAGATGTTCTTCTGCATAGGAAAAATTTTTTGCGATATAAACTTCCTCAAGAAGACGTATAACGGTATCAGAAAGGGTCATTCTTCCTCAGCTTCTTCCTTTTCCTTTTTGCGGATATAGTAGAGGATATCCCCGAGAATTCCGTCTTCTGCGGCCCATGCGACGTTTCCGGGTTTAACTCTTTCGCCGGAAATGATAACGGTGAGCATTGCCTCGAGAAGAACAACGTTTGCGTCGCAAACTTCACAAACCATGTCCTGGTGGCTTCTTATGTTGTGGTTTGCAAGAATTGCCGCATAGTCGCTGCGGAATCTTTCGGAAGCAACCGCATCGCGGATGAAGTTGAACATAATTTCGTTATATTCCGGAACAACGTAGTCCTGGTTGGTGTCGTTGTGATGAATGGTTTTGCGCTCGGTATGAGGGTTACGGAGCATATAATCGGTATAAAGCATAACGTCGCGGTGCTCAAAAGGATTGGAAGAAACGCTGAGGTCCTCGTTCCATTTTTTGAGCATGCTCAAAAGCTTTTTATCAAGTTTTGCAAGTGCTCGGTCCTTGATTTCGGCGGGAACGGGATAAAAACCTTCCGCAACGCTGCAGGCGATTGCCGCAAGGGTATCGCTGTCGCCGCCCATGGAAATTGCTTTCCTAAGGGTATCTTCAAAACTTTCCGCTTCAAAGAAAACCTGGAGCGCAACCGGAACCGTTCCCTGGCAGGTTTCGTCAAAGGAATAATCCGGACGGATCTCATCAAGTGTTTTGCTGAAATCATATCTGTATTTAAGCTCAATATAGCGTTTGATATAATCCTTTGGTCTTCCGTTCCTTGCAAGGAAAATTGCGGCGGCGGTTGCTTTTGCGCCTTTGATTCCTTCTTCGTGGTCGTGGGTTACTTTTGCGCTTATTTCCGCAAATTTTTCGACCTTTTCAAGGCTGTGGAAATACCATGCAACAGGAGAAACACGCATTGCGCTTCCGTTTCCGAAGCTGTTATAAGGTTTCGGGTCGGAGGAAGCGATCCATTCTCCGAAGCGAAGACCATAGCCTGCATCGGGATAGGATTTTCCGTATTTTCTGAAAGCTTTTACCATTTCTTTTTCGGTTTTTGCTTCATCGCGGTTTCCTTTAAGAAGAGCTTCCGCAACGGCAACGGTCATTACGGTATCGTCGGTAAAAAAGCAATCGTCGCTGATTATCGGAAAATCGGTTGTTTTTATATTGTTGAATTCATAAATGCTTCCGGCAATATCGCCGATTATTGCACCAATCATTAAAAAATCCTCCGGTCAAAATCAATTTAATTTATATAATAACATAAGAAAATTCAATCTTCAAGTATGAATAAGCCTTCCCCTTGAGGGGAAGGTGTCAGCGAAGCTGACGGATGAGGTGTTACAATATTTCTTTGACGAAAATATTGTCTGTATCTCCGCCGTAATTTACAAGTTCATCAATTTTTATAAAACCGCATTTTTCATAAAAACCAATCATATCCGAAGGGATGTAAACCTTCTTGAAATTTTGCATTTTTGCATATTCAATTGTATTTTCAATAAGTCTAAAACTGATTTTATTTCCGCGGAATTTTTCGTCAACAAAAATCGAACTTATCCAAGGGGAATATCTGTTTTCGGGATAATAATCTGTTTCTAAAAAGGTACAGAATCCGATTATTTCGCCATCTTCAACCGCGGCAAAAACCGCTTCCCATTCAAGAAAATTATTTTCTTTAAGGATAAAAGCAAGGTGTTTTCCTGCTTCCCATGAACAGTTTTCTGCAAAATCAATAAGTTTTTCTTTTAAAAAAGTTTTGTTTTCAATTTTTATAATTTCCATTTCTATTTATCCTCAAAAATTTCAAGTTCCGGATTTTTTATCCAGCCGTTTTCATCACGCAAAAAGGGAAGAACGGCGGTAACGGCGGAATTGTTTATCATTCCGTAAACGTGCGGATAGCTTCTTCCGCAATTGTCGCCGTCCTCATATTTTACCTCTGCGAAAAGCTTGTTTTCATCAATGCAAAGTATAACCATTTCATCTTCAACGCTGTCAAAATTCGGTGCAACCCGCCAGAAAAATTCCGGCTGGGAACAATGGATAAAACCTTCGGCTTCAATGTTTCGTTTGCCCCAAAAATCTTTGTTTCTGCGTTCTTCCCATGTTGATTTTTTCATACAGTGCAAAATCATTTTTTCACACCTTTCCGACAAACAAAAGATGGTTGCTCCTTCCGAGCATCTCCGGTTTTTCACAGCAATAATAATGATAACGGAGATAGGTTTCGTAATCCTCATCGTCAAGGCTATTTATCTTTTCCGCCATAAGTTCCGAAACTCCGTCCGAAGCAACTTCATGAAGGATCTTTATTCCGCCGTTTTCAAGAATTTTCCTGCAGCCATCGACCGTATGGAAAACGAAAGGAAAGTCATCCATTTTAAAAGTTTTCCGGTCAAAATCTCCGTTTTTAATATAATTGGAATCATAATTAAGCTCGGTTATAAAAATCATATCGTTCCCGATAAAAGCGAAGAAAAGAACGGCATCCTTTTTTGCAACGCGTTTTGCTTCCGAAATTGCTTTTTGCCGGTCTTCTTCGCTGTGAAGATGATAAAGCGGACCGAACATAAGAACGATATCGAAACTGTTATCTTCAAAATGTGAAAGATCAACAGCGTTTCCCTGAACGAGCTCAATTTTATGATCGGGTCTGATTCTTCTCTTAAAAGCCGCAATATTGTTATCCGCAAGTTCGAGAGCGGAAACTTCATAGCCTTTTTCCGCAAAATAAAGGCTGTATTCTCCTGCGCCTGCTCCGATATCAAGAATTTTCATTCCCGGTTCAAGATATTTTTCAATAAATTTCACCGTGGTCAGAAATTCGACCCTTGCGGCTTTTGAAGAAAGCCTGTGTTCCTCGTCAAAAATATCATAAGTTTTGTTTAAGTCGGAGGCCAAGCGGTCTTA
>JAZQBJ010000069.1:0-8335 GCA_045545715.1 Oscillospiraceae bacterium
GAGGAAATGGTACACGAAAAACTTATATAAAAAAAGAAAAATCCCTTTTGCCTTTGGCAAATGAAATTTTTTTAATCTTTTTTCAAAAGTTTATTATATTTGCGTTCTATGTGGATAACAAGAAAAAAAGAAGGAAGAGCCAGCAATATGATCAAAAGGAAAATCGTCCAGTATCCCGGGTCATATTGCTTAAATGCAAAATAAAGGATAAGCCACGGAACGCCAAGGAGAATATCGGCAGTTCCAAGCTCTTTCATATAATTTTTCGTCCATTCGTGACCTTTGAATTTATCGGGGATATTCATTTTTCCGAAAAGACCGAAAATTCCGTAACCTATATTAAAAAGGCTCATGAAAAAAATTACTTCCATTAAAAAATCCCCTTTCAGAGCGAAAAACGTTCTTTTATAATTTTTGCGGTTTCTTCCGCGGAAAGATTGGAATTATCAATTTTTATGTAATTTTCAAAAGGAATTTCGCCTTCAAGGCTGACAAAACGGTGCTTTTCGTCATCACGAATAATTCTGCGTTCGGAATTTTCAATATCACGTTTTGACGGTTTGTTTTTAAGTCTGTTTTCGGTTTTGTTGCGTTCAAGTCTTATTTCAAGGGGTGCAACAAGTTCGGCATAGTAAAATTCGGTATTGTAAGGTTCAAAAATCTTTTTTGTTTCTTCAAGGCATTCCCAGTCATAGGGGCTGTCAAAAGCAAACATAAAAGTAAAAACCATTCCGTAATTATCGGAAGAAGCAAAATCCTCAAAAATAATATCGCGGATTTTTTTAACGGTTTGCCACGAAAAATAACCGAAAACATCAAGAACCGGTTCAATTGTCATATGGTTGTGAAAAAGCCGAAAATCGGTAATTTTGCAAAGTTCCTGACCAACGGTCATTTTTCCAACGGCTCCATCGCCGAAAAGAAAAAGGAGTTTCATAATATCTCCTTTATAAAAGTTCCCTGAAATAAAGTCCGTTTGTTTTATCAAAATCCGCCTGAGTTTTGCTGATAAACATCTCATAAATCTTTTTGCAGTTTTCCGGTGTTTCGGTGGTGAAATAAAGGGTCATAAAATCGATTCCGGAAAAATCCTTATCCGCAGCGTAAAGTGGAACGCTGTTATAAAGGGTGCCGAATTTTTTTTCAAAACAAAGATAGGTGAATTCCTTGCCCATGCGGTCTTTTATTTTTCCTTTTCCAGGACAGGTTTTACAGCCGGAAGGCTTTTTAAGAGGGCAGGCTCGCATCCGCATGAGCGGAAGATATCCGTAACCGAGGATACCGCGTTTTATTTTTCCGCCGAGATGCTTTATTTTTGCGGCGGAAAGTTCGAAGGAAATGGTTGCGTCGCAAAGGCCGAGTTCTTCATATTCTTCAAGAGCGACGCTGTTGAGAATATTGAGTCCGTGTCCGCCGTGAACGTTTAAAAGGCAATCTCCGGCAAGGCGAAGGGTGCCTATATTTTCGCAAAGAGCATGGCGAAGCCCTTTTTCATAAAGTTCAATAAGCCGATATTTAAGTTTTTCTTCATCAAGAGGGAAAACAAGCGCCGGAAGTTCCGCAAAAAGTTTTTTGCCGAATTTCTCGATCGCTTCCGGGTGCTTTTCAATTTCCGAAACCGGAAGGATAATCGCTTCAGCCTCGTTTTCGAAGAGAACCTGTTCAAATTTTTCCGCGCGGATCCTTACTGCGGTTTTCTGCGCGATATGTTTTTCCGGCTTTGGAAGATCAAATTCAAAAACATCGTGGGGATAAACTTTTGAATGCATTTCCGAAAGCATTGAAAGAGCTTTGCGGCGCATTTCGTTGATTTCTCCGGCGGCAATTATGGGTTCGCCTTCCGAAGAAAAATCAAGCTCGGAAAGATAAAAAGGCGTTCCGCCGGTTTTGGAAAGATATCTTCTTGCAAGCGTTTCATCGGTAGGGGAGCGAAGCGCTTTTTCACAAACGGCGCCTCTTACGGAAACACAGTTTTCCCCGTCGGAAACGGTCAGAACGGAGGGTTTTGTTTCGGATATAAAAAGTCCCATCTTAAGCGGAATATGGTCTGCTTCGTCCTTATAAAGGTTCGCAAGACTTTTGAGAACTTTATCCGCGGCGGTAACGTCTTCATGGCTGCGGAATCCGAACATATCGGAAGTGCGTCTTCCGGTAAGATAGCCGTCGGTAAAACCCTGGCGGGAAAAAACAGAACGAAGAGAATCCATATCCGGAGTTTCACCTTTAAGAGCGGCTCTGCAGGCCGTTACAGCTGCAGCAACGTATTCAGGACGTTTCATTCTGCCTTCGATTTTAAAAGAACAAACTCCGGCTTCTGCAAGCTCTCTGATGTGTTCGATATGGGACATATCTTTGAGGGAAAGAGCATGATCTTTTTCGCCGAAACGGAAATCAAGCCTGCAAGGCTGGGCGCAAAGACCGCGGTTTCCGCTTCTTCCGCCGAGAACGGAAGAAAGATAGCAGCACCCGGACATGCACATACAAAGAGCGCCGTGAACAAAAACTTCAAGCTCAATTTCGGTTCTGTCAGCAATATATTTTATTTCGTCAAGAGAAAGTTCCCTTGAAAGAACAGCCCTTTTGAAACCAAGACTTTCCGCAGCAAAAGCGCCGGAAAGATCGTGAACGGTCATCTGGGTGGAAGCGTGCATTTCAAGGGAAGGGCAGATTTCCCGAACAAGTTTTGCAACCGCAAGATCCTGAACGATAACAGCATCCGCGCCGGAGGAAGCGACATTTTTTATTTCTTCGATAAGCGCGGGAATTTCCGAATCCATAACAAGGGTGTTGAGAACAACGTGGACCTTGACTCCTCTTTCGTGGCAATAGGAAACGATTTCGGAAAGTTCAAAATCTTCGAAGTTGGAAGCGTTTCGTCTTGCGTTAAAATTCTTTGCGCCGAGATAAACCGCGTCTGCACCGGAACGCACTGCGGCAATAAGCTGTTCTTTTCCGCCAACCGGGGCAAGAATTTCTGTCATAAAAAACGCCTCCTTTAAAAAATATAAAATTATAATATCATAAAATATAAATATACGCAAATATCTTTAAAAAAATATAAAAAATTTTGAAAAAACACTTGATTTTTATTTTTGTTTTTAGTATAATAATCAAGCGCTGTGATAAACAGCAAGTTTTCTTGAGCATTTGGAGATGTCGCCTAGATGGTCGAGGGCGCACGACTGGAAATCGTGTAGGGGTCAGAAGCCTCTCAAGAGTTCGAATCTCTTCATCTCCGCCACAAAATCCCGGAACTTTGTTCCGGGATTTTTTTGTTATGTGCGAAAAATTGCGTAAGGAGATACAAAATTGAAGAGCGTTTTACAAGAAAAAAACGCAAGAAATGTAATAAAAAACTGCTCTCCCCGATTTTGGGAAGAGCTGTTTTTTATTTGCCAGAAGAAACTGCTTCTATGTATTTATTTACGATATCAGAAAGAATAAGAACATGGTTTTCGGAAAGAACGCTGATTTTTTCAAAAATAATTGCGGAATTTTTATTTTTATAGTTTCCGAAAAGAATTTCGTCGCTGCTTACCCTTAGTGCAATACAAAGACTTTTGAGTTTTTCAACAGATATTCCGACAACACCGCGTTCCAAATCTGAAATATATTGCGGTGAAACATCAATTTTTTCAGCAAGCTGTTCCTGGGTAATTCCGTCCCTTTCTCTCGCCTTTTTTACCTGCTCTCCTATTTTTATGTTTATTTCTTTCTTTTCACGCATCTTATCACCGTCCATACTATTAGTTTAACTAAAAGTATGGTTGACAAACACAATGCAACGGTATTATACTTAATAATAGTAATACTATTATCTTTATATAGTGCTTTTGCATTATTTTCAGTTAATGGTGTTTTTTTTATTGTAAGGAGTTGAGCAGCTTGACGGAAAAAGAAATGAAAAAGCTTTCCAGAACCGATTTGCTCCAGATGCTTATTGACCAAGGCGAAGAAATGGAAAAGCTTAAAACCGAACTTGAAAAAGCTCAGACCGAACTCAAGGAAAGAGAAATAAAACTCAACGAAGCAGGTTCGATCGCCGAAGCAGCCATTGCCATAAACGGAGTTTTTGAAGCGGCCCAGGCTGCAAGTATTCAATATGTTGAAAGCGTAAAAAAACTGAGCGAAAGACAGGATGCTCTTGCAAGAATAAAAGAAAGAGAAACCCGTGAAAAATGCGAACGTCAGATTGCCGAAGCTCAAAGCCGCAGTGCTGCAATTGAAGCAGAAGCAAAAGCAAAAGCAGAGTTAATAATCTCCAAAGCGGAAAAAGAATCCAAAGCATATTGGGACGATGTTTCCAAACGACTTGATAAATTTTATAACGAACATGCCGGTCTTCGCGAACTTCTATCAATGGTTTACCCCAAAAAGGATCAGGACAAAAAATGAGATCAAAGGCAAAAAAACAAATACCCGAAATTGATGAACTGAAAGCTGAACTTGACAGAGTAAAGTACAAACGAAGATATATAAATGTTTTCAAAAGTACAGTTTATACTCTTGTTGTAGTTGCGGCTTTTGCTGTTCTTGTGGCAACTTTATGGATGCCGGTTCTCCAGATTTACGGTTCATCCATGACGCCGACAATTGAAGAAGGACAGATAGTTGTTTCGGTAAAAAGCAAAAATTTTGAACAGGGAGATCTTGTTGCGTTTTATATCGGCAATAAACTCCTGGTAAAAAGAATAATAGCAACGCCCTCGGATTACGTTCTTGTTGACGAAAACGGAACAGTTTTTGTTAATGGGGAAGAACTTGATGAGCCATATGTTTCCGAAAAGGCATTCGGAGAATGTGATATTGAATATCCATATCAGGTTCCGGATTCTAAATATTTCCTGATGGGTGACCACAGAAAAACTTCCATCGACAGCCGAACTTCCGCTGTCGGATGTATTTCTGACGAAGAGATCGTAGGAAAGATTCTTTTTTGTGTCTGGCCGATTTCGGATTTTGGAATAATAGAATAAAAAAGGGATAGGTGATATCCCTTGTTATATGCCGTTTGAACCTGTATATAAATAACTCTTTTGGAAAGGAGGAAAAGCGCATTGGAAACAAATCTTGAAAAAAGAATGAAAAAATATGCAAGACAGCATAAGCAAAGAAAAATTTGGCATAAGATACTTTCCGTTCTTTCTGCGGTAGTTGTTTTCTGTACTACTTATGCGCTGATTCTTCCTGCCATAACCCAGGAAAGAGAAACCTTCTGCGGAACAGAAGAACACACCCATTCCGAAAGCTGCCTTGCGGCGGAAGAAAAGGTCCTTATTTGTGAACTTTCGGAAGAGGAAGCGCATTTCCATTCCGAACAATGTTTTGAAAAAGTTCTTATCTGCGAAACAGGAGAAAGCCACCTTCATGCTGAAGAATGCTATTCCGGCGAAGAACTTATCTGCGAAAAACCGGAAGAGCATATCCATTCCGAGGAATGCTATGAAATTTCCCTCATCTGCGAAATTTTGGAAATAGAAGGTCACAGCCACGGCGATGAATGTTATGAAATAAAAACCGTTTCCTGTGAACTTTCGGAACACAGCCACAGCCTTGAATGTTATTCAGACAAAACCGCGGATATTGAAACGGAAGAACAGTGGAGCGCAAGCTTCGCTTCCGAAGATTTGGGCGAGGTTGTTTCCGAAAATCTTATAACAATTGCAAAAAGCCAGCTTGGATATCACGAAAGCACAAAAAACTATATCGTTGAGGACGGAGAAACAATAAAAGGCCGTACTCGCTACGGCGAATGGTTCAAAGAACCCTATGCGGACTGGAACATTCTTTTCGCAGGTTTCTGTCTTGAATATGCAAAGGCGGAAATTCCGTTTGATGCGGATGTTGAAAAATGGACAGAACTTCTTTCTGCGGAGGAAGTTGATATTTACAAACCTTTCGGTGAGCACGAAGCTCTTGCCGGAGATTTGATTTTCTTTGATGAAGACAGAAACGGAAAACCGGACAGAGCGGGAATCATAATCGAAATCACCGGGGACGGTTATAAAACGGTAATCGGCGATTACGGCGACAGTGTTCAGTCTGTTGAAATTGGAAAAAACGACGAAACGATTTTCGGATTTGCGGCAATAGCTATTCCGTCGCCATATCATTGCGGACTCGAAGAACATATTCACGAAGAAAAATGCTTTGATGAGGAAGGCAATGTTTTCTGCGGATTTGATGAGCACGCCCACAGCGATGAATGCCTTTCTGAAGCAGCCGAAGAATCCGAGAAAACCACGGAAGAAACCCTGACGGAATATATCTGCGGATCCATTGAGCACGCACATTCCGAAGAATGCTTCGACGAAAATGGCGAACCGGTTTGCAAAACCGAGGAACATGCTCATACCGAGGAATGTCTTGCCGAAAAAACAGAGCCGGAATATTTCTGCGGAATAGATGAGCACGCGCATGCCGAAGAATGCTATGACGAAGGCGGAAACTTAATCTGCGAAACAGAGGAACATGCTCACACGGAAGAGTGTCAAAAAGAATTCTTCTGCGGATTTGAGGAACACACTCATTCAGAAGAATGTTCCGACAAAGAGGGAAACCTCGTATGTAAACTTGAAGAACATACTCACACCGATGAATGCAGGGTAAGCTTCGAAAGACTTCCGGAAGAAGAAATATTAAGAATCGAAACTGTTATTTCCATGATAGATGCCCTTCCGACGGCGGACGAAATCGACGCAAAAATCATGGAATTTGAAGACGAGGAAGATTATGAAGGCGAGGAAGCCTGGCTTACCGAAATTTATCAGCAGGTCGGAATGGCTTATAAATACTATACGAATCTTCCGGAAAGCCACAGAAAATTTGTTGCCAACAGCGAAAAACTGATGGAACTTGAATATATATGGTCTGTTGCAACTCTTATTGAAATCGAAGTTGCAAAAACAGTGGATTACCGCGCCGGAATTTTTACCGAGGATACGAATTTTGTAATTTATACGACCGATGAAAACGGAAACCACTTTGCTTTTGACGGAACAGGAAGAGCCGTTCCGATAAATATAACCGAGGACGGAGTCATAACTTCCGGAATTGCGAACAAGAACGAACTTCTTTGGAAGTTCAGCTCTTCGGGAGAAGGTTATAACATAAGAAACGTTTCAAGCGGAAGATATATGCATGCTTTCTTAACCAATGAAACGGGAGTTACAACATCAACAGCATATCAAAGCTTTGCGGAGGAAGTTTCCGGTGGAGTTAAATTCCGGAGCAACCAGACGGATTATGCGAAATTAAGCGACGATAAATCAACCTTTGTTCCAACTCAGGATTTTTCCGAAGCGGCGGTTTATAACTTCGGAATCGAAACCGGCGGCGCGGTTGTTTATGTTTGGCTTGACGGAACCTGCGGCGGAGTTGATGCTTATTACGGTTCTGATAACACAGGATATACCGCTATTAAAGGCGGAAAGTTTATTCTTCCGGATGAATGGAAAACTCCTTCGCGTTATCATTACAGAGTTCAGGGCTGGTATGATATCGTAAACAAAAAATATTATCTTCCCGGGGCAGAAGTTGTTGCCGAAGGAAATACGGTTTTTTATCCGGACTGGGTACCATATACTTATGATATAGGACAGTACAATGCACAGGCTTCCAACACGGTAAGCACAAATCAGTTTGTTACAACAAAAATTTTTGACTTTACACCGCTTTATAACGCTAACTTTTCGAGTGCAAATGTAACTGTAAGCGCAACCGGACATTCTGAAACCTGGACCCTTAATGATAAGACTCAGTTTGTATTCCGTGACAACAGTACAGGAAAACTTTCTGCACCGAACGGAAGTACTGATAGAAATACACCGAACGAATATACCAACAGCGACCCGAACCAGGGAGAATGGTCCGACGAAAAGGTTGGGGAAAAGATTTTCGGAACCGGAAACGGATTTGACCCGGCAACAGGACTGGGAGCTTTAGGAAAAAATTATCTTGGAACCGGCGATTTTCTTTTCCAATATTGCGACGATCCAAATAATACGGAATATTACGGATATTATTATTACGATTCGGATTATCACGCAGCCTCCTATAACAAAAGCGCTCAAAGATTTTATGTTTACGACTATCTTTCAAGTGCGGAAGGCGGCGGAAGCGAAGCTTTCCTTCCGCTGAACTCGCCTTATGTCAACACCAACGGAAGAACTGTAGAAACAAATACATATTCCGGAACGACCCATTATGAATACACCGGAGGAAACGGAGTTTCTTCGGAATATTGGTTTGCAATCCAATCCGACGTAAAATTTTTCATTTCCCATAAACCCGGAAACCTAAGTCGGAGGCCAAGGCGGGCTTAGGAAGACAACTC
>JAZQBJ010000070.1:0-10277 GCA_045545715.1 Oscillospiraceae bacterium
AATTTTCTCGTTTTTAATCTTTACATCTGTTCTTTATTATAGTAAAATAGTATAGAATAGGGAGAGGAATAAGCCTCTTTCTGCTATGACGATTGGAGCGATATGATATGGGACTTAAATACAAAAGGGTGCTTATCAAAATAAGTGGAGAAGCCCTTGCAGGACCCAAAGGCGTTGGCCTTGATTTCAGCATCATCACCCCCATTTGCGAGAGCATTAAAAAATGTGTCGAACTCGGCGCGGAAGTCGCAATTGTTGTCGGCGGCGGAAACTTCTGGCGCGGACGTTCAAGCGGAAATATGGACAGAACCAGAGCCGACCACATGGGAATGCTCGCAACAATTATCAACGCAATCGCTGTTGGCGATACCCTTGAACAGATGGGCGTTGATTCAAGAGTTCAGACCGCTATCTCCATGCCGGAAATTGCGGAACTTTTCATCAAAGGAAGAGCCATAAGACACCTTAACAAAGGTCGCGTTGTTGTTTTCGGCGGCGGAATCGGAAGACCTTGCTTCTCTACCGATACCGCAAGCGCCCTCAGAGCGGTTGAAATAAACGCCGATATTTTCTTTAAAGCAACCATGGTCGACGGTGTTTACGACAAAGATCCGCATAAATACCCGGATGCAAAACGCTATGACACCCTTACTTTCAAGGAAGTTCTTGATAAGGAACTTGCGGTTATGGATGCAACTTCTGCGGCTCTTTGCCGCGATAACAACATGCCGGTTCTTGTTTTCAACCTTGATGATCCCGAAAACATCGTAAGAGCCATCCAGGGCGAAAATATCGGAACGGTCGTTACCGACTGATTTTAAAAAAGTTAAATTTGCCGGTGGAAAACCCGGTGAAGTTTTCCGAAAATCGGCTTTATATTTTCAAATTCACCGAGAAAAAGGAGGACGTTATGAGAGAACAGCTTATTCCCTATAGTGAAAAAATGGAGAAAACCATTTCCGTACTTGCAAATGACTTTGCTTCTATCCGTGCGGGACGTGCAAACCCCGGCGTTCTTGACAGAGTAAACGTTGAATATTATGGTTCCATGACCCCTGTTAACCAGGTTGCAGCTATTTCTGTTTCCGAAGCAAGAATCCTTGTTATTCAGCCCTGGGACAGAAGCTGCCTTAAACTTATCGAAAAAGCAATCAATGCTTCCGATATCGGCATTCCGCCCCAGAACGACGGTGTATGCATCCGCCTTGTTTTCCCGCCTCTTACCGAAGAGCGCCGTAAAGACCTTTGCAAAACCGTTGCAAAACATTCCGAAGAAGCAAAAGTAAACATTCGTAACCATCGCCGTGATGCAAATGATTTCTGCAAAAAACAGCAGAAAGATAAAATCATCACCGAAGATGATCTTAAAGATCTTGAAAAAGAGATCCAGAAACTTACCGATGATTTCGTAGCAAGAATTGAAAAACTTGCAGCAGAAAAAGAAAAAGAGATCATGGAAATCTGATCTTAAAATTATAAAAACGGAGGTGCCGATATGACCGATAAAATTATTTTGCCGGAGCATGTCGGCATTATTATGGACGGAAACGGCCGCTGGGCAAAAAAACGCGGCCTTCCGCGCAATATGGGACACAAAAAGGGAGCAGAGGTTTTCGAAGATATCTCACTTTATTGCCGTGACCTTGGAATAAAATGGCTTACGGTCTATGCTTTTTCAACCGAAAACTGGAAAAGACCGAAAGATGAAGTTGACGGAATAATGAACCTTATGCGCGGATATCTTAAAAGTATGAAAAAAGCCGCGAACGAACAGATTGCGGTGCGCTTTATCGGAGATAAGGAACCTTTTGATGACGATATAAAAGAACTTATTTTTGAAGCGGAAAATGCCGTAAAAGAAAACGCAATCACTACCGTCCAAATCGCTCTCAATTATGGCGGAAGGGACGAAATTGTCCATTCCGTAAAAGAAATTGCAAAAAAGCTTTCCGAGGGAAAGCTTTCTCCGGAAGAAATTTCAGAAAAAACCATTTCTGAAAATCTCTATTCCGGAACTCCGGAATGCGATCTTATAATTCGTCCAAGCGGGGAGGAAAGACTTTCCAATTTTCTTCTTTGGGAAAGCGCATATTCCGAATTTGTTTTTATGGATGTGCTCTGGCCGGATTTTACAAGAGAAGATTTGGATAAAGCTCTTTTGGAATATTCCAGGAGAAACCGTCGCTTCGGCGGAGTTTGACAGACAAATATTCAGGCAAAAGAAGGTAAAAGAAAATTGAAAACAAGAATTATTTCCGCAATGGTGGGTCTTGTTATCCTTGTTGCGGTTTTATGCCTTTTTGAAACAGCGGTGCTGGATGTTGCGGTGGCCGCTCTTTCTGTTATGGCAGTTTATGAAATGATAAATGCCGTAGGGCTCTCAAAAAAGAAAGCATTTACAGGGTTCTGTGCGGTTTTTGCAGCTTTCTTTTCAAGCGCATATTACCAGACATTTTCTTCGGTTTCCGGTTTTGTGGAGTTTATTTTCGCAATTCTGGTTTTGATTTTTGTTCTTACGGATCATAAGGAGATAAAAGTCGAATATGCGGCATTTGCGTTTTTCTTCACAATAATAATTCCAAGGGCTTTTTCAACAATTATTCTTTTCAGAAACTATGGAGAACCGGTTTCCTATTTCCTTGTTATGATGAGCCTTGCGGTTGCATGGCTTAACGATACCTGTGCTTATTTCAGCGGTTATTTCTTTGGAAAACGTAAACTTTGCCCTGAAATAAGTCCCAAAAAGACCGTTGAAGGCGCAATTGGCGGCGTTTTTGGAGATGTTGTTGTCTGTGCGATTCTTGCTTTTGTCTTCAGTTCTGTAACCGGATATTCCATAAACTGGTTCAGCTTTGTTATATTTGTACCGATCGGCGCTGTAGTAGCAATTCTCGGCGATCTTTGCGCTTCCATAATCAAACGCCAGTTCGGAATAAAGGATTACGGAAATATCATGCCCGGTCACGGCGGTATTATGGACCGCTTTGACAGCTGGATTTTCGTGGCTCCGATGCTCTATCTCTGGAATATTTACTTCCCGTTAATTTAACGGACATAATTTTGTGATAACGTTTTATTGCCGCTTTGTGCGGCAATAATTTTATAGATAAAAGGAGGCTTTTTTATAAAAATGAAGCGCCTTTCTGTTTTGGGTTCAACCGGCTCCATCGGAACCCAGACCCTTGATGTCTGCAGAAATCTCGGCTATTCTGTTGTTGCCCTTGCGGCCGGAACCAACGCCGAACTTCTTGAAAAACAGGCGAGGGAATTTAAACCAAAGCTTGTCGCTCTTTATGATGAAGAAGCCGCAAAGGGCTTGAGCATCGCGCTTTCCGATACTGATATAACCGTGCTCGACGGAGAAGAAGGTGTGCTCAAAGCTGCGGAAATCGATTGTGATATCGTGCTCAACGCAGTTACCGGAATTGCGGGACTTCGTCCGACAATAACCGCAATCGAAGCCGGAAACGACGTTGCTCTTGCAAACAAGGAAACCCTTGTCGCCGGTGGAAAAAGGGTAATGGATCTCGCCGCGGAAAAGGGAGTGAAGATACTTCCTGTTGACAGCGAACATTCCGCAATTTTCCAATGTCTTCAGGCAAAAGGCGATTATGCAAGGATACAAAAGCTTATTCTGACCGCTTCCGGCGGGCCTTTTTTCGGGAAAAATCCCGAAGAACTTGAAAAAATGACCCCTGCCGATGCCCTCAACCATCCAACCTGGGATATGGGCAGAAAAGTTACCATAGATTCCGCCACAATGGCAAATAAAGGCCTTGAAATTATCGAAGCTGCGCATCTTTTCGGGGTGGAGCAGAATAATATTGATGTGGTTATCCACAGGGAAAGCATTGTTCATTCGCTTGTTGAATTCACCGATAACTCCATTCTTGCCCAGCTTGGCGTTCCGGATATGAGAACGCCGATTCAATATGCGCTCACCGTTCCGGAAAGATGCGAGAGCATTGTTGAACATCTTGACCTTGCAAAAATCGGGACGCTCCATTTTTATCCCCAGGATAACGAAGCTTTTCCTGCAACGGATATTGCAAGGCGGGCTCTTTCAATCGGAAAAACAGCGACTGCCGCTTTCAATGCCGCGGACGAAATTGCGGTAGCAGCGTTTCTTGAAGGAAAAATCGGTTTCAACGATATCCCGAAAATCCTTGAAAAAACGGTGGAAATGCCTCTTCCGGGCGGAACAACTTTTGAAGAAGTTTTTGAAACAGACAAAGAAGCGAGAAAATTTGCCGCTTCTCTTATCAGGTAAGGAGATAGCCATTTGAGCATTGTAATTGCGATTTTACTTTTTGGTTTTATGATTTTTTTCCATGAACTCGGACATTTTGCAACGGCAAAATGGGCCGGAGTTCGTGTTAATGAATTTTCAATAGGAATGGGCCCGAAAATCATTTCAAAAACAGTCGGAGAAACAGCCTATTCTCTTCGCCTTCTTCCAATCGGCGGTTTTGTTGCCATGGAAGGGGAAGATGAAGAAAGCGAAGACGAACGCCGCTTCATGGCCTGTCCAGTCTGGAAAAGGATTATTATAACTTCCGCCGGCGCTGTGATGAACCTTATCCTCGGTCTTGCTGTGATCTTCGTTCTCACCTGTGGCCAAAGTCTTCTTGGAACAACAACCGTTGCGTCTTTTGCCGAAAATTCCTCCTCGGCAAATTATCTTCAGATAGACGATAAAATCCTTTCGGTAAACGGAGAAAAATCCGGATGCGATTACGATATCGTATATTCTCTTATCCGTGATACCGACGGAATTGTTTCTATGGATGTTCTCAGAAACGGGGAAGAAGTTCATATCGAAGAGGTTGTTTTCAACACCCAGGATATCGGAGGGACCCAGGCGATAATTCTTGATTTCAGCATTTACGGTGAAGAGCCGACATTTTTCGGAAGAATAGGCTATTCATTCCGCTGGACCTGGTCACTTGTTAAACTTGTCTGGCATTCTCTCGGTGATATCATCAGCGGAGAGTTTGGAATAAGCCAGCTTTCCGGGCCGATAGGCGTTACCGAAACCATTTCGGATGCCGTTCAGACCACCAACTATAAAAGTATTCTGCTTATTCTGGCAGTTGTAACGGTAAACCTCGGCGTGTTCAACCTTCTTCCGTTGCCGGCACTTGACGGCGGAAGGATTTTCTTCATGATAATCGAACTTTTCCGGGGAAAACCTGTTAACCAGAAAGTCGAAGGCATCATCCACGCCGTGGGAATGGGACTCCTTATGCTTCTTATGGTTGTGGTTGCGTATAACGACATTGTAAGACTTGTTACCGGAGGATAAAACTTATGGCAAAAGAAGTTAAAATCGGAAAAATCGCCATAGGCGGCGAAAATCCGGTCGCAATACAGTCCATGATCAGTATTCCTTCAACGGATATCGAAGGAAGCGTAAAACAGGCCGTTGAGCTGGAAAAAGCCGGATGTGAAATAATCCGCGCCGCAATTCCGGATATGGCGGCGGTGGAACTTATTCCTGCGATAAAAGATAAAATAGATATCCCTCTTGTGGCGGATATCCATTTTGACTATAGGCTTGCTCTTGCGGCGGTTGAAAACGGAATCGATAAAATAAGAATAAACCCCGGAAACATCGGTTCTGAAGAACGCACTCGCCAGGTTGTTGAAGCCTGCGGAAATGCGGGAGTTGCCATCCGCGTCGGAGTAAACGGCGGAAGCCTTGATAAGCGCCTTCTGGAAAAATACGGCGCTCCGACTGCGGAAGCTCTTGCGGAAAGTGCCATGGATCATGTTGCTATCCTTGAAAAATACGGTTTCAAAGATACTGTTATATCCATAAAATCCAGCAACGTAAAAACAATGATAAATGCCTGCCGTCTTGTTGCGGAAAGATGCGATTATCCGCTTCATCTCGGTGTTACCGAAGCAGGAACCGAGCATATGGGGATCATCAAAAATGCCATCGGAATCGGCGGACTTCTTGTTGACGGAATCGGTTCAACGATCCGTGTGACCCTCACCGCCGATCCGGTCCGTGAGATCTATGCCGCAAAAGATATACTCAAAGCGGCGGGGGTCCGTAATTTCGGCGTAAACATCGTTTCCTGCCCGACTTGCGGAAGGACGAGAATTGACCTAATCAAACTTGCAAACGAGGTTGAAGAGGCTCTCAGAGGCTGTGAAAAGCCGATTACCGTTGCTGTAATGGGCTGCGCGGTAAACGGACCCGGCGAAGCAAGAGAAGCCGATATCGGTGTTGCCGGCGGCGATAAATGCGGCCTTATATTTAAAAAAGGTGAAATATTAAGAAAAGTTCCGGAAGACGAAATTCTTCCGGCGCTTCTTGAAGAAATCGGACGGATGTAAAAAATGGGAAAAACTTTTTCCGAAATTTTCGGAACCGGTTTTTGTGAGGAACTTTCCTCTGCAGAAATTGTCGGTATGAATATCGACATGGAAAAAAGGGAAGTTGCGGCAAAAATCGCTCCACAAAAAACGGTACATAAAAAAGATCTATATTCCGCACAAAAGGAACTTTGTGAAAAGCTGGGCGTAAAAAACGTCCGGCTTATTCCCGTTTATAATCCTTCAATGCTGAACGCCGATTATTTCGGCGACATTGCTTTTGAAGCAAATATGCGCGGTGTTCCCATAAACGGCTTTTTCAGCGACAGCAAAGTAACTTTTGAGAACGGAATTTTTAAAGTGGAACTTGCCCATGGCGGCGCGGAAATGCTTCTTAAAAACCGCTGTGATACCGTTATGAAAAACATTGTCCGTGAAGAATTCGGAAGAGAAATTGAAATTGAATTTTCCGGAATTACGGAAGTCGAGGAAATAAGCGAAAGAAAAACCGCTTCCGTTTCCTATTCCGAAGCAAAAGCGGGAAGTTCCGCTTCCGCTCCGAAACCGAAAATGCCAAAAGCTGTTCCTTTCGGAAACGGCGGATTTGACGTAACCGGTCTTCCGATAGATGTTTCAAAAATGGAAGTTGTAATGGGAAGACCCATTAAACAGCGCCCGATGAAACTTTGCGACGTTGATATGCAAAGCGGAAGGGTCGTTATATGGGGAGATATTTTCTCCACCGAAAGCAGGGAAACAAGGGACGGCGAAAGCGTTATCATAACCATAATGCTCACCGACCTCACAAGTTCCAATATCCTTAAAATAATTGCAAAGAAAAAGGAAGCGGAGGGCGTTCTTGCGCTGAAAAGCGGCGATACCGTTGTTGTTGCCGGCGAAGCTTCCTTTGACAAATATGAGCACGACGTCACCATTCGTCCGAGAGATATCTGTAAAGTTAAAAGACTTCACAGAACTGATGACGAGGAGGAAAAGCGTTTTGAGCTCCATTGCCATACAAATATGTCCCAGATGGACGCCGTTTCTTCTCCAGAAAGCCTTGTAAAACGCGCCCATGAATGGGGACACCGTGGAATTGCCATAACCGACCACGGCAACGTTCAGGGATTCCCGGAAGCTGCGGAAACGGTTAGAGCTCTTAAGGACCCGAACTTCAAGGTCGTTTACGGTGTTGAGGCATATTTTGTTGACGATACCGTAAAAGCGGTTTTCGGTGATCCGGATGTTTCCTTCGAGGACGAAATAATCGTTTTCGACCTTGAAACGACCGGACTTTCTGCCGCAACGGAAAGAATGACCGAAATCGGTGCGGTAAGAATTGTGAACGGCGCGCTCCAGGAAGAATTCAACACCTTCGTTAATCCGGAAAAACATATTCCGGAACGCATCACCGAACTTACCGGAATCGACGATTCAATGGTTGCGGATGCTCCTTCGGAAGAAGAAGCTCTTCGTATGTTCTATGAATTCTGCGGAAACTGCAGATTCCTTGTTGCGCATAACGCCGGCTTCGATACCGGATTTTTGCGTGCGGCCGGTGAAAGGTGCGGTATTCCTTTTGACTGTGCCTATGCGGATACGGTAGCAATGGCCCGTTCAATGTATCCTAATATCAAAAATCACAAGCTCGATACCGTTGCGAACCATCTTAAGCTTGCTCCGTTCAACCACCACAGAGCCTGCGACGATGCAAGGGAACTTGCGTTCATTCTTGTGAAGATGATGGAACAGCTTAGAGATACCGAGCATATCGATAATTTTGCAGATGTCAACGGAATTCTTCGCGGAGCGGACCCAAGAAAACTTCCGACCTATCACCAGATAATAATTGCAAAAAACCAGCGCGGCCTTAAAAACCTTTATGAACTGGTTTCTCAGGCTCACGTAACTTACTATAAAAAGCGCCCCCGAGTTCCGAAAAGCCTTCTTATAAAATACAGGGAAGGACTTATTGTCGGTTCAGCGTGTGAAGCCGGAGAGCTTTACAGAGCTATCACCGGCGCGAAATCTCATGAAGAAATCGTCGAAATAGCAAAGTTTTACGATTTTCTCGAAATCCAGCCGGTTGGAAACAACGAATTTATGGTCCGTGACGGAAAAGTTGAAAACGAAGACCAGATCCGTGAATGGAACAAACAGATCGTTGCTCTCGGAGAAGAACTGGGAATTCCCGTTGCCGCAACCGGCGACGTCCATTTCCTCGATCCGGAAGATGCGGATTATCGTAAGATAATCCAGGCTTCACAGGGTTTTGCGGATGCCGTAAACCAGGCGCCGCTTTATTTTAAAACCACCCGCGAAATGCTCGATGAATTCTCCTATCTCGGCGAAGAAAAGGCAAGGGAAGTTGTTATAACCGTTCCGAACCGAATCGCAGATATGTGCGAAGTTATAAAACCGATTCTCGACGGAACCTATACTCCGTATATCGAAGGCGCGGAAGAGGACCTTAAAAACCGCTGCTGGAAAAAAGCTTACGAAGTCTATGGGGAGGAAACTCCCGAGGGAAGAAAAATTCCCGAGCTTGTTGAAAAACGCCTTGCAAGGGAACTGGATTCCATTATCAAACACGGTTATGCGGTTCTTTATGTAATCGCCCAGAAGCTTGTTACAAAATCCAACGAGGACGGTTACCAGGTCGGTTCCCGTGGTTCCGTAGGTTCTTCCTTTGTTGCGACCATGAGCGGAATTTCCGAAGTTAACCCGCTTGTTCCCCATTATGTCTGTCCCAATTGTCACCACAGCGAATTTTTCGAAAAAGGCGAAGTCGGTTCCGGTTTCGACCTTCCTCCGAAGAACTGTCCCGTTTGCGGAACGAAATATAAACAGGACGGCCACGATATTCCTTTCGAAACCTTCCTCGGTTTCCATGGCGACAAAGCGCCCGATATCGACCTTAACTTTTCCGGTGAATATCAGTTCTGGGCCCACCGCTATACCGAAGAACTTTTCGGAAAAGACCATGTTTTCAAGGCCGGAACAATCGGCACCGTTGCGGATAAGACCGCTTTCGGCTACGTTAAAAAATATTGCGAGGAAAAAGGTATAATTTATCATAAGGCGGAAGAAACCCGCCTTGCCCTCGGCTGTACCGGAGTTAAAAGGACAACCGGTCAGCACCCGGGCGGAATGGTCGTTATCCCGACCGGATATGATATCACCGATTTCTGCCCGATGCAGCACCCTGCGGACGATGCGGAATCCGATATGCTCACAACCCATTTCGACTTCCATAAACTCCACGATACCATTCTTAAGCTCGATGAGCTCGGACACGATGTTCCGACCCTCTGTAAGCACCTTGAAGATATGACCGGACTTCTTGTAACGGACGTTCCCATGAGCGACGAAAAGGTTTACAGCCTTTTCACTTCGCCGAAGGCTCTCGGAGTTGAGCCGGAAGATATCGATTGCCAGACCGGAAGCCTTGCTCTTCCGGAACTGGGAACCGGTTTCGTCCGCGGAATGCTTCTTGAAACCCAGCCGAAAAACTTCTCTGCTCTTATACAGATTGCGGGTCTTTCTCACGGAACGGACGTCTGGCTCGGAAACGCCCAGGAACTTATCAAAAACGGCACCTGCACCATCGAAAACGTAATCGGTACCCGTGACAGCATTATGACCGACCTTATCCGCTATGGACTTGACCCCAGTATGGCGTTCAAAATTATGGAGATAACCCGTAAAGGTAAAGCGAAAAAGCTTCTTACGGACGAACATAAGGCCGCAATGCGCGAATGCGGTGTTCCGGAATGGTATATCGACAGCTGCCTTAAAATCAAATATATGTTCCCGAAAGCCCACGCTGCGGCTTATCAGATAGGCGCTATAAGGCTTGCTTATTTTAAAGTTTATCACCCGGTGGAATTCTATGCGGCGATTTTCACAGTCCGCGGAGATGACCTTGACGGCGGAATCGTTATGAAAGG
>JAZQBJ010000071.1:0-16306 GCA_045545715.1 Oscillospiraceae bacterium
CACCAAGGGTGATATCCTGTTCTTCAACGTTGTTTTCGGCAAGAGCCTTCTGTTTTTCATCGGAAAGAACAACTTCGTGACCGTCGAGAACAACGGAATAAACTCCGTCTTTCTTAAGAAGTTTTGCGTCGAAGAAGTTCATTTGAGGAGAACCGATGAAACCTGCAACAAAAAGGTTGTGCGGATGGTTGAAAACTTCCTGAGGAGTTCCGACCTGCTGGATAAAACCATCGCTCATGATAACGATTCTGTCGCCAAGGGTCATTGCTTCGGTCTGGTCGTGGGTTACATAAATAAAGGTGGTGTTGATTTTCTGGCGGAGTTTGATGATCTCTGCGCGCATCTGGTTACGGAGCTTTGCGTCAAGGTTGGAAAGAGGTTCATCCATGAGCATGACCTGGGGATCGCGGACGATTGCACGGCCGATTGCAACACGCTGGCGCTGACCGCCGGAAAGAGCCTTCGGTTTTCTTCCGAGATACTGGGTGATGTCAAGAATTTCTGCAGCTTCCTTAACTTTTTTATCAATTTCGTCCTTGGGAGTTTTGCGGAGTTTAAGCGCAAAAGCAAGGTTTTCATAAACGGTCATATGGGGATAAAGAGCATAGTTCTGGAAAACCATTGCGATATCGCGGTCTTTCGGAGCAACGTCGTTCATACGTTTGTCGCCGATGAAAAGGTCGCCGCCGGAAATTTCTTCAAGACCTGCGATCATACGAAGGGTGGTGGATTTTCCGCAGCCGGAAGGTCCGACAAGAACGATGAATTCTTTGTCTTTGATATCAAGGTTGAAATCGTGAACCGCAAGAAGACCGTCGGGAAGAACGGTAAGATTGGTTTTAAGTTCTTCGCCTTTTTTGATTTTCTTTGCGTCGTCACCGTTGAAAGGATAGACCTTTCTGATGTCTTTAAGTGTTACAGTTGCCATAAAATTCGACTCCGGACATTCCCCATCCGGGCGGATGTCCTCGCCTTCGGCGGCAAAAGCGCCGTAAGGTATTGCGACAGGTCTCCACACTGTCGTACCGCGAGTCCTGCGGAATTGACATATCCTCCTTTTTTTATGCGTGAAGTCTATTTGGTGGAGTAGAGCGACACACAATGAGTTATTATAATCATATCACTACCGAAATAAAAAAACAATCGGCCTTGTTCAATAGACTTTTGTCACCTTTTTTGTGGATTTTGTCAAAAAGCCTCCCCTATCAGGGGAGGTGGCAAAACCGAATGTTTTGACGGATGAGGGGGGATAAACCATGCCAAGTAAAACCCGGGCGGATAATATCCGCCCCTACATTTGTTTCGGTATTTCCGTAAAATAAATGTGATATTATGTCCTATGTTTTTCTATAAAAAACAACTGTCCTCTCGTCAAAAATGAAAGAAAAATTGCAGAAAAATCAAGAAAACACCCGAAAAAAGCACATTTTTTCAACATTTTCTGTAAAAATGCAACAAATCATTGAAAACTTGTAGTCAAAATCAACAAAAGAAAGTTGACTCTATTATAGAAAACATAGAAGTTACGAAAACCGGTTGAAAAAAACATCTTTAAAGAGTATCATATTACGCGAGGAAACGTTGGAATCGTTTCCAAAAAAATCATGGGTAAAAACCCAAGTTAAAATTTAGGAGGAAAACTAAATGAAAAAGCTTCTTGCAATGCTCATGGCTCTCGTAATGGTTCTCTCCTTCGCAGCATGCGGCGAAACCCCTGAAGAACCTTCTGATCCCGAAGCACCCGTAGAAGGCGGCGAAACCGAAGCAACCGGTTCCGTTTACTGGCTCAACTTCAAACCCGAATCTGATGAAGTACTTAAAGAACTTGCAGCAAAATACACCGCTGAAACCGGTGTTGAAGTAAAAATCGAAACCGCTGCTTCCGGTACTTATAACGAAACCCTTACCGCTGAAATGGATAAGAGCGAAGCTCCTACCATCTTCGTAGTCGGTAACCAGGCTGCTGTTGATACCTGGGGCGATTATTGCCTTGATCTCACCGGCACTGCAATCGCAGACGAACTCAACACCGATGCTTACATGCTCTATGATGCAGACGGCAAACTCTGCTCCATCGGTTATTGCTATGAATGCTACGGCATCATTGTAAACAAAGCTCTTCTTAGCGAAGCAGGTTATGATGTTTCCGAAATCACCAACTTTGAAGCTCTCAAAACTGTTGCAGAAGACATCACCGCTCGTTCCGAAGAACTCGGCTTCGGCGCATTTACCTCCAACGCAATGGACGCTTCCTCTTCCTGGAGATACACCGGCCACATGATCAACCTCGAATATTATTATGAATATGCTGAAAATCCCGCAGCATGGGCAAACGGCACCGCATGCGCTCCTGAACTTACCGGCGCTTACATGGACAACTTCCGTAACCTCTATGATCTCGCTGTAGCAAACTCCATCGTTGATCGTAAAGAACTCGCAAACGGCGGTTTCGATGCACAGGCTGAATTTGCAGAAGGCAAAGCAGTATTCTATGTACAGGGTTCCTGGGAAGCAGGCGGCCTTGAAGGCAAAGGCATGGATCTCTCCACCCTTTCTATGATTCCTTATTACTGCGGCGTTGAAGGCGAAGAAAAAGCTGGTCTCAACTGCGGTACTGAAAACTATTGGGCAATCAACGGCGATGCTTCTGAAGAAGACATCCAGGCAACCATCGATTTCATGGTATGGCTCGTAACCGATCCCGAAGCTTCCGAAGCTGCTGTCGGCACCTTCGGCGTAATGCCCTACAAATCTGCTGCTGTTTCCACCAACCCCTTCCTTGCACAGGCTAACGCATATCTTGCAGACGGCTGCTACAACATGGCTTGGATCACCAACTTCCAGCCCAACGTTGACGCATACCGCGCAACTGCTGTAAACGCACTTAACGCTTACAACGCAGATCCTACCGATGCAAACTGGGCAACTGTTGTAACCGCATTCATCGAAGGTTGGGCAGTACAGTATCAGGCAGTAAACGGCTGATTTTAATTAGCGACAATTTCAAAGCAGATTCGCTTTGATCGAACGGAGCGAGCCAAAAGCTCGCTCCGTTTTTGCTATATCATTGTTGAGGCCCCATGAAGCCGAAACAGTGACCTTTTTTTAAATTCAATTAGCAGGAGTTGAAGCAAAAAATGAAACGCTCACACGACAGTGCGGCGGTCAACAGCGATATGATCCGCAGACCGATCCAGCGCTGGGCACCACTTTTCCTTGTTCCGATGGTTGCGGCATTTCTCATCGGATTTGTATGGCCCTTCTTCCATGGTCTTTTCCTCTCTTTCTGCAAGTTCAAGACCACAAGTAAATGGGAATGGGTCGGACTTTTAAACTATGAAAAAGCTCTCGCAGACGAAAGCTTTATCTATTCTTTCGGATTCACCGCGGTTTTCGCGATCGTTTCCCTTGTGCTCATCAACGTGTTTGCGTTTGCTGTTGCTTATGCTCTCACCCAGAAAATAAAAGGCGCGAACCTTTTCAGAACCGTTTTCTTTATGCCGAACCTCATCGGCGGTATCGTTCTCGGTTATATCTGGAGCATGATTTTTGACGGATTCCTCGGTTATTACCAGACTTCCATCCTTATGGATAAAGAATGGGGCTTCTGGGGACTTATCATTCTGACCTGCTGGCAGCAGATCGGTTATATGATGATCATTTATATTGCGGGCCTTCAGGCTGTTCCGGAAGATATGCTCGAAGCAGCAAAAATTGACGGCGCAAACGGCTGGCAGACTCTTTTCAAAGTCACCATTCCGAACGTTATGCCCTCCATCACCATCTGCACCTTCCTTTCCCTTACCAACGGATTCAAGCTCTTCGACCAGAACATCGCTCTTACCGGCGGTTATCCCTATATCATCAATCCGGACGGCACTTCCGTACATACTACCGAAATGCTTGCCCTCAACATTTATAACACCTTCTATGTCGGCGCAAACACCCGCGGCGTTGCCCAGGCAAAAGCGGTTCTTTTCTTCATTCTCGTTGCAACCCTGGCAATTGCCCAGCTTACCGCAACCCGTAAAAAGGAGGTACAGCAGTAATGAAAGGCTCTTTCCAGAAAGAAAAATTCGGAAAAACTCTTACAACCGTTCTGTTCACCGTTCTCTCCGTTATTTATGTTTTCCCGGTACTTATGGTTGTAATCAACTCTTTTAAAAAGAACACCTTTGTAAAAACCGATACCTTCGGAATTCCCACCGGAGAAAGCCATGCCGGTTTTGATAACTTCATCAACGGAATGACCTTCGGCGGTTATCCTTTTTCAGAATCCGTTCTTTACAGCATCATTATCACAATTCTCGGAACTATCCTTATTCTCCTCTTCACTTCCATGGCCGCATGGTATATTTCCCGTGTTGATTCCCTTGCCTGCAGAATTGTTTATTACGGCTGCGTATTCTCCATGGTCGTTCCTTTCCAGATGGTAATGTTCACCCTTTCAAAAACCGCAGATACCCTTAAACTCAACACCCCCTGGACCATTCCGGTAATTTATCTCGGCTTCGGTGCGGGTCTTGCTGTTTTCATGTTCGTCGGCTTTGTAAAAGGAATTCCGCTTGATATCGAAGAAGCTGCCGCCATCGACGGCTGCAACCCCTTCCGTACATATTTCAGCGTCGTTCTCCCGATGATGAAACCCACCATGATCTCCGTTGCGATCCTCGAAATCATGTGGATCTGGAACGACTATCTTCTTCCCTATCTTGTTCTCGACCGTACCGAATATAAGACCATTCCGATCCATATCCAGTACCTCAAGGGAAGCTACGGCACCGTTGACCTCGGTGCAACAATGGCGCTTATCCTTCTCAGCATCATTCCCGTAATCATCTTCTATCTCACCTGCCAGAAACACATTATCAAAGGTGTTGCTGCCGGCGCAGTAAAAGGCTGATTTTTAATTAAAAACATATCGGAAAGGAGGTGCGTTTATGACCATAAAGGATCTTGCAAAGAAAACCGGCTATGGAGTTGCAACCGTTTCGCGAGTTCTCAACAACCAGCCGAACGTAAGCGAAAAAGCCAGAAAAGCCATTATGAAAGCCGTTGAGGAAAGCGGTTTTGAACTTAACGATAACGCAAAACAGCTTAAACAGCAGCATTCAAATTCTATTCTTGTGGTCGTAAAAGGTACCTCCAACGAAATGTTCGGTTCCCTTGTTGAAACGATTCAGAGCGAAGTCGCAAAAACCGATTATCCCCTCATCGTGGACTATATCGACGAAGATGATAACGAGGTTCTTCGGGCGGTTCGGCTTTGCCGCGAAAAAAAGCCCCTCGGAATTTTAATGCTTGGGGGCAACATGGACCATTTTCTTTCCGATTTTGATAAAATCGAAGTTCCCTGCGTCCTTGTTTCAAGCGATGCTTCAAACCTTCCTTTCAAAAACCTTTCAAGCGTTTCCACCGATGACCGCCTTGCGGCAAAATGTGTAATGGATTCGCTTATCGAAATGGGTCACAGAAGATTTGCAGTCGTCGGCGGCGATAAGGATACTTCCGATACCGGACGTCTGCGTTACGAAGGCTGTCTCGATTCCTGCCTCGAGCACGGCATTGATTTCGATAAAGACAAAGACTATATCGGTGTACGTTTTTCCTACCAGGACGGTTACGATGCAACCTGCCTTCTTTTAAGGAATAAAAGGAACTTCACCGCTCTTTTTGCAGCCGCGGACGTTATGGCCATAGGCGCCATCCGCGCCCTTAAAGACAACGGGCTTCGGGTTCCCGAAGATATTTCTGTTGTCGGTTTCGATGGTCTTTTGCTGAGCTCTTTCCTTGTTCCAAAGCTCAGCACCGTGGAACAGTCCGTAAGAAAAATGGCGGTGAGAAGTGTGGAAATTCTTCTCGACTGCATCGAAAATGGCGCAGTTCCAAGGCACGAAACAGTTCCTTTTGCCCTCCGGTTCAGAGAGAGCACAAAGGATATCTGACTTCCTGAAAAATTTAATATAAGGAGCTTTTCATTCAAAAATGAGAGAAAGCGGAATATTGATGCATATTTCCTCTCTTCCGGGTCCGTATGGAATCGGAAGCATGGGAAAAAATGCTTTTGAATTTGTGGATTTTCTTTATAACGCGGGCCAGAAAGTCTGGCAGATTTTGCCGCTCAGCCCCACCGGTTACGGAGATTCACCCTATCAGTCCTGCTCTGCTTTTGCGGGCAACCACTATCTCATTGACCTGGAAACTCTGATAGATGGCGGCCTTCTTGAAAAAAAGGAGGCTGAATCTTTTTTCTGGGGAAACAGTGAAGAAAAAGTGGATTTCGGCGCTCTTTATGAAAACAGAAGCAAAGTTCTTCGCCTTGCTTTCAAAAGATTTGTGCCGGACGAAAAATATAATAGATTTGTTTCCGAAAACGAAAAATGGCTTTCGGAATATGCCCTTTTTGTTTCGATAAAAGATTCCCTCGGCGGAATTCCCTGGACAAAATGGCCGGAGGAACTTCGTCTTCGTGATGAAAAGGCCCTTTCGGAAAAAAGGAACGAACTTTCGGAAGATATCGCTTTCAGATATTTTCTTCAGTATGAATTTTTCTCCCAGTGGGAAAAACTTCGTTCCTATGCAAACGAAAAAGGAATAAAAGTCGTCGGCGATATCCCGATCTATGTTCCGCTGGATTCCGCGGACGTCTGGGCCGAACCGGAACAATTTCTTCTAAACGAAGACCTTTCGCCAAAACGTGTTGCGGGCTGTCCTCCGGATTCTTTCAGCGCAGACGGCCAGCTTTGGGGAAACCCCATCTATGATTGGGAAAAAATGAAAAAAAGCGGTTTTGCCTGGTGGATAAAACGCCTTGGCGCCGCAAGGCATATGTATGACATAATCCGAATCGACCATTTCCGCGGATTTGAAAGCTACTGGTCGATTCCCGCCGAAGATAAAACCGCGATGAACGGCCGTTGGGAAAAAGGCCCCGGAATGGATTTTATAAACGCAGTAAAATCCGCCCTTCCGGAAATCGATTTCATCGCCGAGGATCTTGGTTTTGTAACTCCGGAAGTGAGAAAACTCCAGGAAGATTCCGGATATCCGGGAATGAAAATTATGCAGTTTGCATTTGATTCCCGGGAAGAGGGAAACTATCTTCCTCATACCTATCCGGAAAACTCCGTTGTTTATTCCGGAACCCACGATAACCCGACCCTTGTTCAGTGGCTTTCGGAAGTTGCCGAAAGCGATCTTGCCGAAGGCAAAGCCTATCTCGGCCTTACCGAGGAAGAAGGCATTGTAAAAGGACTTATTCGCGGCTGCATGGCCTCCGTAAGCCGCCTTTGCGTAATTTCAATGCAGGATTACCTTGAACTTGGAAAGGAAGCCAGAATGAATTTTCCGGGCACCCTTTCGGATGCAAACTGGACCTGGCGCGCAAAGCCCGGTTTTGCATCAAAAGAGCTGGAAAAATATATCCTTGAGATAACAAAGCGCTTCGAAAGAATTTGATAAAATAAAAAAGCCTGCCGGAAACGGCAGGCCTTTTTTATTTTATTTTATGCGCTGAGCTTTTCCCTTTCATCAAGGTCTTTAAGGATCTCGGAATAAAATTCCTCGCTGATCTTATATTTTTTAAGATAAACGATATATCCCGCAACTATCATAAGAAGGGGAATGGCGAACATAGCGATCTTGATGATAAGTTTGCCTTCGCTGTCAATGGCGTCAACGGTTCCGCCGTCAACCTTGATTCCGGAAATAATGAGGGTAAGGCTGACTATTCCGGTTGCAAGCGCACCGCCGATTTTGTTGATAAGGGGCTGGACGGAAAAAGTTATGGATTCATTCTTTTTGCCGAGCTTCCAGTAACCGTATTCAACGGTATCCGCAAGGAACATGAGCATAAGGGTCTGGATGAATGCCTGGCCGATGAAAACAAGAACCGCGCCGAGAACGATGAGGATTATGGAAATTTCCGCAAAGAAGAAAATCGCATAACCGATGAGAACAAGAACGGTTCCAAGGGTATAAAGCTGTCTTCTTGTCATGCGTTTTGCAACCATCGGATATACCGAAAGGGTTCCAAGCTGAGAAACGCCGACCACCGCAACAAGAACAACATACATTCCCTCGTTGCCGAAAAGATATTTCATATAGTAAATGGCAAAGTTGACCGTTGTGCAATAGCCCACCATGAAAAGTCCCATGGCAAGGGTGGTCCACATAAGCTGGTCATTTTTAAGAAGCGCATCGAACATCTGGCGAAGAGAAGTGGATTCCTGTTTTTCCATGGGAACGCGCTTTTCTTTGATTCCGAGAAGAGGGAACAAAAGTCCGAGAAGATAGATTATCGCAATTACCACCGCGCACCAGAACCAAACCGCCGGAGTGTCGCCAAGGGCGCTTGTTACCGGCTGCCACGCGACCATTACGATATACATGCCGACGTTGGCGCATATTCTGGCGAATGCGCCGGTTTTTTCCCTTTGTTTCTGGTCGGAAGAAAGAACGGGCAAAAGGGTCCAGTAACCGATATCGTTGATTCCGTAGGTGATGTCCCAGAAAAGATATGCCGCGCCGAAAATGATTACGAATGCCCAGCCGGTTCCGATTCCGGCGAAGAGCATGACGGAAAAGACCGCGCTCATGATTCCGCCGACGAGAATTGCCGGTTTGAATTTTCCCCAGGGGGATTTTATATTGTCGATAACAAGACCGGTTATGGGGTCGTTGAATGCGTCAAAAATCCTCATAACGGAAAGCACCATGCTTGCCGCCGCAAAAACCCAGACCGGAAGGCTGAGAACATCCGAAAGAAAATAGAGCAGGGTGTTTGCCTCAAAGGAATAGAACATATCTCTTCCGACAGTTCCAAGGCCGAAATAGATCCGGTTGCTTTTATCAATATCTTTCATTTGCCTTCCTCCTCAATAATAAAAAGTTCCGAACCGAAATCGGTAAGGGTTCTTTGGTTTTCGTCATAACCCGTTCCGCGGAAAAGCGGAAGAAGCATTATTCCGGCGGAAAAAGCCGCTCCGCTTGCTCTAACTTCCTGGTTTCCGTCCGGAAGAGTTATGATCCTGTCCGCTGTGCGAAGGATAAATCCGTTGGGATCAAGATCCACCGGCGCAACGTGTTTGACAAGGCTTCCGAACTGACCGATGCGGAGCTTCTGTTCATAGGTTTTCATGCGGTAAACCGCGGCTTTATCAAGTCCCTTTAACCGGAGTTTTTCATAGGGCGGAGCCGCGTGAACAAGCCTTCTGAAAACCGCCGCAAGGGTGGTTTTTCCATCCGAAACCTGCCAGCCGTTTTTAAGGCGGCTGAATTTTCCGAACTGGAAAATTTTTCGATAATTTTTATAAAAGGCGATCTGCCCTATTATCTGCTTTTTCTCGATTTTGAGAAGATGCCTTAAATCCAGCTCATAGCCAAGACAGCCGAAGAACGAAACGTTTCCTCTTGTTGAAAGAGGAGTGTTCCTGAGAGTCTGAGCGTGGGGCGCAGCGCTTACGTGTGCGCCGAAAGTGGATTGAGGATAGAGATAGGAAAGATTTTCCTGAATATCCATTCGCTCGATCGGGTCGGTGTCATCGGAACACCAGATCTGCGGCCCGAAACAGAGCATTCCGAGGTCAAAACGGTTTCCGCCGGAAGAACAGCTTTCAAGAAGAATTTCGGGTCTGGGTCCAAAAATCCGGCGGAGAACATCATAAAGCCCGAGGATATAATCAAAAGCCTTTGTTCCAAGGGCAACGCTGTGCCGGTTCATGTCCCATTTAACATAGGAAATCTTAGCGGAATCCAGAACAGAAGAAACGTTTTCGACTATGTAATCCCGAACCTCCGCCTTCGTAAGATCGAGGAGAAACTGGTTTCTTCCCTTGAGCGGGACAAATTCGTCACGAAGGATCCAATCCGGATGTGCCCGGAAAAGGTCGGAATCCTCGTTCACCGATTCCGGTTCAAACCAGAGTCCGAATTCCATTCCCATGGCGTTTATCTTCTTGGAAAGGCCGGAAATTCCGTTCGGGAGTTTCTTTTTGTTTATGCTGTAATCGCCAAGACCTGCTTTATCGCTGTCGCGTTTTCCAAACCAGCCGTCATCAAGAACAAAAAGTTCGCAGCCGAGTTTTTTTGCTTCTTTTGCAAGACCGAGAAGCTTGTATTCGTTAAAATCGAACATGCAGCCTTCCCAATCGTTGAAAAGAACGGGGCGTTCCCGGTTTTTCCAATATTCCGGGATGATATTTTCGTTGACAAAACGGTGCATTTTTTCCGAAAGGCCGGAAAAACCTTTTCCCGAAAATGCCATAACCGCTTCCGGGCTTTCAAAAATCTCTCCCGGCGCAAGGATTTTTACAAAATCCGAAGGAGAAATTCCCTGCATGATCCTTGTGAAACCCTGAAGGGATTTTTGCGCAGAGGAATAATGGTTTCCGCTCCAGATTAAGTTGAATCCGTAAACAAGTCCGAAATCCTCCGTCGCTTCCGGTTCGCTCAAAAGAAAACCGGGATTGTGCCTGTGGGAAGAAAAACCGGTTACGCTTTCGTTGACCGTTCTGCTTTCAGAAACGGGAACTTTGTGTTTTCTCGCTTCCGAAATCCAGCCGCCGTCAAAAGTTGTGATCTCAAAATCACCGTGTATGTCCATCATGCTGCTCATGAATTTTGTGAGCACGATTTCTTTATCTCCGGTGTTTCGAAGCACCGAACGGCGGATGAGGACCCCGCCGGCAATGCTGAAATAAAGCCGAAGTTCCGCGCCAGGCTGGGCAAAAACAAGCTCAAGAGTTTCCTCTTCGCCCTTCGCCTGGGGAAGCTTGCTTTTCATGAGCACCGGCCCGGTGTGAACGGTGCTGTAAACATATCGGAAATCCGTCGGAACTCCGCCGAATTCAATTGGACTTTCCCGATAATCTCCTCGTCCGTTTCCGCTCCAGGCCAAAGGCATGGAATCGGCGCAGCTGGAGGTGTCGTTTTCATCAAGAAGGACGGATTCTCCCCATCCAAGACCGGATTTTGGGATAAAGGCCGCCGCATCTTCGGTGCTCAAAGGTTCGCCGAAGTGTAAAAGCTCCAAAATTCCGTGCTCATTTATCCGAAGAAGGCAGGAAAAACCTTCCCCGTGAAGTCCGAAGACTTTTTCTGCGTGCTCAATCATTTTATTCTGTACTCCTGATGCGCAACATATTTTTCAAACATTTCTTCCGAAACGCCGCCGTTTTTTATAATTTCGGAATAAAATCTTCCGGAATCCTTGATTTTTCTTTCCATGGTTTCCGGCTCGATGCTCACAAGTCCGAATTTGGCGGAATTTCCTTCTATCCATTCAAGGTTATCACAGAAACACCAGTGATAATATCTTTCAAACGGAAGTTTTGATTTGCTGATGACTTCGAGATGCTCAAAAAGATAGCGGCAGCGGAATCTGTCGCTGTTGTCACAGGTTCCGTTTTCCGTGACCCAGACGGGCCTTGGAAGAACGTCATAAAGTTTTTTGGCACATTCCTCGATTCCCTCCGGATATATCTCCCAGTCAAGGTCGTTCCTTGGGCTGTTTTCCCGGGTTCCGTCGCCGATTCCGGAAACGGTTGAACGGGAATAATAGTTGAGCCCGATGAAATCGGTGTATTCGCCCTTCGGAAATTTTCCGAAGTTTTTAAGCGGAAAAGCAAATTTTCCAAGGGTCATGGCGTCGGTAAGCGCATCCTGGAAAAGGAAGGAATTGAGCTTTGCGCAGATTCTGTGCCAAAGGTTGTTTTTGTTCTTCGGTGCAAAAACCCGAAGATGGTTCGCACAGCCGACCATGGTGTCGGAAAAACCCATTTCCTCCCGGATCTTATGTATCATTTCATAGGCTTTTATATGGCAATAGGCAAGATTTTCCATAACCGCAAGGGTTTTTGAAAAACTTTTTTCCGCCGGGGGCCACTGGCCGAAAAAATAGGAATTGGTTGCATAGACGTTAGGTTCGTTTATGGTGATAAAATCAGAGCAAAGATCACCGAAGCGGCTTGCGGCAAGTTCAACCAGTTCAAGGTAATAATGGAGATTTTCCCGTTTTACAAAAGCACCTTTTTGCTCGAACCACATGGGGTTTGTAAAATGGTGGATCGTAAGAAGTGGTTTTATTCCTTTTTCGCGAAGAAGCGAAAGTTCCTCCCGATAGCGGGAAATTGCATCTTCATCGATTTTTCCCTCTTCCGGCATGATCCTTGCCCATTCGATTCCGAAACGGTAGATCTGAAGACCCATTTCCGAAAGAAGTTCGGTATCTTCTTTCCATTTTATCCAATGGTCGTTTCCCGTTGCAGGGTCGGTGCCGTCCTTGATAAATCCTTTTTCATACCAATCGTTCCAGTTGGAACCGACGTTTCCGCCTTCGATCTGTGTTGCGGCGGTGGCAACGCCCATAAGCATTTTTTCGGGAATGGAAAATTTCATAAAATCACCTCTTTATATTTATTCTACTATCTTTTTTGCAATAGTCAATGACAAGCGGATGACTATTCGGCAAATTTGTGCTATATTAAATATAGAATATATATAAAGCGGAGGTATCCTTATGGAAAGAAAACGCTGGTATAAAGATATGGTGTTTTACCAGATCTGGCCCCGGAGCTTTAAGGACGGAAACGGCGACGGAATGGGCGACCTTTGGGGCGTTCTTGAAAAACTGGATTACATAAAAGATCTCGGCTGTGACGGGATATGGTTCTCACCGATCTATCCTTCTCCCGGCGCGGACTGCGGCTATGATATAGCCGATTATATGGATATTGCGCCGGAATTCGGCGGAATGGAAGCTTTTAAAAAAGTTCTCGACGGAGTTCACGAGCGTGGAATGAAACTTATTATGGACCTTGTCGTAAACCACACAAGCGATGAGCACGAATGGTTTCAAAAAAGCCGCAAACGCATCGACCCTTATACGGATTATTATATCTGGCGCCCGAAAAGACCGGACGGAAAACTTCCGAACAACTGGGATTCCAATTTTGAGGGAAAAGCCTGGACCTGGGATGAGGAAAGAGGAGAATACTATCTTCATCTTTTTGCAGTAAAACAGCCGGATCTTAACATGGACAATCCCCTTGTTCGTGAGGAAGTGAAAAAGATACTCCGTTTCTGGCTCGATATGGGCGTTGACGGGTTCCGGGAAGACGTCATAACTTATATTTCAAAGGCGGAAGGTCTTCCGGACGATCACCTTTTCCCGATTTATAAAGGTATGCCGAAATATAACCACGGTCCCCATATCCATGAATATCTTGCCGAATTCAAGCGGGACGTTTTCGATCATTATGACTGTTTCACCCTTGCGGAAGCTCCCCTTGTCTGGCCGAAAACCGCCCTTAAATATATCGACGAGGAAAAGGGACAGATCGATATGATGATCCAGTTCCAGTGCCAGTGTGCGGACTGCCTTTTCACCGATTATATCCCGATGAAGTTTTCCTTGGTCAGAATGAAAAAGGCTTTTTCCGATTGGCAGTATAAACTTTCCGGAAAAGCATGGAACATGCTTTATCTTGAAAACCACGACCACCCGAGAATAATTTCCCGCTACGGAAGTGAAAAATTCCGGGAAGAAAGCGGAAAATCCCTTGCGGTCAGCCTCCTTTTCCAGCAGGGAACCCCGTTTATCTATCAGGGTCAGGAAATAGGAATGCTCAACTGGAAGCCGGAAGATGCCGAAATGTATGAGGACGTCCAGACCCGTTATAACTATGCCCACAGCAATCTTAAAAAATCAAAGGAAGAACGCCTTCATAAAATGTGGCGTTCAAGCCGCGATTCCGCAAGAACTCCCGTTCAGTGGGATTCTTCTGAAAATGCCGGTTTTACCACCGGAAAACCCTGGTTCTATGTCAACGAAAATTATAAGGATATAAACGTTGCCGACCAGGAAAAAGATCCGGATTCTCTTCTTAATTTTTATAAAAAAGCCATAAAATTAAGAAAAGAGCTGAAAGCAGTCCGTTTCGGAAGTTACAAAGAGTATTATCCTCTTGATAATAAACTTTACGTTTATTCCCGGGAGACCGAAGATCAGAAAATACTTGTTGTTTGCTCTTTTTCCGAAAAAGAAACAAAGCTTAAAATCCCTTCCGGTTTTGATTTGAAAAACGCGAAGCTTGCCCTTTGCAGCGAAAAATCTCCGGCCGAAAAACTCAGACCCTATGAAACAAGGGTCTATCTTTGGGAAAAATAATTTCCCGGAGGGATTCTTTTCCATAAGCCGCAAACCGTCAGGTAAAATACCTCCTCCAGGAAGGTAAAAAACCTTGCGGATAAAATTTGCCGCTGTGTTAAGATGAATTAAAACAAAAAAAGACGCCGAAGGGCGGCACTTCGTAAGGAAGTGCCGCCTATTTTTTTGGCAAACTTTTGTAATCAGCCTAAATGATTGAATTATTGGACAAATTCAAATCTGTAATGGAGGATTACATAATGGCAAATTTTATTGAAGAATTGTATTACGGAAATATCGAACCACAAAACATGAAAAAGAAGAAAAGCAAATCGTATAGCAGAGAAATGAAAGTACTGTCAGAAAATGAAGATGTACTTTTGGAAAAACTTCCCGAAGAGGATAAAAAGCTGTTTATCGAATATGTTGATGCCTGGGGTATTGTTGACGGAGAATCTGTCGTGGATAGCTTTATTACCGGATTCAAACTTGGAGCAAGGTTTACTTATGACACATTTGTGGAAACGGAATCAAGCTTACTGAAGGAGTGATTGATATGGAAAAGAAATACAGAATAGTCCTTGATGATTCCGAATGGAAAATCGTAATAAATGCGCTTAATGATTTAAGGAATTCTCTTATTCAGCAATGCAGATATACAGATGCCGTTGATGACATTATGATAAAAGTCATCAATGCAAAACCAAAAAGAAAACCGCTCTTATGGAGGTGAAAATATGGATTATACACTTTGTGGAGATTATTACCTTCCCAATCTTTTACCAGCTCAAGAGGAAGAATACAAAATAGAAATCTACGGTCAAAGATATTTCAGATACATAAAAGAACATGATAAAATCCTTTTCATAAATCTTCTCACAACAGGAAAACTCAATGAACACATCGTGGAAATAGATAAATGTGCTCAAGAAATGAAAGCAATGCTCATAAGACAAATGGCAGAACAGGAAGGCGTAAACGAAACTCTCAAAGAGAGAAACCAGTTGGAATGGGTAGAGCGAATGAATAACATCCGTAACAGGGTCGAAGAAATATTTAAATATCAAAGAGGTGATTTTTAATCACCTCTTATTTTAATTCAAAATATCAAATACAGCAAAAAGGACAAAATTTATTTAAATATATATTTTATTGAAATAACAAAATTATTATTTTATAATATGTATATGCGATTTTGTTATTTTTATGTGCGAGAGGAGGAGAACGAATGTATGATTTATCCTCAAAATTTAATTCTTTTTATAAATCTTGTGTGGTTTTGCCAGAAGACATCCAAAATGAATTACACAGGAAGAAAGATTTAAACCTTCAACGTCTAAAAGACGGCTTAAAAGAATATAACGATGAAAATGGTACCTCATATTCCATTGTAGAAAGTTGCATACAAGGAAGCATTGCAATGTCTACGGTTGTCCAGAACGAAAAGAACGATTATGATATCGATGTGGCGATTATTTTTGATAAATCCAACCTCGGCAGTAAAGGTTCACAATCTACAAGGAACATGATAGCAAATGCTCTTCGAAGAAAAACAAAACAATTTAATGCGGAACCTGAAGTAAAGACCAGTTGTGTTAGAATAAAATATGCTGATGGATACCATATAGATTTTGCTATTTACCGAAGACATTATGATTATATTTCTAATAGTTGGATATATGAGCATGCTGGATCCGATTGGACAGAACGCACTCCGAAAGGACTAAAAGAATGGTTTAAAATACAAAACGATTTTTCAAAAGGAAAACTCCGAAAAGTGGTCCGCCTTTCAAAAATGTTTTGTAAATCACGAAATTCATGGAAAAACATGCCAAGCGGATTGTTGCAGACGGTATTATGCGATGAAAAGCTTCAAAATTCTTATAGCCGCATTGATGAGCTTTTTTATTACACAATGAAAGAAATTGTAAATCGACTTGAAAGTAGCACATCGGTTATAGCACCTGTAGACAATGGGAGAGATTTGACACCAAGAAATAGTGACATTCAAAAAATGAACAACTGGAAAAACAGACTTAAAAGTAAACTTGAAGATTTGAATGTTCTTTTTGAAGAAGATTGTACTAAAAACGATGCTCTTCAAGCTTGGTATGGATTTTTTAATCACGCTTTTTGGGATGAAGAAAAAGAAGATGCAAC
>JAZQBJ010000072.1:0-1730 GCA_045545715.1 Oscillospiraceae bacterium
AGTTGCTCTTCCGTTCAGAAAAGCAAAATTTGATTTAACGGCAGGCGGAGTTCTTGTCGGGCTCGGTGCATGCGTTGCCGCATCCTATGCAACCAATGCTCTGCAGTACAGCCTTGAGGCAATCGGTGTCGGCATCACAATGCCGGAATACGATGTTCCAAAAACCGTCGCCGGAATTATTCTCTATTTTGTTGCTCTTGCGGTTGCGCCGGCTTTCATAGAAGAAATGATTTTCCGCGGAATCGTGATGCAAAGTCTTCGCCGTTTCGGAGATATTTTTGCTCTGGTTGCTTCCGCGCTCATTTTCGGAATCTTCCACCTTAACCTCATCCAGATGCCCTATGCATTTATCGCCGGACTTGCTATCGGATATTTCGTAATGCGTACCGGTTCCCTTTGGGTCGGCGTTATCATACATTTTATCAACAACTGCATTGCGGTGGTTTTTGAACTTTTCCTTTTTGATTTGCCGGAGGAAACCTGGGTTTTGATAAACCTTGTGTATAATCTTATTTGCGTTATACTTGCGGTAATCGCACTGATAGCACTTTTGATGAAATATAAGGATATGTTCCGCTTTGAAAAAGCACCGGGGGTACTTTCTCCCGCAAAAAAAGCGTTCTATTTCCTTACCTCTCCGGCGCATATTGTTGCGTCTATCGGCGCGGTTATTATGACTGCGGAGTATATTTTCTTGCTTTGATTCTTGGAAAAAAGGAGGCGTTTTTATGAACGATGAAGAATATATGCGCGAAGCTATCGCTCTTGCAAAAAAAGCCTTCGAACTTGGCGAAGTGCCGGTGGGTGCTGTTGCCGTATGGGACGGAAAAATCGTCGGCAGGGGAATGAACCTTCGGGAAACAGATAAAAATGCCCTGCGCCACGCGGAAATCATGGCAATCGATGAAGCTTGCAAAAACCTTGGCGGCTGGCGCCTTTGGAAATGCGATTTATATGTAACATTGGAACCTTGTCCGATGTGCGCAGGCGCGATTATCAATTCAAGGGTAAAACGCGTTATCTATGGAGCAAAGGATCCGAAAGCGGGTTCCTGCGGTTCTCTTACGAATCTTTTCGAAATGCCGTATAACCATAAACCGGAAGTGATTTCCGGAATTCTCGAGGAAGAATGTTCCGCACTTTTAAAAAGCTTTTTTGAAAAACTCCGGGAAAAACGAAAAAAAGAAAATCCGTCCGAATAATCGGACGGATTTTTTGTTTTTTCATGCATCTATGCCAAAGATAAAAGCCTTCACATAAGATATATTGCGTCCGCAAAAGCGGACTTTATATAGCGGAGGCATCGGAAATCATCTGTCGGTGTCTCCGCAGTTTTCTGCCATAAAAGTTTCCGCGGCAAGTTTTATGGAATGCCTTTTTGTGGAATTAAGGGTCTCCTTGCTGGAAAGAATTTCCGCATATTCTGAAAGTTCTTCCGGCCGGGAAGGATCTGTAATTATGCAAAGCAACCCTTTTTTGTCATAAAACCAGCGAAGCGCCCATTCTTCCATTGAAAGGGAAGGGTCGCCGTTTTTGAGGATATCAAAAACCTCTTCCGGAGGATCGAGGATAACTCCGCCCATAAAAGGATCGGAAGCGATGAAAGGGATTTTTTTCTTGCGGAGATCCCGGTAAAAATCATCGGCGCCGAGAAGGTTCCAGCTGTAATAGCTGAGATTCATCCGGACGAAGTCCCACTGATAATTATTGAAGTCGGAGGCCAAGCGGTC
>JAZQBJ010000073.1:0-1787 GCA_045545715.1 Oscillospiraceae bacterium
ATCCTGATGCGGTATTCGGGATTGGTTTTATTGAATTCAAGAACTTTCTGGCGAAGTTCATAATCGGTAAAAATGCTTGCGAGGGTGATGATCTTCTTTTCCTTAACTTCGGAAGAGGGCGTCTTTTTAAGAGCGATAAGATTATATACCGTTCCCTCTTCGTTCCAGGTTTCCTCAAATGCGATAAGGTTTTCTTCGTCCTTTACAAAAACTCTTTCCGGATATACGCTGGAAGAATCCACGTCGGAATCCAGCCAGTCAAGGAGTTTTTCGCCTTCGCCTTTTTCTATATCATAAAAACCGATGCCGTTTCCGCTGCCGGTTCCATAGATAAAGTCATAAACTCCGCCGCCGGAAGAAACGGAATATACGTTTTCCGGAAGATCATATTTTTCGCCGAGGGCTTTTTTCGCATCGTCAATAACGGCGACTTTCATGCCGGTTTCTGCCCATACAAGGCAGCCGACGGAACCGTCTTTAAGTTTTACAAGACCATTGACTCCGCTTTCGTCAAGATTTTCGATTCTGTAAATTTCTTTTGAATCCGCACCGTAAACGCGTATCGCGTTCCAGGAACCCACATAGAAATTTCCGTTTTCTCCAAGAACAAAATAGTTCGGATAAAACTCCGCTTCAACGTCTTGAGCGTTGTTTTTGTTGTTGCGGGTATAGAAAACCTTTTCTTCACCAAGGGTTCCGTCCTCGTTGATTTTTGCAAAAATGAGTTCAAGGGTGCTGTTTTCATATTCCCAGAAAGACGGATCTTCGGAAGTAATGCCCTCCGGAGCATCATAGGAAACAGTATTTCTGGAAATAGTTACGGCGAGTCCTTCCGAAGTTTCAATAACGTTATTGATGTATTCGGAATATCCGCCGTTTTCGTCCCAATAGTTATCCATTCCGATGGTAGCTACTTCTTTGAAATCTCCGCCTTTATCATCAAAAGAAAGGAGCTTCTGTACGTATTTGGTTTCGGTATAGCTTTCGCCGGTGGCCTCATCGGTTATGGTTTTCCCCTCAACCTGAGAATCCGCCACCGCATAGAATCTTCCGCCGATATACTGAACGCTTCCGAGCCAGCTGATGCCTTCCGGAAGGGTGATTTTTGTATAGGTGGGAACATAAATAAATTCCGGCATTTCGGAAGATGGTTTTTCCGTTTTGCCGCATCCGGCAAAGGTCGTTACCAAAAGTACCGCCGCCATTATCAGTGCCGCCAATTTTTTGAAGTTTTTCATCATATCCCCTCGCTTTTTGTCAAAATCTTTCTCTATACTATATTAGTACATAAAAGGCCCGTTTTTGTTGCATAAAAAACGGACCTTTCTTAAAATTTTTTAATATTTTTGCTTTTTACGCTTTTATTGCTTTATGCTGTTGTCTTCATTCATATAACTTGCTTAAAAAGCCGGTTTTCTTTCAACTTTCGCTCCGAAAGGAACAAGGCTCAGCGCCGCATATTTAAAGAACTGTTTGCCGAAAGGAATACCAACAATGGTGATGCACCAAAGGATTCCGCAGCCAAGAGCCGTAAGGGCGATTTCCCAACCGAAAACCATTATCCAAAGAATGTTGAGGAAGGTGTTGCCAAAGCTGATGCTTCCGTAACTGATATCCTTTTTAAAAGGTGTAAGAACAAGTCCGGCGATTTTAAAACACTGAACTCCGGCGGGAATACCTATAATGGTAATGCAAAGGAGAAGTCCCGCAAAAACCCATTCGAGCCAAAGCAAAAATCCTCCGAAAATCACCCAAAGGATGTTTCCTATTGTTTTCATTTTATCAAC
>JAZQBJ010000074.1:0-8645 GCA_045545715.1 Oscillospiraceae bacterium
GGTCCGTATGTCCAGAGGACATGCCGCTTTGCTTCATCCCTGGATCGACAGCAAAGGTAACTTTGGTAAGGCATATTCCAGAAATATGGTCTGCGCCGCTTCCCGTTATACCGAAGCGAAACTTGATAAGATTTCTGCGGAACTTTTCCGCGACATTGATAAAGATACCGTTGATTTTGTTGACAACTATGACAGCACCATGAAGGAACCCTCTCTCTTCCCGGTTACCTTCCCTTCCATTTTAGTCAACTTCAACGTCGGTATCGCTGTCGGTATGGCTTCGCAGATCTGTCCTTTCAGACTTTCTGAAATCTGTGAAACCACCATTAAACTTATAAAAGACCCGGAACACGATATTCTTTCAACTCTTCCTGCGCCGGATTTTGCAGGCGGCGGACTTATTGTTTATGATAAGGACGAGCTGACCAAGATATATGAAACCGGCCGCGGAAGCATCAAAGTCCGTTCCAAATATCGCTTTGATGAAAAGAGCAAATGTATCGAAATAACCGAAATTCCCGCAACGACCTGCGTTGAAGCAATTATCGATAAGATTCTTGAACTTGTTAAGGCAAGAAAGATTACCGAAATTTCGGATATCCGCGACGAAACCGACCTTTCCGGTCTTAAAATTGCAATTGACCTCAAGCGCGGAATTGATCCTGACGCTTTGATGCAGAAGCTTTATAAAAGCACTCCTCTCGAGGATTCCTTCTCCGCAAACTTCAACGTTCTTATCGGCGGTTCACCGATGGTCCTCGGCGTTCGCCAGATAATCAACGAATGGGTCGCATTCAGACACGAATGTGTTCGCAGAAGAATTTATTTTGACCTTAAAGGCAAAAAAGACAAACTCCATCTCCTCAAAGGTCTTCAGAAAATTCTTCTTGATATCGACAAGGCGATAAAAATTATCCGCGAAACCGAAAGCGAAAGCGAAGTTGTTCCCAACCTTATGATCGGCTTCGGAATCGACCAGATTCAGGCGGAATACGTTGCGGAAATAAAACTCCGTCACCTCAACCGTGAATATATCCTCAAGCGCACAGCCGACATCAGCGACCTTAAAAAAGAGATCGCCGAAATGGAAATTATTCTTAACGACCCGAAAAAAATCAATAATCTCATTATTGATGATCTTAAGGAAGTCATTAAGAAATATGACCAGCCGCGAAGAAGCGAGATTATTTACGTAAGCGAAACCGCAGAAGTTGCCGAAGAGGAAGAAATTCCGGATTATCCGGTAAACCTTTTCTTTACGAAAGAGGGATATTTCAAAAAAATCACCCCCCAGTCGCTTCGAATGTCCGGCGAACATAAACTTAAGGAAGGCGACGAAATCATCTTTTCCACCGAAAGCCACAACGCCGTTGAGCTTTTGTTCTTCAGTAACAAATGCCAGGTTTATAAAACCAGAGCCTGTGATTTTGAAGATACAAAAACCAGCGTAATGGGCGATTATATCCCTTCAAAACTTGGTTTTGATGAGGGCGAAAGCGCAATTTTTATGGCAGTGGTTGAAAAATATACCGGTTTTATGGTATTCTTTTTTGAGAACGGAAAAGCAGCAAAAGTTCCCCTTTCTTCCTATGAAACAAAAACAAGGCGCAAAAAACTTATCGGTGCATATTCCGATAAATCGCCCCTTGTTTCGTGCCATAATATTGAAGAGGATAAGGAATTCCTTCTCTCCTCTTCCGGCGGAAGACTTCTTCTTGTTCACACCGGCGCTGTTCCTTCAAAAGCAGCAAGAGATACCCAGGGCGTTGCGGTTATGACCCTTAAGAAAAACGCCGTTGTTTCCGGTGCAAAACCTTTCAGCGATGGAATGCTTGAAAACGCGCATCGCTTCAGAACAAGAAACCTTCCCGCAGCGGGCGCTATTCCAAAAGAAGGCGACCTTTTTGAACAAATCAGTTTATAATATTTTTATATACCGAAAGGAGATTTGATTTATGTACGCATTCTGCAGAAAATGGTTCGACAGAGCAAGAGATATCGCCGAGGATTTTGAATACAAGGATTATTTCTGGTGCTATCTTCTCGTTCTTCTCCTTGGAGTTCTTTTTGGAATTTCCGCAAACAAAGCACTTAAATATCTTACTCCCTTCATCGCAATTTTTGCGGCTTTCGCAGCTTTTGAGGTAATGTATCCCCGCCGCGAAAAAATTGCAAAAATGCTCGACGGAACTTATGAAGACCGTTTTGTTGAATTCGAGGGAACCGAAGATATCCCTGACTTCATCTGATTTTTAACAAAAAACAAGGACGCCTGTTAAGCACGGCGTCCTTAATCAAAAAAGCACTTTTGTTCCGGTTAATAATCAACGCAAACGCTTTTTTCTCGGAACTTATATGCTTGACAATATTTTTACCGTAAAAGCAATTATAATACCTTATAAAACAGCCAATTTTTTGATAAAATGCTAAAAAAGCCCTTGCAAAAGAGCGATAGCTGTGGTATTATATTATAGCTATCGTGTTATTTTTGGAGGTTTATCATGACTGTATATGAAATTATCGGAAGTATTCTTCTTATCATAACCTGCGTTCTCGTAACTGTTACTGTTCTTTTCCAGAGCAGCAGCAAAGCTGACGGCCTTTCCGCTCTTTCCGGAAAAAGCGCTTCCGCTTCCGCAGCTGAAGCAAAGAGCAACAACGCAAAACTTGCTCGCATGACCAAAGTTCTTGCAATTGTTTTCTTTGTAATCACCCTCGCAGTTTATGCACTTAACATCTATCTTTAATTTCTGAAAATTCACGAAAAAGTCCCGGACAAACTGTCCGGGACTTTTTTTATTTCTGTTCACATAAAAACGGTTTTCAAATCTTCTGCCGTTCTTTCATAAAAAACTTCGCTTATATTTTCATCGGTAAAAACAGAAAGCATTTCGCCAAAGCCGTCTATAAGTTTATCCGATTTTATAAGTTCAGAAAGCGGATACCAGAATATCTCCCCTTCCTCGGAAGATTTCAGTTCTCCGGAAAACTCTTCCGCAACATAAAGAAAAACTATATAACGCTTTCCGTCTTTTAATTTATGAAATTCCTTTATTCCGCAAAGACGAGGTTTTTCAACGGTAAATCCCGTTTCTTCCCGAATTTCACGAATAACCGAAGGGGTTATATATTCGCCTTTTTCAACATGCCCGCCTGGAAAATTCCAGCCGCTCCAATCGGCATTTCCGATTTTATTCTGAACAAGCACGCTTCCTTTTCCGTCGGAAATCATGCACATATTTGTGAGTTCAACTTCTTCGCTTCTTGACATATCTTTCTCCCATTTATAAATAAAAATGCCGCCGAAAAATCTTCGGCGGCTGTTTTTTTATCAAGGTCTTCTTGCAAATTTCATGGTTGGTTTTGCGGGTTTGTTTGCTGCGGGTTTTGCTCCGGAATGTTTTTCAAGAGGTTTTCTGCCGGCATTCTTTTTCGGAGTCTGTTCGCCGGGAACGCCTTTTCTGGAAAGGTTATGAAGGCCGGTAAGTTCCTCTTTGGTCAGTTCGCGCCATTTTCCCTGCTGGAGCATTCCGAGTCTTATAACGCCGATAGCGGTTCTCTTAAGGCGGATAACGGTGAGTTCAACCGCTTCACACATCTTTCTGATTTCGCGGTTTTTGCCTTCGGCAATAATAAACTGGAGAACTGTGCGTTCTTCGTTTTCTTCAAGAACGGTTACGGAAACCGGACGGACAAATCCGGAATCGATTTTTACTCCTTCGGAGAGTTTGATAAGTTTTTCCTCAATTCCGGTTTCGCGGACGGTTACGCGATAGGTTTTCTGGATATTGCCGCTGGGGTGCATAACCATGTTAGCAAAAGCGCCGTCGTTGGTAAGAAGGATAAGACCTTCGCTGTTGCGGTCAAGGCGTCCGATAGGATAGATCCTCGCCGGAATATCGGTAACAAGATCCATTACGGTTTTTCTTCCCATTTCGTCGGAAGTTGTTGTTACAAAACCACGGGGTTTGTTGAGGGCAACGTACCAGAGTTTTTCTCCAACTCCGGTTCTGATTTCTTCACCGTTGATGGTGATTATATCTTTTCTTACGTCAACTTTCATTCCGATTTCCGCAAGGTGACCGTTGACTTTTACTTTTCCTGCGGCAATAAGTTCCTCCGCTTTTCTTCGGGAAGTGTAGCCGGAATCGGAAATTGCTTTCTGAATTCTTGTATCCTTCATTTTATTCTCCTCAAAACTAAAAAATATCTTTTATATTATTCCAAAAACCTTTGTTTTCGGAAATTGTTTCAACATTATTTTCCGCAAGAAGCGGAGTTTCTGCAACAAGCATATCGTCAAGATAGAACAGAACTTTTCCGACGATATCGCCTTTTTCAACCGGCGCAAAAAGAAAAGGCGGCTTGCTTATAACGGTTTTTATCTTTTCCGCTTCGCCTTCAAAAAGAGAAACGGAAACTTTTTTCGGAACAGCAATAACAGCTTTTTTCGTTCCGCCGCAAACAGGAATTTCAATTTTCCCCGCCGGATTTTCAAATGTCACGGATTTCAGTTTTCCGAAATATTCTTCATAAAGCGCCGTATGATAATTCCAGTCATCCGGACATCCGAGAGTTACGCAGATAAGCGAAACCCCTTCCCTTTCCGCGGAAGAAACAAGGCATCGCCCTGCTTTTTTCGTGAATCCGGTTTTAACTCCTGTTGCGCCATCGAAAGTTTTTAAAAGCCGGTTGTGATTCGTTATAACTCTTGAATATGGAGGATTTCCAAATTCCGACCGAAGGCTTTTTTCTCCGCAAATTGCGGCAAAATCCGGATTTTTCAAGGCGTTTTTAGCGAGAATCGCCATATCATAAGCGGTTGAAAAATGATTTTTTCCGTCAAGACCGGAGGGCGTTTCGAAAGAGGTGCTTTCCAAACCCATCTCTTTCGCTCTTTTGTTCATCAGCTCTGCAAATTCTTTTAACGAACCTGAAATTTTTATTGCCGCGGCATTTGCGGCATCGTTTCCGGAAGCAAGAAGCATCCCTTCTGCAAGAGTCCGTAGAGTCACCAAATCTCCCGGCAAAAGACCCATTGAAGAACCTTCAACGGTTACCTCAGCCTTGGTTACGGAAAAAAACTCATCAATATTTTCTTCCTCAAGGGCAATGAGCGCCGTCATAATCTTTGTCGTGCTTGCCATTGGAAGTTTTTCGTCTTTATTATGTTCAAAAAACACTCTGCCGTTTTCTCCGTCGATGAGCACAGCACCTTTCGGAACGGAAAAGCACTCCGTGCTCAAAGAAAAACAAACGAGCACGGCAAAAAACAGTGCTGTTATTTTACGCAAAAGGCATCACCCCGCAAAAATTTATGCGGGGTGTTTTTTGTTTATTCCTGAACCGGTTCCTCCGGAACTTTTTCGATAATTGCTGGTTCTGCGGATTCAACGGTTACGTTATCTGCGTTCTTTTTCTTGCTGATAAGGCTTGAAAAAGTATCGATTGCATCCGGAACCATGTTTGCAACGCGTTCCACAACGCTGTTTTTATCGGCTATCTGTATCATTCTTACGCTTTCGCCTTTAAGGATAAGAAACGCAACGGGCTGAATCGTAACGCCGCCGCCGGTGCCGCCGCCGAACATTTCTTTCGGGCTTGCGGAGGGAAAATCCGAACCGCCGCAACCAAATCCTACGCTCACCTTGGAAACCGGAATAATGGTGGTACCGTCGGCGGTATAGATAGGTGCACCGATTATGGAGTTGGAATCCACCATTCCCTTAACTTTTTCAAGGGAAATATTTATCATACCCTCAAGATTTTTTTCGCTCATGCTGAAGCACTCTCCTTTGCGTTTATATTCTTCCGCTGTTTTGCGGATCTGTTTTGCGGTTTTGATTTCATGTTTTTAAACATATCTTTAAGAAAAACTAAAGCCATTCTTAAAGCGCCGGTAATTACAATAAGCGGATTGAATTCCAGATCCGCCCCGCCGTATATTTCGTCTTTTTCGCAGATAAAATCCGGAAAAACGCGGAATTTTGCTTTTTCGATTTTCATAAGGTTTCTGAAAAAACCGAGAACACCCGAAAGCCATGCGCAGATCTTTCCGTATTTTATTCCGCAGGCGGCGGCGTCTTCCGCGCCTACTTTCCAATAAAGTTCGAGCCTATGGAACCTTATGTTCCGAAGTATCATTTTTGCGCCGGGACCGTATTTTTGAACAATGTCGATAACCATATCGACAATTTCCTCAACGGTCATTTTTCGTTTTTCTTTTTTCGGTTTTTCAGAAGATTTTTCGGTTTTCGGTTTTTCTTCCTTTGTTTTTTCCTCTTTTTTCTTTTCCTTCATCGGAAAAACCGTATAGCTGAAAAAAACAAGAAACTTGATTTTAAGATTGAAATCAGTTTTATAATCAGCGACCGCGCGGACCGGAAGCATTAAAATTCCGAGAAGAAAAAGGATTATTCCGAAAAATATAAGCCAGCCCGTCATTCGATCGCCTCCTTATTTCTGATTTTTCAAAAATTATTCTTCACTGTCGAAAAGGGACTGCTGATCTTCGAGCTCGGAAGAAAGAAGTTTTTCTTCAATCTCCGCTTCGTCCGCAATGGGCGGCATATCTTCGAGAGATTCAAGACCGAAGGAACGAAGGAAAAGCGGAGTTGTGCGGTAAGCAATCGGTTTTCCGGGAAGATCGAGCCTTCCCGCTTCCTCGATAAGTCCTTTTTCCGCAAGAGTTGAAATTACGCCGGAGGAATCCACCCCGCGGACCTGTTCCGCAAAGGCTCTTGTTACCGGCTGGTTATAGGCGATTATCGCAAGAACTTCGAGCGCAGCCTGGGAAAGAGGAGCGTTGCGTTTTATCTCAAAAGCTCCGCGGATATAGGGTTCATATTCCGCTTTGGTACAAAGCTGCCACTGGGTTTCGAGCCGGCGTACTTCCACCGAGCTTTCAAATTTTTCGTATTTTGTTTTAAGACTTTCAAGAACCGCCACTGCGGCATCTTCATCAACTTCCATAGCCTGCGCAACCACTTTCTGATCGACGGGTTCTCCGCCGGCAAAAAGAATTGCTTCGGCTATTTTTTCATATTGTTCCAGCTGCAGTTTCGTCACCTTCTTTCAATTTTTTTCTTTTATTTTCTTTGTTGAGTTCGACTGTGTTATCATCGCCGACGTTTATTCTTCCCTTTTTAACAAGTTCAAGAACAGCAAGAAACATTGCAACGCTTTCGCTTCTTGTTGAACCTGAGAAAAGTTCGTTCCATTTCAGCTTTGTGCGGCGATAAAGGCGTTTTAAAAGGATTATTGCCCTTGAGGGAACAGATATCAGCTTTTTATGAACAACGCCGCTGAAAGCCTCTACGGGCGGCGGAAGCTTGCGTTGTTTTCTTCCAAGGGCAGAAAGATATGCTTTAAGGATATCTTCCGTCGGGTGAACTCTTGTATAGGTGTTATCCGCTTCTATCGGCATGGGTTTTCTTGAAAAAATGCTGTTTCCGCAAAATCTTTCTTTAAGTTCCGCGGCGATTTTTTTGCACGCCTGATATTCAATAAGTTCTCCCTGAAGTTCCTGGCGGAGTTTTTCTCCCTCATCATCATAGCGAGGAAGAAGCATTGCGGTTTTTATATAAACAAGCCTTGCGGCCATTTCGAGAAAATCCGCCGCATCGTCCATATCCTCAAAATTTTCGATATCTTTGATGGACTGGGTATATTGCTCGAGAAGTTCCGAAATGTTTATATCACAGATGTTAAGTTTGTGCTTCTGAATAAGAAAAAGAAGCAGATCAAGAGGCCCTTCAAAAGCCTCCAGTTTATAGTTAAGTTTTTCGCTCAAAATTCTATCCCCAAAATCAAAAAATTAAAATCTGATTGCAAGAATGGCCGTAAGCCAGTCTATCGGTCTTGTTATAAAATCAAGTATTCCGGTAACGGAACTGCTTACAAAGCTTATCGGGCCATCAAGAACGCCGAACCAAAGGGCGATCATAAGACCGATAAAAATAATGTTTTCATACCGCATTATTTTGAAATAAATTCTCTGCGGAAGGAAATAGGTTGCAATTCTCGAACCATCCAGCGGAGGTATCGGCAGAAGGTTAAATACGCCGAGAGTTATATTTATGCTTATCATATAGAGCAAAAAGGTCTGGATTGTTGCAAAAAACGCTCCGGAAGCTCCCATATATGCGGGAATGTAGCTTAACTTATAAAGAACCATTGAAAGGAAGGCAAGTCCGATATTTGAAAGCGGACCGGCAAGGGAAGAAAGCATCATTCCCTTTTTCGGATTTTCAAAATTAAGCGGATTTATCGGAACAGGTTTTGCCCACCCGAAGCCGAAAAGAATAATTGCAATTGTACCTATCGGATCAAAATGCGCAAGAGGATTGAGGGTGAGTCTTCCCTGCCTTTCGGCGGTATAGTCCCCCATTCTGTAAGCTGCATAACCATGGGAATATTCGTGTATCGGAAGCGCAATAAGCGCAACAATAAGTCTTATTACAAGAAGATAGACAGCGGATTGGATTCCGCCGGAAAGAACAGATGGCATTGGTTCCTCCTTAAAGTTAAACATAGTTACTTATAATATATTATATAGGAAAATCCTTCTTATTACAAGGCGAAAGAAGGCGGTTTTTGTTAAAGAGAGGTAAAATTTTTATTAACCGGAGATAAAGTTCCGTTTA
>JAZQBJ010000075.1:0-8954 GCA_045545715.1 Oscillospiraceae bacterium
CCCCTATGACAAAGATGGCCCTGAAATTGTGCTTTGAGGCACACAAGGAACAAGTTGACAAAAGCGGTATGCCATATGTGTTCCATCCGTTCCACCTGGCGGAACAAATGCAGACCGAAGAAACAACGGTTGTGGCCTTGCTGCACGATTTGATAGAAGATACGGATTATACAATTGAAGATTTGACAAGTATGGGGTTCGGTAAGAATATTACAGAGGCGATTGCATTGATGACTCATGCTGACGGTGTGGAATATATGGATTATGTGCGCGAAATAAAAAACAATCCCATTGCAAAAGCGGTAAAGCTTGCGGACTTAAAACACAATTCGGATTTATCGCGGTTAGATGTTGTTGACGAAAAAGCGTTGAACAGAAGAGAAAAATACCTGAACGCAATAAAGCTTCTTGAAGAATAAAAAAATCCGGACAAAAGTCCGGGTTTTTATATTGCCAACTATATAATTATTCCCAAAACGCATATTTCTTGAAAACCAAAAGCCTGTATGCTATATTAAAGCCGTTGATCTATGTTTAAAAATTTGTCTTGGAGGATGCTTATGAGTAGAAAACTTTTTTGCCAGATTTCTCCGACAACTTATAAAATATCCGTATTCAAATGTAGGATGGTTCGTAAAGTTAAAGATTTGTTTTCAGGCAACTGTTTTTCAAAGGATAGGCAGGAAGAATTTTTGCCGATTGTCATATACAGGCACAATTCGCTTATAAGAAGAAAACTCGGAAATACGGAGCCGGAACTCCAGGATAACAAGGCGGTAAACCTTGCAATAAGCGCGCCAAAAATAAATGGGATTCTGATTCGCCCGGGAGAAACTTTTTCCTTCTGGAGGCTTGTGGGAAACCCAACAGAATCAAAAGGATATAAAGAAGGCGTTACGCTTTTTAAAAATCAAGTCAAAGCCGGAGTAGGCGGCGGTTTATGCCAGTTCACAAATCTCATACACTGGATGGTTCTGCATGCTCCTCTGACTGTCGTTGAACATCATCACCACGACGGAATTGATTTGTTTCCGGATTACAACAGGCAGGTGCCTTTTGGAACAGGCACATCGATATTATATAATTATCTTGACTACCGTTTTAAGAACGAAACGGATATTACATATCAGCTGTTTACTTATGTTACGGAAACACATCTTTGCGGCGAACTCCGCGCTTCCGAAAACCCAGCATTGAAATATCATATAAAAACCGAAAACGAGCGTTTTGTAAGAAAAGGCGATGCGGTTTACCGGAAGGGAAAGGTTTTTAGGATATGTGTTGATAAAGTCACCGGAAACGAATTGTTCAGGGAACTTATCCGCGACAACAATGCAAAGGTTATGTATAATACCGATAACCTTGTTATAGAAAATGATCCAGATACCGAAGAATGAAAAATCCGGACAAATGGCGGGTACTCGTAAAACAGTTTCAGCCCCGACAGACTATCTGTCGGGGCTGTTCTTGTATATCTTTCAGCAATGTGATAAAATAAAACAATTAGACAAACTTGAATTTGACGAGGTGAAAAACTATATGGATGGAAATACGACAATTAAATATTTACAGAAATATATCAAAGAAAAAGACTATCATCCCGAACTGCTGAAGGACTACTTTTTGAAACTGTCCGAGGAAGTCGGAGAACTATCTCGCGCTATGAGAAAAGGTTTGAAAGCACAAAACAGCACCGATATTTTAGGAACAGTTGATGAAGAATTGTGGGATGTCATTTATTATGCTTTAGCCATAGCAAACATTTATGACATTGATATAGAGCAAGTCGCCAAAGTCAAATCAGAGATGAACGAAAGTAGATATCCCTCTAAAGTTAAGTTTGAAGAAGGCAGATAAATTCCAATATGTCGAACAGATCAAGGGCGCACTTCTATACACCGTCCGGTGTAGTGCGTTGGGTGCGTCACTTGCCTCTCCCTTTGGGAGAGGTGGCCGAGCAAAGCGAGGACGGAGAGGGTGAACATGACTATACCAAAAGATAACACGCAACTGGAAAATGCACGGCGGCTCCGCAGGGAAATGACACCCCACGAGCGCAAGCTCTGGTATCTTTTTCTCCGCAAATATCCGGTTAAGATTTACAAGCAGCGGATCATTGGCAGATTTATCGTGGATTTCTACTGCTCCTCTGCAAAGTTGGTTATCGAAGTGGATGGTTCTCAGCATTATGAGCCTCAGGGAGTAGCCTATGATACTGAGCGTTCTCAATTCCTAACTGCTCTTGGATTGGAGGTTTTGCGGTTCTCCAACCGGGATATTGACAGGGATTTTCGTGGAGTGTGCGAACAAATTGACATTACTATTCAAAGCCGGCTGCAAGCCCCTCTCAGTCACCTGCGGTGACAGCTCTCCCAAAGGGAGAGCCAAGGGCGTTTACAACTACATAAGAAACGGAGCGTATCGATGCCGATACGCTCCGTTAACTGTTTTACGGACACCCGCCGAAAGTCCGGATTTTTTTATTTGCAGTCGGTTGTTTCCTGTTGACAAAAATTTAACACTGTGATATAAATATATGTGTTAATTTTTATACAAAAAGGAGAAATCACTATGGCAAAAATCATCGGCAGCCCTACCAGATATATCCAGGGCAGAGGAGAACTTGTTAACCTTGCAAAACACGCCGGCGCAATCGGCGATTCCATGTTCATCCTTGTTGACAAATTTGTAAAACCCATCGTAATGCCTTCTGTTGAAGCAGGCATGGGCGACAAAAAATACGAGGTTGAAGAATTCGGCGGCGAATGCTCCATGACCGAAATCAACCGCGTTATCGAAGTCCTTAAAGAAAAAGGCGGCGAAGTTGTTGTTGGTATCGGCGGCGGCAAAACCCACGACACCGCAAAAGCAGTCGGTTACTATACCGGAAAACCCGTTGTAATCGTTCCCACCATCGCTTCCACCGATGCTCCCTGCTCCGCACTTTCTGTAATCTATACCGACGAAGGCGTTTTTGAAAAATATCTCTTCCTTCCCAGCAACCCCAACATTGTTCTTGTTGATACCGATATCGTTTCCAAAGCTCCCGAAAGACTTCTTGCAGCAGGTATCGGCGACGCTCTCGCAACCTATTTTGAAGCAAGAGCCTGCGCACAGAGCCAGGCAAGCAACTGCGTTGGCGGAAAACCCACCAAAACCGCTCTTGCTCTTGCAAAACTCTGCTATGACACCCTTCTTGAAGACGGCGTAGCGGCATATCTTGCAGTTAAAAACAAAGTCTGCACCAAAGCTGTTGAAAACATCATCGAAGCGAACACTTACCTTTCCGGTATCGGTTTTGAATCCGGCGGCCTTGCAGCAGCACACGCTGTTCACAACGGCCTTACCGCAATCGAAGCAACCCATAAATTCTATCATGGCGAAAAAGTTGCTTTCGGTGTTCTTGTTCAGCTTGTTCTCGAAAACGCACCCAAGGAAGAAATCGAAGAAGTTATCTCCCTTTGCCAGGAAGTCGGTCTTCCCACCACTCTTGCAGATCTTGACGTAACCGAAATCAAACCTGAAGAAATCATGGCTGTTGCAGAAACCGTCTGCGCACCCGGCGATACCGTTGGCAATATGCCTTTCGAAGTTACTCCCGAAGATGTTTATGCCGCAATCCTTGGCGCAAACGAAATCGGCGAATATCTCAAATAATAAAAAACGCATGAGCATGCGGATAAAACAAAATGAGCACCGTTTTAAAAACGGTGCTCATTTTTTATTCTTCGATTGCTTTTTTTGGTTTTCTGCGGTTTGCTTTCGCAATTTTATAAATTTCTTCGGCGGCAAGGCGAGCTTTTGTTACGGAAACGCCCTTGTCCACAATGCAGAAATAGGAATATTCCGTATCGCCGATTCCGATGACGTCGCCTATCTCATACCAGTAATAGTCGGAATAGATGGTGTAGCTTGCAAGGGCGGACTGGCTGTAATCAAGCTTTCCGTCATCGCTTGTAAGATGGAAGCCTTCCGGTCCGTGGGTAAGCCGGCCTTTTCCTATCATGCAGACTCCGTCAAGGTTGACCTGAACGGCGATATCCACCTCGGTATCGAGCGAATAAGTTCCGTCCTCAATTTCCTTGCGGACACATTCTCTCTGCCAATCGTACCAATCCGGGATATGGGAAAATTCAGTTTCGCCGGAAAGCGCGGAAAGCTGACCGTATTCGTCCATTTCCCATTCTTTTCCGCAGGCTTTGCAGGAAATTTTTGTTCCTTTGCCTTCCGTTTCGTTTTCCGCGCCGCAATGGGGACATTTGTAAAGGATTCTGTGCAGACCGTCTGCACGGAAAGGCTCGTCGATGACGATTTTGTTGTCACGCTGCCATGCAAAGTTATCGAAGGAAAAAGCTTCGTCGATCAGGGCATCAAGTTCAGCAACGGATTTTTCCTTGAGTTCCTCAGCGGTGGCAATGCATTTTACATGTGCGCTTACTTTAACATCGCGGATCTGGAGCATGTTATAAAGCGGATCCCTTGCAAAGGCGCCTTCGGTAATTACCGTTACCACCGGAACGCCAAGACGCTTCAGCAAAACGCCCATTTTTTTCGGAAGAACGGTGGTTCTTCCGTCAAAAGAATATCCCGCTTCCGGATACATAAGAACGCTGCTTTTGTTTACCCGAAGCATATATTCGATATCTTTGAGAAGGGAAATATCGGTGATATATTTGTGTGTCGGGGTGCAGCCGAGGATTCGCATGAGTTTTCCGAGAATTCCGGACATTGCGTCAACGGAGGTTACTATTCCGAGTTTTCTCGGATAAAAAATTCCGTAAGCAAGCTTCATATCGGTGAAGCTGGAATGGTTCATAAGGATAAGGCAGGGTTCGTTTTTCCCGATAAGATCCATTCTTTCTTCGGTATAGGAAAATTTGATTTGTCTGAGGGTGGGTTCCACCGCAATGCGGACCACCGTTGCGAGAAGTTTGCTGGGCATTCTCGGGGTTTTGTGTTTTAATTTGGGAAGTTTCTGAACTTCGTCAAAAGACATTTTTTTTGCGTTTATTTTCATGGGGGATCACATCCTGTCAAAAAAATCAACTTCCGTTGAATTATCAACAACAGTTTACCATATTGCGAGGCCGGAAGCAATGTTTTTTAAAAGCTGAAAAAGATGTTGAATTTTACAAGTTTATGCAATAATAATCGCATAAAACTAATAATTATACATTTGTAGGTATGAGTGAGGCAAAGTATAAGAGAATTTTATATATAATATAACTTATACATATTATTTTAAATAATATTCACAAAAACGCAGTGTAAATTTATTCAAATTTTGTAATTACTCACTATTAACATATCAAAAAAATTGTGCTATTATAAATTCAATCACTTTAAATCGTTGAAAAGAGGTCTTAAAGATGAAATCCACTTTCAAAAAATTCTTTGCTGCAATCATGGCTCTCGTAATGCTTTTCAGCTTTGCAGCATGTTCCGGCGGAGCAAACTATACTGAAAACAATACCGAATTCGTAATCGGTGTTTCCGGTCCGCTTACCGGCGCCGCAGCAGTTTATGGCACCGCTGTTGCAAACTCCGCACAGATGGCTGTTGATGAGATCAACGCAGCAGGCGGCCTTAACGGCGTTATGTTCAAATTTATTGCAACCGACGATACCCACGATGCAACCAAAGTTGCTGCAAACTATGCTTCCATGCTTGAAGGCGGCATGCAGATTTCTCTCGGTACCGTAACCACCGGCCCCGGACTTGAATTCAGCAAACTTTCCGTAGAAGATAACGTATTCTTCCTTACCCCTTCCGCTTCCGGCGATAAGATCCCCGAATTCGATAACGGATATCAGATGTGCTTCGCAGACGGCAACCAGGGTAAAGTTGCTGCAGAATATGTAAACTCCCTCGGTCTTACCGAAATCGGCGTTTTCTATAAATCCGATGACGCTTATTCCAACGGTATTTTCGAACAGTTCAAAGAAAACCTCGATGCTTCCATCTCTATCGTTGAAACTGTTTTCACCGGTGAAGCTTCCGACTTCTCTTCCCAGATCTCCACTCTTAAAGACTGCAGTTTCGTATTCATGCCCATCTATTATCAGCCTGCTTCCATCTTCATGACTCAGGCAAAAGGCATCATCGCAGATGACGCTGTTTACTATGGATGCGACGGTTTCGACGGTCTTGCAGGTCAGTTCGAAGATTTCTCCGTAATTCCCCAGGAAGTTTCCATGCTTTCTCACTTTGACTCCAACGCAACCGAAGGTGCTGCAGGAGAATATATCGCAAAATACACCGAAAAATTCGGAACCGATACCCTCAACCAGTTCGGTGCTTCCGCCTATGACTGCGTTTATGCACTTTATAACGCAATGAAAGCAGCAATCGAAGCAGGCGAAACCATTGATGTTACCATTTCCGCTTCCGACCTCAGCGATATTTTTAAAGCTCAGTTCGAAGGTGGATTCAGCTACAGCGGCGTAACCGGTGAAAATATCACCTGGGATGAAAACGGCTATGTTGCAAAAGGCGCTGTAAAATACGTTCTTAAAGAAGCTAACTGATTAAGCGGATTCTTTGGAAAAAAATAAGGATTGATCATATTTTGCCGGTGCAGAATTCTGCCCCGGCAATTTATGCTAAATAAAAGTAGTAGGAATTGTTATGGAATTTATTGAAACATTGATAAACGGTCTGAGCATAGGCAGTACATACGCTATGATAGCTCTCGGATATACCATGGTTTACGGTATTGCGAAAATGCTCAACTTTGCTCATGGTGATGTAATCATGGTCGGCGGATATATGATCTACGTCGGACTTACCGTAAGCGGAAACCCGGTAATAAGCTTTATTGCGGCGGTTCTTTCCTGCATAGTTCTCGGTATCACCATCGAAAAAATCGCATATAAACCTCTTCGCGGAGCTTCGCCTCTGGCGGTTCTCATCACCGCCATCGGTGTAAGCTATCTTCTCCAGTCTTCCGCACAGATGATCTTCGGCTCCGCACCGAAGATGGTAACCATCGCGGATCTCGGAAGCATAAGTTTCGGCGGACTTACCGTCCCGGTTTATGTTCTTGTAACCCTTGCCTGTTCCGTTGTAATAATGACAGCTTTAAGCCTCTTTGTTAAATATACCAGAACCGGACGCGCAATGATCGCAGTTTCAGAAGATAAGGGCGCTGCACAGCTTATGGGAATCAACGTAAACAGAATCATTATGATAACCTTTGCGATAGGTTCCGGCCTTGCGGCTTTTGCGGGACTTTTCATGCTTATGAAATCTCCCAGCCTTTCAAATACTCTTGGCGCAATGCCCGGAATCAAAGCTTTCACTTCCGCGGTAATCGGCGGTGTAGGTTCCATTCCCGGCGCAATGCTCGGCGGTATCCTTATGGGCGTAATCGAAGCATTCTCGCTTAAAATTCCGCTCATCGCTCCTTATACCGACGCGATCGAGTTCCTTATTCTCATTATCATACTTCTTGTTAAACCCACCGGTATTCTCGGCAAGAAGAGAAGGGAGAAAGTATAATGGTTGACCTTAAAAATACGAAATGGAACCACTATATCAACTATATCGTTGTTGCGGCGGTAACCGTTGTTTTTGCAATACTTTCTCTCACCGGTTTTATCGACAGTTCCGATAAATATCTTCTTGAAAAAATCGCAATTGCAATAACCCTTGCAGTTTCTCTCAGCATGGTTGTCGGTTTTCTTGGTGAACTTTCTCTCGGCCATGCGGGATTTATGTGCATCGGCGCATATCTCGGCGGTAAAGCCGCAGTTATTCTTGAACCGATGCTCGGCGAATGGCTTGCCCTTGTTGTTTCTCTTCTCATCGGCGGTGTTGTTGCGGCTGTTTTCGGAATAATTATCGGACTTCCGGCCCTTCGACTTCGCGGCGACTATCTTGCGATAGTTACCCTTGCCTTCGGCGAAATCGTACGTTCTGTTTTTATGAACTCCAGCAAGGAATCCTTCGGCGGATCTCTCGGTTTGGATACCCCCAGATTCAATAAAGACATTCTTTTCATCATCGCTTTTGTAATGGTTCTTGCAACCCTTGCCGTTACCCAGAACCTTATCCGTTCCAAACACGGCAGAGCAATAACCGCTATCCGCGATAACGAAATTGCCGCAAGAGCAACCGGAATCGACGTCACCAAATATAAACTTCTCGTTTTTGCAATTTCCTCTTTCTTTGCGGGAATTGCCGGCGTTCTTTACAGCTATTCCAACTTCACTGTTCAGAGCACCAAATTCAGCTATAACTATTCCATTGAGATTCTCGTTATGGTCGTTCTCGGCGGAATGGGTAACATAAACGGCGCAATAATCGCCGCGACCCTTATTACTTTCCTTGATGTTGAACTCCAGACCATTCTTACCGGCAACCTCGCGGTTCTTCAGGACCTTATCTATGCGCTCATTCTTATAGTTCTTGTTATCTATAATAACGCGCCGGCCCTTAAACCTTTCCGCGAAAAGCACAACATCAAAACCTTCATCGGAAGATTCAGACCCCATAATCCTTCCAAACACAAAGACGACGAAGCAAAATGGGATCGTGTTCCCACCAAGATCAAAATGGACGAAGTCCTTTCTGTGGATCTCCAGGTTTCTTCTCCCTATACTCCCGATAAACCCGGAAAGGAGGAGAAATAAATGAGCAAAATCGTTCTTAAAACCGAAAACCTCGGAATTTCCTTCGGCGGACTTAAAGCTGTTCAGAATCTTAACCTTGAAATTAAAGAAAAACAGCTTTATGGTCTTGTTGGCCCCAACGGAGCAGGAAAAACCACCGTTTTCAATATGATCACCGGTGTTTACAGACCCACCACCGGAAAATTCTGGCTCGACGGCGAAGATCTTACCGGAAAAGGCCAGGAAACCATCAACCACAAAGGTATTGCAAGAACTTTCCAGAATATCCGACTTTTCAACAACATAAGTCGGAGGCCAAGCGGTCTTAGGAAAGACAACTCT
>JAZQBJ010000076.1:0-9237 GCA_045545715.1 Oscillospiraceae bacterium
TATCAGCGCAACAGTTTTTCTTGTTTCACAGTCGATGAGAACGTCATCCGCAAAACCGAAACACTTTCCGTCATTCAAATTAACTATTTCTTTTTCTTTGAGTTGTTCAAACGTAAAAAGCAAAAAAACACCACCTTCCCAACGTAATGTATATGAATTTACGTTTGTTTATTTGCTTGTTCGTGCTCAATTTTTTCCATTCCTTCAATCCGGTGCTCAAATGAATATTTTCGTGCTCAAAAGCCCAGAATCAACCTTGCAGAATCTTTTTTGAATGGGGAATTTTTATGTATTACGGAAAAGTTGAAATTTGCGGCATCAACACTTCAAAGCTTCCGGTGCTCAAAGAATCAGAAAAAATCGAGCTTTTGAAACTTGCAAAAAACGGCGATAAAAACGCCCGGGAAAAGATGATAAACGGCAATTTGCGGCTTGTTTTGAGTGTTGTTCAAAAATTTTCCGGCCGTGGCGAATCTCCGGATGACCTTTTTCAGGTGGGCTGTATCGGTCTTATAAAAGCCATAGATAATTTCGATCCGGGCCTTGACGTGCGGTTTTCAACCTATGGTGTTCCGATGATTATCGGCGAAATAAGGCGGTTTTTAAGGGATTCCGGCCCGGTCAGGGTAAGCCGTTCAATACGCGATATTGCCTATCGTGCAATGCAGGTGAAAGAGGATTTTATAAATGAGCACGGACGTGAACCTTTTGTTGAAGAAATAGCCAAAATCATGAATATTCCAAAAAGCCAGGTGGTAATTTCTTTGGAATCCATTGTTGATCCCATTTCACTTTATGAACCGGTTTATTCCGATTCCGGTGACACCGTTTTTATGATGGATCAAATAAGCGATAAGAATTCAGACTCCGGATGGATCGAAGAAATCTCTCTTAAAGAAGCGGTTAAAAGCCTTTCGCCAAGGGAAAAACGCATTCTTGCAATGCGTTTTTTTGACGGCAGAACGCAGATGGACGTTGCTTCCCAAATCGGCATAAGTCAGGCACAGGTTTCGCGTCTTGAAAAAGGCGCTTTGAAAAAAATAAAAAAACAACTTTAAACCGTCAACCTTTTATGATAAAATATTTTCATAAATTTTTCGGCGGTGATTTTTATGAAAAAACTTTTGATAACCGGTTTTGAACCTTTCGGCGGAGAAAAAATCAACCCTTCATGGGAAGCGGTAAGGCTCCTTCCAAAAGAAATCGGTGATTTTGAAATTTTCAAAATCGAAGTTCCGGTCGTTTTCGAAAAAGCGGCAAAGTTTGTTCTTAAAAAAGCAAATGAAATAAACCCCGATGCAATAATCTGTGTCGGTCAGGCGGGCGGAAGAACCGGCGTTACCCCGGAAATGGTTGCAATAAACCTTCGTTTCGCTTCAATTCCGGATAACGAAGGAAACCAGCCGAAGGATATTCCCTGTGTCGAAAGCGGCGAAAACGCTTATTTTTCCACTCTTCCGGTAAGAAAAATGACCGCAGCGGTTTCTGATGCAGGTATTCCCTGTTCCGTTTCCTATTCCGCAGGGACTTACGTTTGCAACGACCTTATTTATCACGTTCTTAACCACTATAAAGAAACGGAAACAAAAGCCTGTTTTATCCATGTTCCGTTCATTCCGGAACAAACAAACGATAAACCCAGTCTTCCGCTTGAAACAATCGCAAAAGCCCTTGAAATTGCGATTAAAAGCATATAAAACGGGCGGATAATATCCGCCCCTACGGTTAATTTAAGATGTAAAAAACTCCCTGCCGGAAACGGCAGGGAGTTTTATTGTTTTTCATGAGTTTTTATAGCGTTGATGGGAAATTATTTTATAGGTGCCTTCATCTTCCTGCAAAACGAGCATATCCATGCCTTCTCCATATTCCATGGCTATATAAAATGGTTCTTCTTCCTCATAAAGATAGATGGTATTTCCATCTCTTATTCCTTTGGTACAAACAAAAGTTCCGGGACCGTAATCCGATGTGGAAGTATAATAGCAATCATATTCTTCCAGATATGCAACAGCGGAAGTATCCAGATCGTCGGAAGTGATACCCGCATATTCCATAAGAACGGCGTCCACTTCTTTTTTCGAAATTGAATGGACCGGAACAACCATATCCTCAAGGGTTTTGCAGTTTTCAAATCCCCAGGCTTCAACCTCGCGCAGTTTCTGAAATTCTTCCTCATCAACGTTTCCTCCGTCACCGGGGAAATAATAAACAAACATCGGAAAACTCATTTCACGCACATCGTCATAATATGACATAAAGAAATGGCTCAAGGGGTTTGTTTCCAAATCTTCGGTCACATCATTAAGCATTGGACGAAACAGCTCGTTGAAAAAATCGATTTCTTCTTCGGATAAAGGTTCTCCTTCTATTTCCGGAAGAGGTTTTATCTGCGGTTCCTCTTCAGAAACCGGTTCTTCAATTTCTTCATTCTGTTCCGATTTTTCCGCAACAGATTCTTCGCTTTGTTCAGAACTTTCCGAAGCGGGCTTAGAAATATTTTCCTCCGGAGGAATATTTTCTCCCCTGCTGCAAGATGCGACAGTTAAAACAAAAACCAATGCAAGAACAACCGCTATGTATTTTTTCATAAAAACACTTCCTTAAAATATCTTCTGTATATATAGTGTTTTAAAAAAAGATTTTGATGCATTGATTTAGAATATTTTATTTTCCCTGAACTATGAAAGGCTGAATTGCGCTTGCGACCTTATAAATCGGCATTGTCTGGAGCATGACCCTTCCAGGACCGGTTATAACGGTATCAACAAGTCCTTCGCCGCCGAAAAGGGCATTTTTAACGCTTCCGACCATTCTTACGTCCATTTTGCAGCTTTCCTCCATCATTGCAACAACGCCGGTGTCGCAGACAAGTTCTTCGCCCGCCGCAAGGTTATATTCCTTGCAGTAACCGTCGATTTCGAAGAAAGCAAGACCGGGACCTGTGACCTTTTGCATAATAAAACCTTCGCCGCCGAAAAGACCCGCTCCGATTTTTTTACGGAAGAAAATTGAAAGCTGTGTGCCTTCGGTTGCGCAAAGAAAAGCGCGTTTCTGGCAAATTACGCTTTCGCCCGGTGCAAGCTGGCGGGAAACAATTCTTCCCGGGAAAGAGGAAGTAAAGGCGATTTCACCCGCTCCTTTGGCTTTATAATGGTTGAGGAAAAGGCTTTCGCCGGAAAACATTCTTCCAATGCTTCCGCCAAGACCTCCGTCGGCTTTTACGTCGGTTGTGATCGGACCTTTTATCCATGTTCTTCCGCCGGATTCACTTACAAGACCTTCGCCGGGTTCAAGCTGGATTACCAATGCGGGAAGAGAGCCTCCTTCAATTTCATAACGCATAAAAACGCCTCCTTTTTTATATTTTTCAACTAAAGTTTACCATTGCTCACAAAAACTTACAAGAAAACTTTTTGTTAACAAAAAACTCCTGCGGATTTCCGCAGGAGTTTTTTCTTTATTCAACTTCAAGAGTCATAAGGATATGCGGGATTCCGTCCTCAAGAAATTCTTCCGAAACCTGTTTGAAACCAACGTTTTCATAGAATTTTCTTGCATAGACCTGGGCTTCGATCGTAATTTTATCCGCACCGAATTTTTCCTTCGCAAGGCGGATTCCCTCTTTGAGTACGATTGTTCCAAAGCCTTTTCTGCGCCTTGCGGAAATAACTCTTCCGACTGCGGCATCCTCGAAGGAAACGCCTTTATCGAGAACACGAAGATAGGCTGCAATGCCTTCCTCGTCCCGGAGCCAGATGTGATAGGCGTTCTGGTCCTTATCATCAATTTCCGGATACGGACATTCCTGTTCCACAACAAAAACGTTGACCCGGAGCTTTAAAATATCATAAAGCTCGTTTACGGTAAGTTCATCGAATTTTTTGATAACAAGTTCCATTTATTCTTCCTCTGCTTCGGAAAGCGGTTCAAATTTTTCAACAAGGGCAGTATCCACCCTCATTCCGTCAACGGTTTCGACAGTGAATCTGTAACCGCTGTTTTCAAAGGTATCGCCCACTTCCGGAACTTTGTTGAGTTCGTCCATGATCCAGCCGCTCAAGGTTGCATAGGGAACTTCCTCAATATCCATTTCGAGTTCTTCAAAAAGTTCTTCCGGTTCCATACTTCCGGAAACGGTATAAACGCCTTTGTTTTCGCTGATATCCTCTTCAACTTCGTCGTGTTCGTCCCAGATTTCGCCGACAAGTTCTTCAAGGATATCTTCCATTGTTACAATTCCGTAAGTGCCGCCGTATTCATCGGTTACAACAGCCATATGGCATTTGTTTTTCTGAAGAAGTTTCAAAAGCGCGCCGATTTTCATGGTTTTTGGAACAAAAACCGGTTTTGTGAGCATTGTATCGGCGATGTTTTCCATTTCATAATTATTATAGAAATCGGTGCGGTGGATAATTCCGATTATGTTATCAAGGCTGTCCACATAAACCGGCAGACGGGAATATCCGGTTTCCACAAAGACTTCCGCAACTTCTTCCTTTGTCCAGTCTTTTCCTACCGCTTCGATATCAACACGGGGAGTTGCGATATCGGCGCAGTCGTTTTCGTTGAGTTCCATTGCGTTTCGGATAAGTTCGCCTTCCTGTTCACCGATTCCGCCGCTGTGTTCAACTTCATCGACCATTGAAAGAAGTTCTTCTTCGGTAACAGCCTGTTCGTCGCTGCTTTTAAAAATGATTGAAATAAGTTTTTTCCAAAGACCGAAAATATAGTTTATGGGGGTAAGGATTACCGCGAGGAAATTGATTATCGGCGCGGAAAATCTTGCAAAAGCTTCGGGAGATTCCTTTGCAACGCTTTTCGGAGTAATTTCACCGAAAATGAGAACAACAACGGTGATTACCGCGGTGGAAAGAGTTGCGCCCGCATCGCCGACAAGTTCGATGAAGAAAACGGTCGCCATTGCGGAAAGGGCGATGTTTACTATGTTGTTGCCGACAAGGATCGTTGTAAGAAGGCGGTTATAATCCTCAACAAGCCGGAGCATAAGGATTGCTCCTTTGTCGCCTTTTTCCGCCGATATTTTTATTTTTGTAACGTTAAGACTGTTGAAAGCGGTTTCCGTCGCGGAAAAATATGCCGACATCATTACAAGAACGCCCATGGCGATTATTGTGCCGATATTGTTCATTTTTTAATTGATACAACCTTTCGAAAATTTATAATTAACGCAAAAAAGCACAGCCCGAGGCAATTTTTGCCCAGGCTATGCTCCGAAAATCAATTTATAATAATACTTCGTATGTCTGCGTCGTCCATTTTTTGACCTTTCAAAAATATAATATGAATATTATACACAAGTGTACAGAGATTGTCAATCATCGGCTCAAGTATTGTTAATTGCATTAAAAAGAATAGGCCAAAGATTTTTATATCTTTCATAACGATAATATTCGGGTGAGTCCTCATAATCGTCATTAAGGTATGCATCCGTTTCAAGCTGAGAAAGTTCATCTAAAATACTCTCATAACCGGAAAAATCCGTATCAATCGAAACAACGCACGGCACTGATTCTGCAAGTCCAAGTATTTTAAGACTAATATCTTCAGCTACAAGTTCAAAATGCAATTCCGGAAAAATTTCCGGAATAAGTTTTTCTATTTCTTTCCATTCTTCTTTTTTTACTGTAATTGAAATCATTTTCAAACCCTTTATTAAAATCAACCTATGATAACTCCGCCGCCGAGAAGTTTATCGCCGTCATAGATAACTGCGGACTGTCCCGGGGTCACAGCTCTCTGGGGTTCATCAAAAAGGATAAGCGCCCTGTCATCGCGGAAATAGGTGCTTGCAAGAGCCGGAGCAGGATTATGGGCATAGCGGATCTTGCAGGTCACCGCGATCGGCATATCCGGCGCACCGTTTATCCAATGGAAATCGCCGACGATAACGCGCTTTTTGAAAAGGGACTCGTTTTCAACGAGAACAACTTCGTTTTCTTCCGGGTCGATTTTTCCGACATAAAGCGGCGCCGGAAGAGAAAGTCCGAGACCCTTTCTCTGGCCTATGGTATAGCGGCAGATGCCCTTATGTTCTCCGAGGCATTTTCCGCATTCATCGACAAATTTTCCGTGGGGCATTTCGCCGATTACCCGTTCGATATAACCCTGGGTATCTCCGTCCGGAATAAAGCAGATATCCTGGGAATCCGGCTTATTCGCAACGGGGATTCCGGCCTTTTCCGCAATTGCGCGGATCTCGTCTTTTGATAACTCCGCAAGCGGAAAACGAAGATGAGGAATAAGTTCCTTATCTATGTTATACATCATATAGCTCTGGTCTTTTGCAAGGTTTTTTGCCCGGAAGATGTTGTTTCCGTCGGTTCTTGCATAATGACCGGTGGAAATAAGGTCATATCCGAGTTTTTGCGCTTCCTCGAAAAAAGCCGGGAACTTAATAAATTTATTGCATCTTACGCAGGGGTTCGGGGTTCTTCCCTTTTTATATTCCTCGGTAAAATTATCAAGAACTTCCTTTTTGAAAATATCGCGGAAGTCAAAGATATAATGCGGGATTCCGAGAAAATCCGCAACGGCTTTTGCGTCCTTTGCTTCGTCCCAATCATCAAAAAGGCGGAAGGTTGCTCCCGCAACTTCATAACCCTGTTCTTTTAAAAGATATGCTGCGGCTGCACTGTCAACTCCGCCGCTGAGTCCCACCATTACTTTCATGCCATCATCCATGCAAGTGCGTAGGCAAAAGACGGTATGACCATGGCAACAATAAGGATAATTACCATTATTCTTACAAAAAGTTTGTTGTTCATATTGTTCCTCCGATATTATTCAAGTGCTCCGAAACTGCTGAAGGGGAAAAGAACGAATCTCGCTTTTCCCTTTATTTCTTCTTTTGCAATATATGGTCTTATCCAATATCTTGCATCAAGAGAACCGGCGCGGTTATCGCCGACAAAGAAATAGCAATCCTCCGGAACGGTAAATTCACCTTCAAAATCAGACCAGCTGCTTACATAAGGTTCATCAAGAAGTTTTCCGTCGATATAAACGTCACCGGTTCCGTCAAAATAAACCGTTTCTCCGGGAAGTCCGATGCAGCGTTTGATGAGCACAATGCCCAGCTCATAGCTGTTGAAAACGATTATATCTCCGCGTTCAACGTTATCTTTGTTGAAAATCCTTGTTGTAATGACCTGCGCGCCAACCGGAATTGTTGTTTCCATAGAACCGGTGGGAACGCTTGCCATAAAGCAAAATGACTGGAAAACAACAAGAGGAAGAACGCAATAGAGCACAAGGGTTTTTGCCCAATCGAAAATTTCTTCTTTAAGCGTTTTTTTCGGTTTTTTTTCTTTTTCGGAAACGGGGTTTTCGTTTTCCGTTTCAATATCCGCTGTGTTTTCAAGCATTAATTCGTCCATATATTCCTCCGCAAACGGGTTTTGTTTTTTTAGATAATAATTTATTATAGCAAAATTCAGTTTTTTTATCAATAACAAACGGCTATTATTAACAGTTTGGACAATAATAAAAACAGAAAGCGAGGCGGAAATTTTGTTTGTTGTTTTTTTCAGAACGCTGATAATCTATTTTGTAATAATCGTATGTCTTCGGATAATGGGAAAACGCCAGCTTGGTGAACTTCAGCCTTCGGAATTTGTTATAGCGATACTTATTTCAAACATCGCCACCCTTTCCATAGAGGATACGGATATTCCTCTTATCGGTGCTGTTGTCCCGATAATAACCCTTATGAGCGCGGAAGTTATTCTTTCATATATCACCCTTAAAAGCGGAAAGGCCCAGGTTCTTGTTACCGGAAATCCGGTAGCTATAATCCGCAACGGAAACATTGACCAGAAAAGCATGCGTGAACTTCGGTTTTCGATAGAGGACCTTATGAGTCAGCTTCGCATAAACGGGATTTTTGATATTGAGGACGTTTCCTGGGCTATTGTTGAAACAAACGGACAGCTTACAGTTTATCCGAAAGCCGAAGCACAGCCCATTACTCAAAAAGCGGTTTTTTACCATGAAAAGCAAAGCGATTTTCCGCCTTCCGTGCTCATAAGCGACGGTGTTCTTATACCAAAAACGCTTAAGGAATGCAACCTCACCGAAAAGTGGCTGGAAGGCGTGCTCAAAAAAGAAAACCTTTGTGTAAAAGACATTTTCCTTATGACCTGTGACCTTTCCGCAAACTATTATATCGTCAGAAAGGAGAAAAAAAGAAAATGAAGCGTTTTGTTTTTGCTTCGGCACTTTTTGCGGGACTTATATGTTTCAATATTTTTTGTCTTTGTGTTGTTTCGGAAATAAAAAGCGAAGCCACCGGAAAACTTGATTTGCTTTACGCTTCCGTTCTTGAAGAAAATTTTGAAAAAACCTTGTCGGAATGCGAAAAATTCACCGGATACTGGCTTTCGGAACACCACGTTCTTTCTCAAATTGTAAGGCACGACCTTCTTGATAAAACGACCGTTGCTGTTTCAGGGCTTGTTCCCCTTGCGCAGTTTCACGAATACGGCGAGCTTGCTTCCGAGATAAACCGATGTAAAATTCTTATTGAGGAGATCTGGGATTCGGAGATTCCATATCTCCGCAACATTTTCTGAAACAGAAAATCCGTGCTCAAAAATGAGCACGGATTTTTTTACGGGATTACAGTTATCAAGATCTGCTGGGGTTTTGATGCACCGATGGATTCTTCTGTGTTGGGGTCGAAGCCTTCGAAAACCGCTTCTGCATTATAGGTTCCCACTTCGGGGATTTTATCGAGCACGTCATCATCGATGTGCTCGTTGGGTTTGAGATAGCCGGTTTCGTAATAAACTTCGCCGTCAATGGTTATTTTCACCTTCATAAGGCAGGAGTTTTTTCCGGAGTTTTCGATTTTAAAGCTTCCTTTTCCGTCATCTTTTCCAACGGTGATATCTCCGGCGATTTTATAGGAGAGTTTTCCGGCGGAGTTTTTTTCGCCTTCGTAATAAGTTCCGTCAAGCATTCCGCTTTTTGCCGCAGGGTCGGAAGTTATCCATGGGAACTGATCTTCTTCAGCAGGAGCTTCGCCGCCGAAAACAATAAATCCGGCAACGGCAAAAGATGCAATTACAAAAACAAGGATAAGCGAGGCAACAAATGTTTTTATGTTGTTTTCACGGTTATACTTCAAAAAATTCCACTCTCCCAAAAATATTCTTCCTATAGTATAACAGATATTCCAAGTTTTTCAATAATTTTTCGTATTTCTTTTATATT
>JAZQBJ010000077.1:0-7565 GCA_045545715.1 Oscillospiraceae bacterium
TAAGACCGCTTGGCCTCCGACTTTATGCCATTGGCCAGGGGTTAAGTCCGCGGACAAGGTTATGGATTTCTTCGGCAGTTTTTCCGAAATCGATTTCACCCATTTCCTTTTTGAGCATAGGAGCATAGGTTGCTTCTTCCTCGTTCTGGGGTTCGGCTTTAACTTCTCCGTTATCAAAAAGTTCAAGGGTCTTTTCGATAGATTCCGCGCCGAGTTCCGCCATTCTGTCGAAAAGTTCGCCGGCGGTTTCGTCTTCGCCTATGGGAAGTTCGAACTTCATTATCATATCGCCGGTATCCATTCCTTCCGCCATATACATGGTGGTGATTCCGGTAACCTTATCGCCGTTTATTACGGACCACTGGATAGGCGCGGAGCCTCTGTATTTCGGAAGAAGGCTTCCGTGAACATTTAAGTTTCCGAGAGGAGCAACGTCGAGGATATCCTTCGGAAGGATTTTTCCATAGGCGGCAACAACGGTGAGATCCGGCTTAAGCTCCTGCATGATCTTGAGAGCTTCGCCGTCGCGGAGTTTTGCGGGCTGGAAAACGGGAATATTATGTTCCATTGCAAGCACTTTTGTTGCGGTAGGCATTATCACCTGTTTTCTGCCGACGGGTTTATCCGGCTGGGAAAAAACGCCGACCACGTTTCTTCCGGTATCAATAAGTCTTTTGAGAATCGCGGCGGCAAAATCCGGCGTTCCCATAAAGACAATTCGCATATCTTTCATTATTCCTCACCTTTTTCGATGGTAATATCTTTTGCAAGATCAACGAAACAAACACCGTTGAGGTGGTCGATTTCGTGGCAGAAAGCTCTTGCTTTAAGCTCTCTTCCGGAAATTTCAAATTCTTCACCGAAACGGTTCTGGGCGCGGACTGTTACGGCAAGAGGTCTTGTAACGGTTCCCCATTTTCCCGGGAAGGAAAGGCAGCCTTCGTTTCCGGTCTGTTCGCCCGCGGTTGCAACGATTTTAGGGTTGATGAGTTCGATCACGCCGTCTTCATCATAGCAATCGACGATGCATACTCTTCTCATAATTCCAACCTGGGGACCTGCGATGCCGACGCCGTCGGCTTCGTGCATGGTTTCCGCCATATCGTCAAGAAGGGTCCAGAGTTTTTCGTCAAACTTTTCAACAGGGCGGCAAACTTTTCTGAGAATCGGGTCGCCGTCTTTAACTATATTTCTGAGTGCCATTTTATTTTTTTCACCTTTCCTCTTAATTTATATCATAGGGGTCAGCCATGACCTCGGTTTTAACAAAATCTTTATTTTTTGAAAATTCTTTCAATGTTTCGCCCATGGTTTCAAAAAAAGCCATATCCGGGCGATATTTTACAATAAGCTTCCAGCGCCATTTGTCCGCAATTTTTGCAACATGGGAAGGGGTCGGACCAAGAATCCTTATCGGGATTCCGGTTTTGGAAACCTTTTCTTCAAGAAGTTTTGAAAAAGCGGCGGCCGTTTCCCTTACCTGTTTTTCGTTTGTTCCGGAAAAGAGGACCGAACCCATTGAACAAAAAGGCGGATAAAGCATAACCTTTCGGTTTATAATTTCGTCTTCATAGAACATTCTGTAATCCTGGGCGCAGGAACGTTCGATAACGCTGTGTTCCGGAGAATGGGTCTGGATATATGCCCTTCCGGAAAGCTTTGCTCTTCCGCATCTTCCGATAACCTGGGTAAGAAGGCTGAACGTTCTCTCATAACTCCGGTAATCTCCGCCGTAAAGGCTCATATCCGCCGCAAGAACGCCAACCAGCGTTACGTTAGGAAAATCGAGGCCTTTTGCGACCATCTGGGTTCCGACTATGATATCATATTTTCCTTCGGCAAAATCCGCAAAATGTTTATCGTGGCTGAACTTCGCCATTGTTGTATCAAGGTCCATTCGAAGGATTCTTGCTTTTGGGAACTGCGCCTGAATTTCGTCCTCGACCTTTTGGGTTCCGCAGCCGGAATACATAACGTATTCACTGCCGCAGGAATCGCATTTGACGGTCATCGGTTCGCTGTGTCCGCAATAATGGCACATAAGCCTTCCGTTTGCCCGGTGATAGATAAGCGGAATGTTGCATCTCGGACATTCTTTTACTGTTCCGCATTCGGCGCATCTTGCGATTGTGTTATATCCTCTGCGGTTCATAAGGAGAATGGACTGCTGTCCGTTATCAAGGTTATATTGGATATCCTCCGCAAGAACTTCGCTTAAAACGCCGGTTCTTCCGGAAAGAATCTCGTTTTTCATATCGACTATGACCGATTCCGGAAGCTTTGCGCCGCCATATCTTTCGGTCATTTCAAAAAGGGCGATTTTGCCTTTTTTCGCTTTATAAAAAGTTTCTATCGAAGGTGTTGCGGAAGCAAGAAGAAGGGGTATTCCGAGTTTTTTGCTTCGGAAAGCTGCGGCATCTCTTGCGTGGAATCTGGGAGAGCGGTCGGATTTATAGCTCTGTTCCTGCTCCTCGTCCATAATTATGAGTCCGAGTTCCTTTGCCGGAGCAAAAACCGCGGAACGGGTTCCGATTATTATTCTTGCTTTTCCGCTTGCGATTCGTTTCCATTCGTCGATTCGTTCTCCTGCGGAAAGGGCGGAATGTACCACAGCGACGGAATCTCCGAAATAAGAGAAAAACTTTGTCATCATCTGGGGAGTGAGGGAAATTTCCGGCACCATCAGGATGACCTGTTTTCCTCTTTCGATTTCCCTTTGTATGAGTTTAATAAAAACCTGGGTCTTTCCGCTTCCGGTAACGCCGAAAAGAAGAGCTGTGCTTCCCTTTTTGTCTTCGCAGAGTTTTGAAATTCCGTCGAAGGCTTTTTGCTGTTCTTCTGAAAGAACTATGCTTTCCGGGTCGGTTCTTTTAAAATTTTCTTTATAGGGTTTTCGAAAAGTTTCCTGCTCAAAAAATTCGAGAACGCCTTTTTTCTCAAGAGTTTCGACAACGGCTTTTCCCGCGGAGGTAAAATATCCGATCTCCTTTACGCAGGCACAGCCAACTTCCGAAAGAAATTCGAGCACTTCCTTTTGCTTTGGCGTCGGCTTTTTGAGCATTGAAGAACCCTGCTCATTGAGTTCGGCTTCTTTTTCGGAAATGCGGACCATTTTTTCGGTTTCGTCGCCGATTTTGCGCTTTGTGCTTTCTTCTTTTCGAAGGAGTCCTTTTTCCGCCATGGAATCTATCAAAGCCGAATCCGAAAAACCGAAAGCCTTGTTTATATTTTCTCCCTCGGCGCCGTTCTTTTTCTTCCGGATCCAGTTTATGATCCGCTGTTCCTCTTCGTTTTCGGATTCGCCGTTCGCGAAATATTTATAAACAGGCTTGAAGTTAATCCCCGGAGGAAGCATTGCCTTAACCGCTTCGAAAAGCGGACAGAAGGTCGTTACCGCAAGATATTTTGCAAGTTCCGTAAGTTCTTCGGAAATTACCGGTTCTTCATCGAGAAGAAAAGCAATTTCCTTGATTTTTTTCGGATCGCCTTCCGGTTCTTCCGAAAGGGAAAAGACCATTCCCTGGCGTTTTTTTCCGCCGGCACCGAAAGGAACCATTACCCTGCAGCCGGGTTTTATTTTTTCGGAAAATTCCGCCGGAACGGAATAATCAAAAAGTTTATCAAAGCCGAAAGCGGCTTTATCGATTGCTATTTTTGCGAACATAAAACCGCCCTCCTCAGATTATTTGCAGGAGCAGATATTATCTGCCCTGCATTGTACTTTTATTTTTAACACAGAAGGAATCCCCTCGCCACTTCGTGGCCCTCTCCCCTTTGACAAGGGGCGCTTTTTTATGAAAGATCCATATCGTCGAGATAGAGATATCCGTTTGTTGCGATAAAATCTTTTCTTCCCTGAAGGTTATCGCCAAGGAGAAGATCGAACATTTCCGAAGTTGCGGAAGCTTCGCTCGGAGTTACCTTGATAAGACGGCGGGTTTCCGGATTCATGGTGGTGAGCCACATCATATCCGGTTCGTTTTCACCAAGACCTTTTGAACGCTGGACGCTGTATTTTGCTTTTCCGAGTTTTTCGGTAATGCGGGTCTTTTCGTCCTCTGTATATGCAAAATAGGTATCGTCCTTGCAGGTTATTTCATAAAGCGGAGATTCCGCAATATAGACGTAGCCTTCTTCGATAAGGGTCGGAGTAAGGCGATAGAGCATTGTTAGGATAAGAGTTCTGATCTGGTAACCGTCCACGTCCGCATCGGTGCAGATTACAACTTTGTTCCAGCGGAGGTTTTCGATATCGAAGGAGGAAAGTTCCTTGTTTGCCTTGCTCTTTACTTCAACTCCGCAGCCGAGAACTTTGAGAAGGTCGGTGATGACATCGCTTTTGAAAATTTTATCGTAATCCGCCTTGAGGCAGTTGAGGATTTTTCCGCGGACGGGCATTATTGCCTGGAACTCGGAATCTCTTCCCTGCTTACATGCGCCGAGAGCGGAATCGCCCTCTACGATATAAATTTCGCGGCGGCTTGTATCTTTGGTTCGGCAATCGACAAACTTCTGGACTCGGTTTGTCATATCCATTGTCGCAGTAAGTTTTTTCTTAAGGTTCTGGCGGGTCTTTTCTGCGTTTTCGCGGCTGCGCTTGTTGATAAGGACCTGTTCCGCAACTCTTACCGCATCGTCCGGATTTTCGATGAAAAAAACTTCAAGCTGATGCTTGAGGAAATCCGTCATGGCTTCGGCGATGAATTTGTTGGTGATTGCCTTTTTTGTCTGGTTTTCGTAAGAAGTCTGGCTTGAGAACGAGGAGGAAACAAGGATAAGGCAGTCCTCAACGTCCTGGAAGCTTATTTTGCTCTCGTTTTTGAGATATTTGTTGTTTGCCTTGAGGTATGCGTCAATCTGGCTTACAAAGGCGGATTTTACCGCTTTTTCCGGAGAGCCGCCGTGTTCAAGATGGCTGGAGTTATGGTAATATTCAATTGCCTTTACTTTGTTGGAAAAGCAGCAGGCGATCTGCATTTTTACTTTATATTCCGGTTTATCTTCGCGGTCGCGTCCGGTTCTTTCGCCCTGCCAAAACTGGGTTCCGGTAAGAACGGCTTCTTCCCCGGCTATTTCTTTGACGTAATCGCTTATTCCGTTTTCATAAACGTATTCATAAGTTTCGAATCCGCCGGTAAGTTTCTGTTCACGGAGGACAAAAATTATTCCTGTATTGACTACTGCCTGGCGTTTTATAACTTCCTGGTACCATTCAAGGGGAATTGCGGTATCGGTAAAAACTTCGTGGTCCGGTTTCCAGCGGATTTTTGAACCGGTTTTGCGTTTTGTTGTCGCTTCTTTGGTAAGTCCGCCGACGTTTTCGCCTTTTTCAAAATGGAGCTTATAGATAAAACCGTCGCGGCAGATTTCCGCATCCATCCATTCAGAGGAATATTGGGTTGCGCAAAGGCCAAGACCGTTAAGACCGAGGGAAAATTCATAATCTCCGGCGCTTTCATATTTTCCGCCGGCATAAAGTTCGCAGAAAAGAAGTTCCCAGTTATAGCGCTGTTCATTATTGTTCCAATCAACCGGGCATCCGCGGCCGAAGTCTTCGACCTCGGTGGAACCGTCGTTATAGCGTGTTACGATTATTTTTTCGCCGTAACCCGCTCTTGCTTCGTCGATGGAGTTGGATATGATTTCGAAAGCGGCGTGTTCACAGCCTTCGATTCCGTCGGAACCGAAAATTACCGCAGGGCGTTTTCTTACCCTTTCGGCGCCGTTTAATGTCTTTATGCTTTCGTTCGTATATTCTTCGCGTTTCTTTGCCATTTCTTCCTCCGGTACATAAAATTCCAAGTTATATTATATAACTTTTCCCGGAGATTTTCAATTAATATTATATTAATAATATAAATAAAAAAGCGCCCGCTTTTGGGGCGCTTTTGTTTTTTTCACCAATCCCAGATTATTTCGTCATCATAGAAACGAACCGAATCGTAATTATTCGTATAACTCACTTCGATTCCGTTTTCTCTTACATAAACGCCTCCCGGAGGATCTATCAAATGAAGGTAACCGTTTGCCTTTTGTTTGCCTTTTTCGGTTAGCATATCAAGAAAGCTTATCTCTTCGCCGGTTTCAAGATCAAAAATAAAACATAATCCTTCGATGTAAATATCTTCTTTGTAATAGGAAGCGTAATCGTTTGCCGGAATTTCTTTCCAATACCTGGGTGTGTCAAAAACTGCGTATTTATCCCCGATTATGGTGAGATATCCGTGAGGTCCCCAGTATTCCGAACCGACGATGTAATAATAATCATCTTCGCTTTGAATATAATCCTTAAAAAATTCGCAGACGGTTTTTCGGTGATAATATTTATCATAATATCCGCGCATTACGTCGTTTATGGCTTTTGCCGTTTCAAACTCATTTTCGTTAATAAGCCGATAACTGAATTTTCCGATGATATCGGTATATTCGTTATCTTCCTCAAGAACTTCCCAAACGGTTTTTTCCGGACTTTCGATAAAAAAGCGGAACACGTTTTCCCGATATTTTTCCTCAAAACATTCCGTCATGTCGCGGTACTCATCTGTTACAAGAACACCGGTTTTTATATGGTCAAGGTGGAGCCTTGCTCCTTCCTCAAAAAGTCCGCCGCCGAAATCAAAATATATTCCGCCCAGGTCAAGATGCCAGCCGGAAACTTCCTCGAGTGGTTTAAGCCCGTCAACAAGCGGATTGGTATGTTTGAATTCGTTTATCGTCTGGTATGCCGCAGTTTCAAGATATTCATTGAGCGCCGCATATTTATCAACGCCCTCACAGAAAAGTTCATCTTCCGAAAGGCGCTTTCCCGAAAACATGTCCCAGACCGCCGTTTCCGTATCATAAAAAAGGTCCCAGCCGTCCTGAAGCGCAAAATAATACGGAAGGCTTACCGCAACGGAAAAATAGCCGTTTTTCGCGTATGCAATTACAGAGGTTTTCTGTCCTTCGATATGCGAAGCATAAAAAGGCCAGGTCGTTCCGAACCGGAACGGATAGCCTTCATCTTCCTTGTCACATTCATCTATATGAGCGAGAAGTTCCTCATACCCTTCCGAAACTTCCTTTGTTTTTTCAAGGATAAATTCATTTATCTCCGCTTCAAGTTCCTTATCCGAAAGCATATCAAGATAATATGTTTCCGTTCCGTCCGGGTGGGTTCCTATTTCAAGCGGGATAAAATTATAGCGGTTATCGTTATTTTTATAAAGAGAAGCGCAGGCGTTTTTATTGATCGGAAAAGTTTTTTCCTTTTCCGGTTCTTTTTGTTCTTCAAAAGCGGAGCTTGTTACAGTGCCCGGTTCGGAAGAACTTTCCGGAATTTCAGGTTCTTTTTGAACTTTTGAGCACGCGGTTAAAACCATGAGCACCGCCAGAATAAACACAATAATTTTTTTCATAAAGACGCCCCCTTTTTTGTTATTTTCAGCCTTATTTTATCCTATTGCAAACTGCGCCGCAAGGGTTATTTTTTCAACTTCGACGCCGCCCTTTTCATAAACGCTGAAATATTTTATAAGCCGATATTCCCCTTCCGGAAGTTTTCCGTATATCCTGCTGATATTATC
>JAZQBJ010000078.1:0-4264 GCA_045545715.1 Oscillospiraceae bacterium
AAAATCAAAATTTCAATTGACACAAAAGCAATAATGATATATTTTATATCTATAATGAATTTACAGGAGGACTCTTATGAACAGAGAAAATAAGAGAAAATCTTTTGAAAAAGGTTATTATAAAACCCATGCCTGCAACGAAGTTTTTGTCTGCAAAAACTGCGGAAGAGAAGTTATTCCGGAAGGCGCCGGAAGCGATCACCGCAACCATTGCCCGAACTGTCTTTGCAGTGTACATCTTGATAACGAACCCGGCGACCGCGAAGCAGATTGCGGCGGTCTTATGGAACCTATTGCCGTTTGGGTACGCAAAAACGGCGAATGGGCAATAATCCATCGCTGCAGAATCTGCGGTGCAATGAGCTCCAACAGAATTGCCGGGGACGATAATCCGATGAAACTTATGTCCATCGCAATGAAGCCTCTTGCAAACCCGCCTTTTCCGATTGAAAGAATTGAAGAACTCACAAAAATGATGGGCGGAGAGGGAAGCCTTGAATAATTCGAAGCAACAAAAAAACAGCCTGCAAAAGCAGGGTGTGTTTGTTTTTAAATTATTCTGCGTAAACGGGTTTATCAAGGTGGAAACCGTTATATTTCTTATAGAATCTCCACATATGAAGCATGAGCATTGCTTCGCAGTAAAGGTCAATTGCAAGGAAAATAAAGGACGGAATTCCGTGGATTCCCATTGCATGACCGGTAAGTTCAATGGAAGTTGCGATAATATCGATCCACATGTGGGTGATAAAATGATGGGACATATGGTGGTCGCTGGCTTCGTTTGCATATTTTGCGTAGTTGGTGCACATGAGATAGAGAAGTACACAGAATGCAGCTTTCGGAAGAAGAGCAACAAGATGATCAAGTTCGCTCCAGAGCATAATGAAAGAAGCAGTGGTGCAAACCATTGCGGTCATGATGGAAAGGGTAAAGCCGCCGGTTTCTCTATGGAGAAGATAAAGTCCCGCAGTAATAAGAAGGAAGCCGAAGAAATCAAGAAGAGTTCCTACTTCGTGCCATATAAGGTCAAGCGGAGCAAGCATAAGGCACATTCCGACGATTATCGGAAGAGTACCTTTAAGTCTGAGTTGGTCTTTTTTCATATTATAATAATCCCCCTAAAATCTTTTGCCTGAAAAATCACAAAAGTATCTATATATTTATATCATTAACCGAAAGAAAAAGCAACATTTTTCGATAAAATAACTCATTTTATATTAATAGGTTATATTATAAAATTGCGCTATTGAAAAAAAGGCGGATTTAAGATATAATATATTGGATTATTTTTGAAAGGGGGATTTTTCCGTGATAATCGATATGAACGGAATTTCAAAAAGTTTTGGCGCAAAAACCGTTCTCACAAACCTCGATCTGAAAATTGAAGACCACGACAGAATCGGTCTTATCGGCGAAAACGGAGCCGGAAAATCCACTCTTTTGAATATTATTATAGGCGATCTTGAATATGATACCGGAACTTTTGCAAAAGGAACCGGCAAAAAAATCGGTTTTCTCCGCCAGGACAGCGGTCTTGCTCTCGGCGGAACTATTATTTCCGAAATGCGCTCGGTTTTTGAACCGGTGCTCAAAGCGGAAAAACGCATAAGTGAACTTGAGCACCGAATAGCTGTTCTTGAGCACGGAACAGAGGAATATCATAATCTTCTCGCGGAATATGAGCACGAAAAGAACTTTTTCGAAGCAAACGACGGTTATAACGTTTCCGTAAAGATAAATACTATTCTCACCGGCATGGGTTTCAGCAGTTTTGATCCTGAAACTCCAGTTGACAGACTTTCCGGCGGCGAAAGAACAAGGCTTGCCCTTGCAAAACTTCTGCTCGAAGGCCCGGATCTTCTTATGCTTGACGAACCGACGAACCACCTTGATTTCAAAACCCTCACATGGCTCGAAGATTATCTTATGTCATATAAGGGCGCTATCCTTACCGTTTCCCATGACCGGTATTTTCTCGATAAAATTGTTAATATAGTCTGCGAAGTTGAAAATAAAACTCTTGTAAGGTATAACGCAGGATATACAAAATATCTCGATTTAAAAGCCGCAAGGCTTGCAAGGATGCAAAAGGAATATGACCGCCAGATGCGCGAAATCGCCGAACTTGAAGATTTCATCGCAAGGAACAAAGTCCGCGCTTCAACAACAAAACGCGCCCAGGCGAGAGAAAAAGAAATCGAACATATGGAGATAAAGGAACGTCCCGTTCCGCCGCCGAAACCTCCGAAATTCCGTTTCGGATATGAACGCGAACCGGTTAAAGATGTCCTTTTCGTAAAAAATCTTCCGCTCGAGGTGGGCGAAGGTTTTGAACGAAAACTCCTTAATCCTTCCGTTGATCTGGAAGTCCGCAGAGGCGAAAAAATCGCTCTTGTCGGAATGAATGGAGTCGGAAAAAGCACCTTTATAAAAACCCTTCTCGGAATTTTGCCGCATAACGGCGGAATCATTGAATGGGGAAGAAACGTCCGCACCGGTTATTACGACCAGCATAACAGCTATCTCAATCCCGCAAAAACAATGCTTGACGAAATGTGGGATATGTTCCCACGTTCCGATGAACTGACTTTGCGCACCGCTCTTGGTAGAGCAAGACTAACCGGCGAAAACGTCTTCAAAAAAATCGAAGTTCTTTCCGGCGGCGAAAAAGCAAGGCTCAGCTTTGCGGCGCTTACCCTTAAGGATGCGAATGTTCTTCTTTTGGACGAGCCGACCAACCACATGGATATTGCCTGCAAGGAAGCTCTTGATGAAGCGCTCCGGGAATATACCGGAACGATTATAATGGTAAGCCATGACCGCTATCTTCTTAACCGGGTCCCGACCAAAATAATCGAAATGTTCCCGGATCATCTTTCCTGCTATGAAGGCGGATACGATGACTATATGCGCCTTAAAGAGGAAATTTCCACCCCGGTTAAGGAAGAAAAGAAACCTTCCGCAAACGAAACGGTCTATTACCGTTCAAAACAGCAGAAAAGCGAAGACGCAAAACGCCGCAACCGCCTTAAAGCAGTTGAACAGGAAATTTCCGATGCGGACGAGCGCCTTGCTGAAATTGAAAAGGAAATGGCCGATCCGGAAATCTGCGCGGATTATGAAAAAATGGCCGCCCTTTGCGCGGAAATGGAAGAACTTAAAAACCGCCAGAACGACCTTATGGACGAATGGGCGGAACTTTCGGAGGAGCTTTTATGAAAGAAACAGAAATAATCATACTTGTTGCTTCTTTTATCTGCGGTGCGTTTGGTTCTTTATTTGCCAAACAGGCAAAGAAAAAATCAAGCTATACGCTTCTTTATATTTCCACAGCCCTTGCGGTGCTTACCTTTATAGGAATAGTTGCCGCCGCAATAATGGTATTTTTTGATAAATAAAAATAAGCCCTTCGCTTTCGCGAAGGGCAATTTTTATATCTTATTCAACAACAGCGTAGCAGCAGCGAACAGGAGAATAGATTTTTTCTTCTGCTTTAAGCTCTTTGATAGCTTTGGAAACTGCGTCTTTGTCTTCGCCGAGAGCAGCTGCAATTTCGCCGGGACGAAGGGGTTTTTCTGCATTTTTAAGGACTTCAAGGATTCTTTCTTTCATTTTTAAAATCTCCTTTTTATTTAAATTAGTTAATTCCTAATTGAGAACTATTATCAATTGGATCATGTCTGTATTATATACTATATTTTTCGATTTGTCTATAGGAAAATGAAAAATTTTTGAAAAAATATAAAAAAGATGTCCGGAAATATTCGCCGGACATCTTTTTCTGCGTTATTATTATACCACTTTTTCCGATTTTAAACAAGTCTTGTATTAGCCAAAGGTGAAGTATATAATTTTTTTCAAAAGGGGTGATTTTATGCTGCTTTATCACGGAAGCCGAACCGGTGGGATAGAAATTCTTGAACCGCGCCTTGCTGACCACGAAAGACCGTATATCTATTTTTCGACAATCGAAGTTGTTGCGGCTTTCTATCTTTGTAATGCGGTGGAACGTCCTTATTACTGGTTTCCTTACGGATTTTCGAAAAGTGGAGTTCCGGTTTATGATGAACTGTATCCAAATGCATTGGAAGAAGTTTCAAAAGGTGTAAAGGGATATATCTATACAGCTGATATGCCGGAAGAAAATTTGATTCCTTTTAAAAATATCCCCTGCGCAAGACTTGGAACAAAGCCGCAAAAGGTTCTTGAATGTATCGAGGTTCCGGATGCCTATGATTTATTTATGAATTACATAAAAGAG
>JAZQBJ010000079.1:0-6457 GCA_045545715.1 Oscillospiraceae bacterium
TCGAGCAGTCAAAAATGACTTGCGGGTTTAGCTCATCTGGTAGAGCGCGACCTTGCCAAGGTCGAGGTAGCGAGTTCGAGCCTCGTAACCCGCTCCAGAAAAAAGCTCATTCTTCGGAATGAGCTTTTTGTTTTTTATCAATAAAAAAAGGCGGAAGTTTTCTTCCGCCTTTTTTGTTTAAAAAATTTGCATTTTATAGTGCAAAAGCATTTTTACTGTGGTATAATAAATTTTACGAAACTTATCGGAAGGAGATGCTGACCATGGCGTACCGCGTTGTTGTAAAATGCGGAGGCGGAGCTTTTTTTGTTCCCAACGAAGCCGCTGAAAATTTAAAACTCTGTACCGCAGGCCAGCTTCGTGTTCTTCTGTTTGCATTGAGCCGCGGTTTTTCCGAAACTTCTCCGGAAGCTGTCGCATCCGAACTCGGTATCCTTCCGGATGACGCAAAAGATCTTCTCGATTACTGGGTCGGAAGAGGGATTCTTGAATGTGACGGAATTTCTGTTCAAAAAAGCCCTTCTTCTGTTCCCGAAGTTTCCGAACAGAAAAAGGAAGCTCCCAAACCTCCGGAAACAAAACTCCAGATGAGCGAAGTCCTGAGGATAAAGGAAGGCGATCCCGCCGTTGCCCATGTTTTTTCAGAGGCCGAAAGACTTCTCGGAAAAACTTTCACTTCTTCCGACAGCGAAACCATTGTCTGGCTTATCTCCTATGCCGGAATCGCTCCCGAAGTTCTTATCACCGTAATTGCCTACTGTGCAAGTATCAACAAAAAGAACTTTTTCTATATCCGCAAAACCGCTCTTGATTGGCTTGAAAACGGAATAGACACCATCGAAGCCGCCGAAGAGCGTCTTCGCGTTCTTGAAGAAGCAAAAAGCTGGGAAGGCGAAGTAAAACGCTGCCTTGAAATTTACGGCAGAAGCCTTGTTACCAAGGAAAAAGAGTATGCCGAAAGCTGGCGCCTTTATGGAATATCCCCGGAACTTATACATTTTGCATACGAAAAATGTATTGAAAAAACCGCAAAGCTTTCCTTCCCCTACATAAACAAACTTCTGCTCAGCTGGCACCAGAAAGGTTTTAAAACCGTTGCCGATGCCGCAGCAGAAAACAAGCCGAAAGATAACAACAAAAAACCCTCTTTCGATCTTGATGATCTTGAGCGCAGAATGATGCTTGAAGATTCCGTTATTTGAGCACCGCTCACCCTCCTTTTTAAAATGTAGTAATTTATTATAGAATTTTTAAGAAAGGAAGTTTGCAGAAGATGGCCTATTCTTCCGAAGTTTATGCCGCCGCAAAGCGTATTCTTGAAGAACGCAGAAGCAGTGCGCAGCGTTTGGCTGAACTCAAAAAAGCCGATGTTTACGCCAAAATTCCGGAAATACAGAAGCTGGATTATGAGCTTTCGCGCCGGATGGCAAATCTTTCCATGCTCGTTCTTCGCGGCAAGGAAGACCTCGACGGCGCTCTTGCCGAAATCAATGCTCAAAACGAAGCAGCAAAGCGCCAGAAGGCCGAACTTCTTTCTGAAAACGGTCTTCCCGCGGATTACCTTGAACCGCATTACACCTGCGAAAATTGCAGCGACACCGGAAGAAAAAACGGAATGCTCTGCGATTGCTATAAAGAAATATGTCGAAATGAAGCTTTGAAGGAACTTTCCGCAAGTTCCGGTTCCGCAGCGTGCTCATTCGAAAATTTCGATCTTTCCTACTATGCCGACAACGGCGCTTCCGACGGAACGAACCCCCGCAGAAAAATGCAAAATTATTACAATTTCTGCATAAATTATGCAAACGAATTTTCCCTCGCTTCCCCGAGCATCATAATGATGGGCAAGACAGGACTTGGAAAAACCCATCTTTCTCTTTCCATAGCGAAAACCGTTATTTCAAAAGAAAATGCCGCTTTCGGGGTAGTTTATGCCCCGGCGCAAAAGCTTGTTTCCGATCTTGAGCGTGAACATTTCTCTTTCTCCGGAAGCGATGCCCGGATAAGAAAATATACCGACTGCGACCTTCTTATAATCGATGACCTGGGCGCCGAATTTCCTTCCCAGTTCACCGTATCCGCTATCGGAAACCTTATAAACGAGCGCCTTTATGAAAAACGCCCGACCATAATCAGCACAAACCTTTCCGTAAAGGAACTTACCGAAAGATATTCCGAACGAACCGCAAGCCGAATCCTCGGCGAATATAAAAGGCTTCTCTTCGTCGGCGAAGATATCCGTTTCCTCAAAAACCGTTAATCGAAAGGAAGTTATATGCCATGAAAGTACGTCCCGCATCAAGACCCGACATCCCCGCTATCCTCGGCTGTGTCCGCCGCATCAAAAACGAATATTTTGAAGCAAAAAACATCAACCAGTGGGGTGAAGGTTATCCTTCCCGCGAAATTTTTGCCGAAGACGTCGACAAAAAAGCTCTTTACGTAATGTATATGGGCGAAGTTCTCATCGGTTTCGGTGCTTTTATTGCCGGAAACGAACCCACCTATGATAAAATCGAAGGCGAATGGCTCACCGACGGCGAAAATTATCTTGTCGTTCACCGCCTCGGAATCAACCCCGACTGGCACGGAATGGGAATGGGAACCGCGCTTATGGGTCTTGCTGATAAAATCTGCGAAGTCAAAAAAATCCCTTCCATCCGCGTCGATACCCATGAAGACAACATCGGAATGCAGAAACTTCTTGAAAAATGCGGTTTTAAAAAATGCGGAATCATCCATCTTGAAAACGGCGACCCGAGAGTTGCTTACGAAAAAGTGCTTTGATATTATAAAACACCCCTGCTCGTTTGAGCAGGGGCGTTTTGTTAATAAACAATGTTCATAAAAACCTCAACAAGTTCATCTTCTGTTTCTTTGAACTTTCGGTTTATCCATTCCTTGATTACTCCGACGCAGGCGCTTGACATAAAAGCGGCCGAATAGCGGTTTTTAACGTCAATTGTAGCAATCTTTTCAAGAGTTGAGTTATCGATTGACTCAAAAACCTCGTAAAGAAGGTTGTTTTTGTTTAAAAGCACAAAGAAATCCGCGTTTTGTTTAACGAATCTGAACCTTGAAAGCATATGGCTTCTTCGCTCTTTTTCCACGCTCATATCAGCTAATTTATGCGTTAAAAAATATTCGGAATAAAGCCGGTTTATATGTTTTTTCAGCACGTCTTCCTTGCCTTCAAAATTTCTGTAAAAGCTTGTTCTTCCAACGCCGGCAAGTTTTACAATCTCCGTAACTTTAATTTCAGAAAACGCCTTTTTCCGCATAAGATTCAGCAATGCAACGGTTATGGATTCTTTTACGCATTCGTTTAAATTTTGTTCTTTTTCCACGGTACAGTTTCACCCTTTCTGTTCCAGTTGGGCAAAAAGCCCTTTACTTTTTCGTGAAAAAAATTACAATATAGGTGAAACAGCTGTTCCTTAATTCACGATTACATTATATCACAACGAAAGGAAAATGCAAATGCAACTCGAAGGAAAAAGAATAATCGTAACCGGCGGCGGCAGCGGAATTGCAGCCGGAACTGTTAAAGGATACGTAAAAGAAGGCGCAAACGTTGTTTTCTGTGACGTCAATGACGAAGGCGGCGCAAAAGTTGAAGCAGAAGCAAACGCACTCGGCGCAGGCAAAGCAACCTATATCCACTGCGATATTTCCAAACAGGAAAACGTAAAGGAATTCTTTGCAAAAGCAATGGAAATTCTCGGCGGACTCGACGTTCTTGCAAACATTGCCGGCGTTGAAAGAAACAAACCCGCCACCGACTTTGTCGATGACGACCTTGCTTTCGTAATGGGTGTAAACCTCAACGGAACCATTTGGACCAACCAGGAAGCATATAAAATTTTCCGTGATAACAAAGTTGAAGGTTCTATCATCAACTTCGCTTCCGATACTGCGCTTTCCGGTATGCCCAACGGCGCAGTTTATGCAGCTTCCAAAGGTGCTGTAGCTTCCTGGACCAGAAGTATCGCTTACGAATGGGGAATCGCTTCCAACGTAAGATGCAACATCGTTAACCCTTCCATCAAAACCCCCATGTATGAATATTGGCTCAAAACCGCCGATCCCAAGGTTGTTGAAATGCATCTTGCCGGCGAAAAAATGAAAGTGCCGATTGACGGAATGATGGGCGATGTTGAAAAAGATATGGTCCCCGTAATGATTTTCCTCGCTTCCGAAGCTTCCCGCTTCATGACCGGACAGATTTTCTGTGTAAACGGCGGACGCGTTATGACAAGATAATTTCCCCCAACTCTTTTCTATATCCACAAAAACAAAACCCTGCGGAAAATCCGCAGGGTTTTGTTTTTTATCTTTATAAGCCTCCCTTGCCTAAAGAGCAAAGCTTGCGAAGCGCGCCCAGTGGGCGAAACAGCGAGCAAGGTTTGGCGCCGCGGTCAAAATATTCAAGGCGTTATGCCGCAGAATATTTTGGACACCGCAAGAGTTGGGTGGCATTTTCTGCGAAAATGCCGGAGGGATTCATCATATAATTTCTTTAATTTTATCAAGTGATTTTATCTCGAAATCCACCCATTCCGGCTTTTCCTTTCCGTTAAGGTTGAGCCAGATGGTTTTCATTCCAAAAGCGTTTCCGCCTTTCATATCGGAAGTAAGGGAATCGCCGAGCATTGCGCTTTCTTCCGGTTTTATATCTGCGGTTTTTTCAAAGCAATATTCAAAAAATTCCTTTGCGGGTTTTTCAGCGCCGATTTTTCCGGAAGTGAAAACTTCCTCAAAATATCTGAGCATATCCGCCTTGCGAAGTCTTTCGACCTGCTGTTCGTGCGGTCCGTTGCTTGCGGCAAAAAGGCGGTATTTTCCAAAAAGATATTCCAGAGTCTCGTAAGAACCTTCCATGGGAATCGCGCTTTCGTGCAGGCGTTTTCTGAAATAGGTTTCAAATTCCGGACCGTTGAGATCAATTCCCAGAGCTTCGAAAACCGTTGCCCAACGGCGTTCCAGAAGTTCCTCAAAGGTGATTTTTCCCTGCTCAAGGTCGCGCCAGAATCCGTTGTTTATTTTATGGAATGTTTCGAGCATCTCCGGCTTATATTCAATTTTGTTTTCGGTAAGACCAACGCGCATTGATTCTTCAACGCAGGCCTCAAAATCCAAAAGAGTTCCGTCAATATCGATAAAAACTGCTTTAATCATAATGTCACCTATAAAAACAGCGGGAGAATCTCCCGCCGGGTTTTAATTTGTTTTGATTCGTTTCAAAGAATCCCCTCGCCACCGCTTACGCGATGTGGCCCCCTCCCTTTTGACAAGGGGCGCAATTGATTAAACTAAATCGTCGTTTCCGCCTTCGAACTGGCCTTTGTTCATCTGCTTGAGGTAAGCGTTGATGAAACCGTCGATTTCGCCGTCCATAACAGCCTGGACGTTACCGGTTTCAAAACCGGTTCTGTGGTCTTTTACCATGGTGTAGGGCATGAAAACATAGGAACGGATCTGGCTTCCCCAGGTGATTTCTTTCTGTACGCCTTTGATATCCTCGATTTTTTCAAGATGTTCGCGTTCCTTGATTTCAACAAGTTTGGAACGGAGCATGTTCATACAAACTTCGCGGTTTTGATACTGGGAACGCTCGATCTGGGAGCAAACGGTGATACCGGTAGGAATGTGGATAAGGCGAACTGCGGAGGAAGTTTTGTTAACTTTCTGGCCGCCTGCACCGGATGCGCGGTAAACTTCCATTTTGATATCGTCCTCTTTGATTTCGATGGATTTGTCGTCCTCGATTTCCGGCATAACTTCGAGAGAAGCAAAGGAAGTCTGGCGGCGGCCGGAAGCATCGAAAGGAGAAACCCTTACAAGGCGGTGAACGCCGTTTTCGGATTTGAGGAAACCGTAAGCGTTGGGGCCTTCAACAATGATGGTTGCGGATTTAACTCCGGCTTCATCGCCGTCAAGCCAGTCAACAAGGGTATATTTGAGGTCAGGGTGTTTGTTGCACCAGGAGGTGTACATTCTGTAAAGCATCTGGCACCAGTCCTGTGCTTCGGTGCCGCCTGCACCGGCATGGAAAGTGATGATGGCGTTGCCTTCGTCATATTCACCGGTGAGAAGAGTTGTGAGCTTGAGCTCATCAATATCCTTTTCAAGTTTTTCAACCTCGGGAAGAGCCTCGTCATAAAGAGAAGGATCGTTTTCCTCAAGAGCGATTTCGATAAGGGTCATGGTATCCTCATAACGGGTTTCAAGATCCTTATGGGAATTTATCTTTCCGTTGAGCTGGCTGAGTTTGCGCTGAACTTTGGTGGAAGTTTCAACGTCGTTCCAGAAGTTCGGGTCTTCCTGCTGAGCCTCGAGTCTTCTTACCTCGGCTTTGCACTGTTCAAGACCAAGAGCGTCTTTAAGATCCTCGATCTGCGGTTCAAGAGCAACCAGTCTGAGTTTAAGTTCTTCAAATTCAAGCATTATTTATTCC
>JAZQBJ010000080.1:0-3298 GCA_045545715.1 Oscillospiraceae bacterium
GTTCATCTTAATTCTATCCATAAAAACCCTCCAAAATAATAAAAAAATGAGGCCCATCATTCGCCTTTTCGGCAAAATGACGTGCCTCATTCAGTTGAACATTTTTATGAACAGTTATTCACACGCAAGGTGGAAAAAAGAATCCCTCCACCATGCCATACGGCAACGGTCCCCCTCCCTTTAGACAAGGGAGGCAGTTTTATTTGCAGGCTTCGTAAACTGCTACGGAAACTGCAACGGTTGCGCCGACCATGGGGTTGTTGCCCATGCCGATGAGACCCATCATTTCTACATTATAGCCCGCCTTCGGCGGTCTATAGGGTATAAATAAGCCATTTAATTACAATATATAAAAATCAACAGAACATGTCATCGCCCCGATGACAACGTCATAATAACTCTTTAACAACTTTTTAGCAAGTCCAAAACAGGTATAACACAACTTTTTTACTACTTCATAACAGGTTTTTAACAACTTTTTACTAACTTCGTTTCTGCGTTCGCAGAGGCTACCCGCTCCTCAAAAATCCGACAGACGGACAGTTGATAAATTGTTATTATGTTTATTTCTTCTGCGTCCTTTTTTAAATCCGTTGTAAGAAGGTTGATGTAGTTTTCTGTGATTGCGAGACTGCTGTGTCCGAGTATCTTTTGGAGAGAAACAACAGAGCCTCCCATTACAATCCATTTCTTTGCAAAAGTATGTCTGAAACGGTGCACTCCAGTATGTTCCGCACCGCGTGCTTTACAATAATCAAAAATGCCGTGATAGCAAGTGCTCTTTGTAAGTTTCTCTCCGTAGCTATTGCAGAAAAGCCACTCATCTTCATCTGCCTTTCGATACTTCAAATATTCCGCAAGGATTCTTAAAATATCCCCATTAAGAGGTACTATCAGCGGCTTTCTGTTTTTTGTGATTCGCACATAAATTACTCCGTTATCAAAATCAATATCCTTAACTCTCAAATTTATAAGACTGTTTTGTCTCATTCCAGTAGAAAGTAAAAGACAGATTATAACCCAGGTACGGTAGTTGGCAAAATTACATTTATTGACGTCTGGTTTCTTTAGCAACCGTTTAAGCTCCTCATCGGTGTATGTTTCTATTGGTTGTTTGTCCGCTTTTGGAATAGGAATATCAAAGTGGGGGAGATAACCTTTCTTCATAAAAAAACGCATCAGAGTTTTTAAATCTCTCGCATAAGTTCCCATCGAAACATCATTAAGGTTTTTATCCTCTCGGAGTGCAACATAAAAATCGTCTATGGTTTTCTTTGAAAAAGAGGAAATCGCTGTTTCGGGAGGCACCCTTTTATAGATTTGTTTTGTTGATTGCCTGTAATGATTTATAGTTCCGTCCCTTAAGTTTCTGGCTTTCATATCCAGAATATACTCTTCTACACCTTCTTCAAAAGTTCTTTCAGCTCCATCATACATTCTCATTCTTTTCATTAAAAAGTCCTTTCCGTGCAATAAAAAAGACTGCACATATCATCGCTGAAATTAACGAAATGACATGTGCAGTCGATTTTTATGTTATTGCTACGTGCATGCTTTTGTTTTGTTGAGCATGCTCAAAGAAACGGCTTATTTGCAGGCTTCGTAAACTGCTACGGAAACTGCAACGGTTGCGCCGACCATGGGGTTGTTGCCCATGCCGATAAGACCCATCATTTCTACATGAGCCGGAACAGAAGAGGAACCTGCGAACTGTGCGTCGGAATGCATTCTGCCCATGGAGTCGGTAAGACCATAGGAAGCAGGGCCTGCAGCAACGTTATCAGGATGAAGGGTTCTGCCGGTGCCGCCGCCGGAAGCTACGGAGAAATATTTTCTGCCGTTTTCAACAGCCCATTTTTTGTAGGTACCTGCAACAAGGTGCTGGAAACGGGTGGGGTTGGTGGAGTTACCGGTGATGGAGATATCAACGCCTTCGCTCTGCATGATTGCAACGCCTTCGCGGGTGTCGTTTGCGCCGTAGCAGCGGATGTTGCCGCGTTCGCCTTCGCTGAATCTTACTTCGCGAACAACTTTAAGTTCATCGTGCTCGAAATCGAAATCGGTTTCAACATAGGTGAAGCCGTTGATTCTGGAGATGATATATGCAGCGTCTTTTCCAAGACCGTTGAGGATAACTCTGATAGGAGTTTTTCTTGCTTTGTTTGCGTTTCTTGCAATGCCGATTGCGCCTTCAGCTGCTGCGAAGGATTCGTGACCTGCGAGGAATGCGAAGCATTTGGTTTCTTCGGAAAGAAGCATTGCGCCAAGGTTTCCGTGGCCAAGACCAACTTTTCTCTGTTCCGCAACGGAACCGGGAATGCAGAAGGACTGGAGAGCTTCACCGATGCATTTTGCTGCTTCTGCTGCGGAAGTTACGCCGCGTTTGATGCCGATTGCAGCGCCGAGGGTATATGCCCAAACTGCGTTTTCGAATGCGATAGGCTGAACGCCTTTGACGAGAGATTCTACGTCAACGCCTTTTGCAAGGCAAATTTCTCTTGCTTCTTCAAGGGAAGCAAAACCGTTTTCTTTAAGACAGGCTTCGATTTTCGGAAGTCTTCTTTCTTTACCTTCAAATTCTGCCATTATGATTGCTCCTCCTTTCCTTATTCTTCTCTCGGGTCGATATATTTGGGAGCGTCGGCATAACGTCCGTAAGTTCCGGTGTTTTTGGCAAGAGCTTCTTCTGCCGGAACGCCGTGACGGATGTCTTCCATCATTTTGCCGAGGCGAACAAATTTATAACCGATTGTTTCGTTGTTTTCGTCGAGTGCGATAGAGCTGATGTAGCCTTCGGTGAGGTCGAGATAGCGAACGCCTTTTGCGCCGGTGGAATAGATGGTACCGACGGAGCTGCGGAGGCCTTTTCCAAGGTCTTCAAGACCTGCGCCGATGGGAAGACCGTCTTCGGAGAAAGCGGTCTGGCTTCTTCCGTAAACGAGCTGGAGGAAAATTTCTCTCATAGCTACGTTGATTGCGTCGCAAACAAGGTCGGTGTTGAGAGCTTCGAGAATGGTTTTTCCGGGAAGGATCTCGCCTGCCATTGCAGCAGAATGAGTCATACCGGTGCAGCCGATGGTTTCAACAAGGGCTTCTTCGATAATTCCGTTTTTTACGTTAAGGGTGAGTTTGCAAGCGCCCTGCTGGGGTGCGCAAGCGCCGATACCATGGGAAAGACCGGAGATATCTTTGATCTCATAGGCTTTTACCCAGCGGCCTTCTTCAGGAATGGGAGCCGGTCCGTGGTGGGGTCCTTTGGTAACGGGACACATCCTTTCGACATCTTTTGAGCAGTTCA
>JAZQBJ010000081.1:0-5977 GCA_045545715.1 Oscillospiraceae bacterium
AAATGTCATTGTTAAATTGTTGGTTCTTTGTGTACTATGCTGTCAGCATATTGGTAAAATTGTAGATTTTTATCATTAAAATTTAGTATTTTCTGAAAATAATTCAATTTTTGTATATTAAATGTTGTAAAAATATTAAATTTATATTATATTATAGTATGGTAATCTGCTATCAGAAGATTCCTCAGTTATCAGTTTAAAAGTTAATAGAAAGAGAGGGCTTTTATGAAGTTAAAACCATCTCAGGAAAAACCTTGGTTTAAGTACTACCCTGTCGATGCGGATCAGGCAGAGAATTTAGTACCCAGATGCAAGGTCTATTCCTATGTCAAAGAGATTGGTGAAGAGAACCCCGATGCTACCGCATTACATTATTACGGTACCGACGTAACTCATCGCCAATTACTTGCAAACATCGATGAAGCCGCAAACTCTTTTGCAGCCCTCGGAGTAAAAGAAGGCGACCGTGTTTCTTTCCTTACGGTTGCTTTCCCCGAAACCGTTGCTGCAATTTACGGTCTTAACAAAATCGGTGCAACCGCAAATATGATCGACCCTCGAATGGATGTTGACAGCATTCGAAATATGATCAATAATTCCGGTTCATCAATCCTTGTTATCGTCGATATTGCATTCCCAAAACTCCGCAAAATCATGAACGATGTTTCGCTTGAACATGTTATTGTTCAGTCCGCGGCTCGTTCTCTCCCCCTTTTGAAGAAAATTGCAATGAAAATTGCTGTAAAAACCGATGTGCCCTACAGCGACGTTGTTGTAAACTGGGACAAGTTCCTTTCTTACGGAAAAAACACCGTTGCAGTTGAAGCACCTTATGTCGGTGATGCAGTTGTTGCAATTACTCATACGGGCGGCACAACCGGCTTTCCTAAAGGAGTTATGCTTACAAATGACAGCATGAACGCTGTTGCCACAAACTTCAAGTATGCCGGTCTTTATTATCACCTCAATGACCGTTTCCTCGGAATAATCCCCGTGTTTACTTCTTATGGAATGGTCTGTGGCCTTCATATGCCGCTTTGTATGCATTGTGAGCTTGTTCTTATTCCGAAATTCGACCCCATGAAATTCGGAAAACTCGTAAAAGATTTCAGGCCTCTTCACATGATCAGTACTCCCGCATTTTACGAAATGATGATGGACAGCAAAGAAATGAAAGGTTTTGACCTTTCCTTCCTCATCACTCTCGGTTCCGGCGGCGATACCATGAACGAAGGTCTTGAAGCCAAGCTCAACAGATTTATGGATGAACACAATATCCGCTATCCCCTTGCACAGGGTTACGGTATGTCGGAAGTTTCTGCTGCCGCTTCTTTCAGCGTAAACGATAAGTTTAAAAGCAAAAGCGTTGGTATTCCTTCCGTTGTGACTAATATCGGTATTTTCGATCCCGAAACCGGCGAAGAGCTCGATTATTACGAAATCGGTGAAATCTGTATCAGTGGCCCCACTCTTATGAAGGGTTACTACAACAACCCGGAAGAAACCGCAAACGTAATGAGAACTCACGCAGACGGAAAAGTCTGGGTACATTCCGGCGATGTCGGCTATTTTGATGAAGACGGTTTCCTTTTCATCAAAGGCCGCGTAAAACGAATGATTACCCGCTTTGACGGACACAAGGTCTTCCCCGTCAATATCGAAAGCATGGTTGCAAAACACGAATCCGTACATAACGTCTGTGTAATCGGCGTTGATGACCGTCATCATGGCCAGGGACAGTATCCTCTCGTTCTTATCGAAGTTGATGAAGGCGCTGAATGCGCAAAGGTCTGCAAAGACGTTTTCGACGAATGTATGGACAAACTTGAGGAACGCGGAAAACCCGTAGCCGTTATTCCGATCGATAAGATTCCTCTTACCGGCGCAGGAAAGAACGACTACCGTACTCTTGAAAAAGAGTATTCGACTTATGATTATACAATTTGGGATCCCACATTGTATTAATAAATGTGTTCGGCAAATCATAAAAATAAAAGGAGGAGAAATATGAAACTCTCTACCAAAAGCTGGTTGAAATCTGTTGTTTCACTTGTGCTTGTTCTGAGTATGGTGCTTTGTACCCCTCTCACAGCCTTTGCCGCAACTGTTACAACCGGTGCAAAAGATTACAGTTCCGGTCTTTACGCAACTGAAGGCGTAAAAGACGTCAACGGAGACGGCGTAATCACCATTGCCGCTTATGGCGACTCTGTCACTAACGGTTACGGTATGGATGGATACCGTTATCCCAGCGGCTTAAATGTTCTCGGTTTCCTTCGTGAACCGGAAGATTCCTGGCCCGTTCGTGTAATGCGCCACCTCGAAGGCATCCTTAAAGAAAATCCGAATGCTTTTATGGGTTCTACCGGTAAACCCGTTACAAGTATTGAACTTGAACAGCTCGCAATTTCCGGCTTCCGTGCTGACGAAGTTCACTGGATGCTTTGTAACGAACCCGGCTGTTTTGTAGCCGACAGCTTCGGCAACGACCGTTTTGTTGCTGACGGTTGGTGTGATCAGTGTATCGAAGACTGGATTGACGGCGAAAACGAAAATCCTAATGTTAATGGAGTTGACGAAGTAAAAAAATATCTTAGCAAAATCGATGCAAAATACGAAAATTATGATGAAAGTCAGCTCATAAGTGATGCAAACGCTGTAATTTCCGACGTATATCAAGGCGCTGCTAAAAAAGCCGACGTTATCCTTCTCGATATTGGTAACAACAACTTCGGTACTTTTGTAACTTCCACTGTTCAGGCTATTCTCGGTGGAGGAACTCCTGACTTTGATACCGACTTTGAATTGTATCTTGACGAAAAATCCGCGGCATCTCTTGAATATATTATCGATTCAATGTGCCAGAGCCTTTTCGGAAACGATCCGGCATCTTATCAAATCTGCCTTACTCTTTCCAGATGTCTTATTTATGGATATCTTGGATTTACCGAAAACTTTGATGAAACTATAAAAGATATCAAAAAACTCAATCCCGATGCAAAAATCGTTGTAGTTGATATGTACACCATGCTTTCCGGTGTTGATCTTACCGGTTCCATCGGTGCCGGCGTTGATATGGATAATATGTATAACCTCTTTATCAATGCTGCAAACTTCTATACCCGCGAACTTTCCCCTTATTCTCATCTTGTAACTCATGTTACTCTTGAAGAAGACCCGGAACTCTTCATTGATAACTTCGCAACCTATTCCTATCCGGATAACCAGACTATGAGTATCAACGTTACCGGTGAAGATGCAGATGAAATTAAAGCTCTTCATTCCAACGGAAGTTATAACGAAGTTACCACTACCCTTTTCCAGGAATTTATTATTGAGAAATTCTGGAGTTATAAAGAAGTAAGTGACCCTGCTGTTCGAAAAGAATTTGCAGAAGGAATGCTTGCTCCTATCACCGAACTTGATAACTATGTTTATAGAATCAGTCAGATCATTGATGAAAAGGTTATCAATGACGGAGCAAACATCAACGGTCAGATTGCAGCACAGATTGAAGAAACCGGCGCTGCAGAACTTGTTGAACTTGCAATTTCTTCTGTAGCTCTTCTTTATTCCGCAGTTGACGGCGTAAATGCAGCAGAAAATGCAGTTAAAGAATCTGTAACCGGTCTTGAAACCGCAAAAGACGCCGCTATCCTTGCAATTCTCGGCGTTGAAGCTGCAGCCGGCGCTGTAAATCAGTCTGCTGAAGGTATCAACATAGCTAAAACCGCAATTGAAAAATCCGAGGACGGTGTTTCCAAAGCTAACACCGCAATCGGAAGTGCCAAAGATGGTATTAATACCGCAAAAGGCGTAATCGTTTCCGCAAACGAAGGCGTTGCCGCAACAGCAACCGCAATTACCGCAGCACAGAGTGGTCTTAATACTGCAAAAGATGCTGCAAATACCGCTTATTCCGGCGTTGCTCAGGTTCAGGGAATCGTTGATACTCTTAACAGCACCCTTATTAATGGTGAATATAGCAAATACTTCAGCGGAAGAGACACTTCCAGTTGGTTTGTCGGTACCATAAAAAGCAAAATTGGTGAACAGGTAACCGATGAAATGATGATTAATGCAGGTTTTGAACCCACCGGTGCAAACCGTGAAATGCTTGTAAACGAAGTTTACGAAATGGCCTGCATTTATTATGAAAACAAATCCAACGCTTCCGTTGCAAACGAAAAATCTGTAAAATACGGAATGACCCGTATCCTTATGGAAACTCAGGATCTTTCCAATACAGACGCTACTGCAAAAGCAGATCTTGCTTATACTATTTATAACCTTAAAAACAGCCAGGGCGAAGAAGCTGCTGTTAAATACGCAATTTCCACCGAAGCAGATTCCATCGTTGCTCAGTTTGAAGCAAACGGCGTAACCGTTAACAAAGCGGACGTTCCGAACCTTGTTTGGACTCTTGGAAATTCCAACGTAAACGATGAAAGCGCAATCAAAACCGTTCTCGGTCTTAAAGCTGATGACATCATTGCAGAATTTTCCGCAAACGGAATCACCGTTACCAAAGATGAAGCTGTAAATCTTATTTATGATCTCGGCAAATCCAACGCAAACGACGAAGCTGCTATTAAAAAGGTACTTAAACTTAAAGAAACTGAAATCAATTCTACTTTTGCTGCAAACGGAATCACAGTTCCCCAGGAAGAAAACGTTGCTGATATCGTTTATTATCTCGGCACCGCTGATAACGCAAGTGCAGTAAAGAAAGCAATTTCTCTTGCAATTCCTTCCCTTCCTGCTGAACTTGTAAACCAGCTTGGCGCTTATGAAACCAACGAAGCAAAAGCAGAGTTTATCTATAAACTCGCAACTTTGGGTGAAGAAGAAGCAATCAAACTTGCTCTCGGCACTCAGATTACCACTATCAAAACCAACCTTGATAATAATGGAATTGTTTATAAAGATGACGCAGAGGCAATCAATATCATCTATAAACTTGGTGCCACCGACAACACCAACGGTGCCGCAACCAAATATGCAATTGAACTTGGTCTTAAAGAGAACGTAACTTCTCTCTTCCCTGCTGAAATGACCAAAGCACAGATTGCTGAAAAAGTTTATGTAATCGGAACTTCCGGTCACGAAAAAGTCGGTGAAGATATCGTTCCCGGTGCAACCGCAATTAAACTTGCTATTGAAATTAAAGCCGGCGATATTGTAAAAGGTTTTGAAGAAAAAGGCGTTAAAGTTGATATGACCGATGAACAGGTTGCAGAACTTGTTTATGACCTTGGCACTATCGGTCTTGACGCAGATGGCAACCCCAAACCCGAAGCAGTTAAACTTGCAATCGAAGCGGTTGTAAGTGAAGAAATGAAAGAAATGCTCGGTGACGATGCTGCTGAAAAAGTTTACGCCATCGGAACCGAAATCAGAGCTGCCAAAGAATCCGGTGCAGAAGCTGAACAGGCAAAAGTAATTGAATGGCTTGTTACCCTCAGCGCAAACACCGAATCTCCTCTTGATAATGAAACTGCAGGAATGGCTTATGCCCTCTATAAAGCTTATAAAGCAGCTTATGATGCCGAACTTGAAGCAAGCAATGATGAAGAAAAAGCAGAATCCGCTGGTTTTGATGCCGCAATGATCCTTGCAATTTCCAGTCAGTTCGGAAACGAAGAATTTGCCGCTGCTCTCTATGGCGTTTATAAAGATACTGCTTCCTATGAGCAGAAAATGATGGTATATGTTACCTTGATTAAAAATGCCGCAAGCGATCCCAATGCTGAAGATCTTGTAAAAGCTCTTGGTTCTGTTGAAGGTTTGCCCGAAGCACTTATCACCTGCTATCTCGGAAGAAAAGATTCTCCTGATGGCGAAGTTTATTCCATCGACGGACATTTTAACGATCCGGCTATTGAAAAAGTAATCCTCTTCTTCATGCAGAGCATGATGAGCTTTGATCCTGCAGAAGCGGCAGAATCTTTTATGAGCTATCTCACTTATAAAAACC
>JAZQBJ010000082.1:0-2990 GCA_045545715.1 Oscillospiraceae bacterium
CGCTTGGCCTCCGACTTATCCATTTTGCAAGGGTGGTGCCGATATCGCCGGCGCCGAGGATAAGCAAAGTGCTTTCGGCAAGCTGTTTATCGTATTTTACAATGCTCCAGTTCTGTTCGTTCTGTTTATCTCTGTATTCGGGCAGGCGGCGGCAGATGGAAAGAAGCATTGCCAGAAGATGTTCGGCGATGATGTTTCCGTAGCAGCCGGTCATGCAGCAGAGTTTTGCGTTTTTGGGGAATTTTCCGCCGTCTATGTAATAATTTACGCCGGAGGAGGAACTTTGGAGCATTTCGAGATTTTCACAGTATTCAAAATCCGCGTTGGGAACTTCGCCGATGACGAGATTTGCTTCTTTCAGAGCGGAAAGATATTCTTCCCGGTTTTCTTTGCGGTTTATAAAAGAGATTTCGGCTTTTTCGCCTATGGCGGAGAGAAGTTTTTCTTTTGACGCATCGTCATAGGGCAAGAGAATAAGGATTTTTTTCATGGAATGCTCCTCTTTTGTGATTTTATGATTTTAATTTATCATATTACAGGGAGTTTGTAAACAAGAACGGATTTTTGGAAAAGCGGTATATACGAAAAAACACCCTGCCGATCTGGCAGGGCGTAATTTTTTTGTTCCGAGATTTCCCGTTTTTCTGAATTAGTCAGAAACGTAGGGAAGGAATGCAACGTGACGAGCGCGTTTGATAGCGGTAGTCAGCTGGCGCTGATGGCGTGCGCAAGTTCCGGTAACTCTTCTGGGAATGATTTTGCCTCTTTCGGAGAGGAATCTTCTCAGACGGGGAACATCTTTGTAATCGATTTCAGCGATTTTATCAACACAGAAAGCGCAAACTCTTTTGCGGCTTCTTCTGTTGCGGTTCATGGGTCTTTCAGATCTTTCCATGGTTCTTTTCCTCCTTATAGATTTTCAGTTAAACAAGAATTTTTTTGAGCTTCGTACTCAGAAAGGGAGATCCTCGTCATCAACGACAGTGAAGTCGTCTGCGGAACCTGCGGAATAAACAACAGGTGCCGGTTCGGCAATGGGCGGAGCAAACTCGTTTCTTTCGGTATGGAAAGAAGGAGCGCTTGCGTCTTTGCTTCTGGGAACAAATTCGACGTTTTCAGCAACGATCTCTACGGATTTGCGTTTCTGGCCGGCTTTGTCTTCCCACATTCTGGTCTGAATGGAACCTTCGATAACGATGGGGGAACCTTTCTGGAAGTATTTGCAGACGAACTCGGCGGTGTTTCTCCATGCGACGATATCGATCCAGTCGGTCTGACGGTCGGTTCCCTTGGAATAGGGACGATCAACAGCGATGGTGAAGCTTGTTACGGCGATTCCGCTGCCGGTCTGACGAAGTTCAGGGTCGGCGGCAAGTCTGCCAATAAGGGTCGCTTTGTTCATAGGATTTCCTCCTTATTCTGCTTTTGCAACGATCAGGGAACGGATTACACCGTCAGTGATGTTGTAGTGACGATCGAGCTCTGCCGGGAAGGAAGGAGCGCTGGTGAAGTTTACAAGCACATAATAGCCTTCGGTCTCGTAATTGATAGGATAAGCAAGTCTCTTTTTGCCCCATTCTTCAACACCGTCAACAGTAGCGTTTTCGGAGATAAGAGTGGTGAATTTTTCAACGAGAGCAGGGATTGCTTCCTCATTCTTGCAGCTGAGAACCATAACGGTTTCATAGCTCTGGGAAAGTTTTGCCATCTTTGATACACCTCCTTTTGGACTTTGGCCCCGCTTTGCGGAGCAAGGATGTTCGCTTTAAGTCATAAAGCAACATTGTTTATTATAACAGCCAAAAACCGGCTTGTCAACAGGAAATTCTGCTTATTTTCAAAGAAATTTTGTTATTTCGGGCATGACGAAAAATTCGGAACTTGCGATAAAACCGACAAGAACAAAACTTGCGGAAAAAGTAAGAATCGCTATGATTATCGGAACAGTCATGCTGGTGCCGCCTTTTCTTCTGAAAAAGCCGGCAATGATGTTTTCGCTCTGGTTTGCAAGGGAATCTCTTGCGCCTTTGATGGTGGAAACAACTTTGGAATAATAAAGGCGGTTGAAGAACATCATAAGCGCGATTCTGATGATCCAGATGAGAAGATTTGCGATTATGGAATATATTGCCAGTTCTTCCTGATGGGGAACGGTCCAGATGACCTGGGAAAGAAGACCCATTTCCACATACTGTTCCTGCAAAATCTGGAAATCAAGAAGGGTTGTGGGGATGCTGAGAATCAGCGATGCAAGAAAAACACAGATTCCGAGACCGTACATTTTTCTGTAGAAAAGGTAGAAATAAGAAAAAATGAAGGCTGAAAAGTTTGTGTCAAATTTTGCACCTTTTGAAAAAGCGGCAAAACGCGGAAGAAAATATCCCACGTTGCTTTTTACAAAAACAGCGGCTTCTTTTGGGGAAACACCGTCAAAATCAACAGCGAAACTTTCAGCGAAGATGCGTTCGCGTTCACGCTGAAATTCTTCTTCGGGAGAAAAAACATGCGGGTTTTCTTCCGAAAGCGGCGCGCCGCAACTTAAACAATAGCGGGAAAAACCGGGATTTTCGGTTCCGCAATTAGAACAAACGGTTATTCCGCCGTTTTCCTGTCCGGCGGGTTCGTGCTTATGAACCGGCGGAACGGCGGCGTTCTTCCATTCAAAATTTCCGCCGTGCTTTTCTTCGTTTGCGCAGGCGGAATGTTCTTTATAACAATCTCTGTGGTGCGGAGTTCCGCATTCGGGACAGACGACGATATCGTCGCCTTCGGAGAATTTTTTACCGCAATAGGGACATTGATTTCCGAAAAAACTTTGCATAAGGGTTCCTTTCGTCAAAAAAGCATAAATTTCTTTATTATATTATAATTTTTCCCGAAAGGAAAATCAAACCTTTTTAAAAATGTTAATAAATGTTTTACATAAATGTCAATAAATTTTTTAAAAAAGCAAAGATTTCTTTTGACTATTGCGGTTAAATAATATATAA
>JAZQBJ010000083.1:0-2159 GCA_045545715.1 Oscillospiraceae bacterium
ACTGCACAGAACCCTGATATCTTCTTCCAGGCACGCGAAGCTGCAAACAAATTCTATGATGCTCTTCCCGCTGTTGTTGAAGAATATATGAACAAAGTAAACGCAGAGATCGGCACCGATTATAAGCTTTTCAACTATTACGGTGCACCGGATGCAGAACATGTAATCGTAGCAATGGGTTCCGTTTGCGATACCATTGAAGAGACCATCGATTACCTTAATGCAAACGGCGGCAAATACGGTCTTGTTAAAGTTCGCCTTTACAGACCTTTCAGCAAATGCCACCTTATCAACGCTATTCCTGCAACCACAAAGACCATCACTGTTCTCGACAGAACCAAAGAACCCGGTTCCATCGGTGAACCCCTTTATCTCGACGTTGCAGCAGCAGTTCGCGGAACTCAATTTGAAAACGTTGAACTCCTCGGCGGTCGTTACGGCCTTGGCAGCAAGGATACCACTCCTGCACAAATTATTGCTGTTTACCGCAACGCAGAAGCAAACGGCAAACACACTTTCACCCTTGGTATCGAAGATGACGTTACCAACCTTTCTCTTGAAGTTAAAGAGAACCCCGACACCACTCCTGCAGGCAATATGAGCTGCATGTTCTGGGGTCTTGGTTCCGACGGTACCGTTGGTGCAAACAAAAACTCCATCAAAATCATCGGTGACCACACCGATCTTTATGCACAGGGATATTTCGCATACGACTCCAAAAAATCCGGCGGTGTAACCATTTCTCATCTCCGTTTCGGAAAATCCCCCATTAAATCCACTTATTACATCAACAAGGCAGACTTTGTTGCATGCCACAACCCTTCCTATGTTGACAAATACGATATGACCGCTGTTCTCAAAAAAGGCGGCAAATTCCTTCTCAACTGCGGCTGGGATCTTGAAGAACTTTCCAACCGTCTTCCCGGTGACGTAAAACGTTTCATCGCTGAAAACGAAATCGAACTTTACACAATCGACGGTATCTCCATTGCAAAAGAAATCGGTCTTAACGGAAGAATCAACACCATTCTCCAGTCCGCTTTCTTCAAAATCACCGGAATCATCCCCGCAGAAGAGGCTGAAAAATTCATGAAAGAAGCAGCATTCGCAAGCTATGGTAAAAAAGGCGATGCTGTTGTTGAAATGAACTATAAAGCAATCGAACGCGGCATGACCAGCTTTGTTAAAGTTGATTATCCTGCTGACGAATGGGCAAAAGCAGAAGGCGCAATCCCCACTCCTGTTGCAACCGGCGAAGATAAAGAAATCGTGGATTTCATCAACAGTATCCTTGTTCCTGTTGCCGCACAGAAAGGTGACAAACTTCCCGTTTCCGTATTCTCCGGACGTGAAGACGGTACTTTCCCCGCAGGCTCCGCCGCTTATGAAAAACGCGGTATCGCAGTTGACGTTCCTGAATGGCTTCCCGAAAACTGCATCCAGTGCAACATGTGCTCCTATGTATGTCCTCATGCTGCGATCAGACCTGTTGTTCTTGATGATGCTGAACTTGCAAACGCACCCGAAGGCACCAAATCCCTTCCCATGACCGGCGTTCCCGGCAAAACCTTTGCTCTCACTGTTTCCGCACTCGACTGCACCGGCTGTGGTTCCTGCGTAAACGTCTGCCCCGGCAAAAAAGGCGTTAAAGCTCTTGAAATGAAAGCTCTCGACAGCCAGCTCGGCGAACAGAAAGTTTTCGATTACGGCGTTGATATTCCCGAAAAAATCGAAGTTGCACAGAAATTCAAACCCAACACCCTCAAAGGTTCCCAGTTCCGCCGTCCTCTTCTCGAATTCTCCGGCGCTTGCGCAGGCTGCGGCGAAACTCCTTATGCAAAACTTGTAACCCAGCTCTTCGGTGACAGAATGTATATTGCAAACGCAACCGGCTGTTCTTCTATCTGGGGCGGTTCTGCACCTTCCACTCCTTACACCAAGAATGCCGAAGGAAAAGGTCCCGCATGGGCAAACTCCCTCTTCGAAGATAACGCAGAATACGGTTACGGTATGTTCCTCGGCCAGGAAGCGATCCGCAGCAGCTATGTTGCAAAAGTTAAAGACGTTGCAGAAAACAGCAGCAACCCCGTTGCAGTAGAAGCAGCAAACAAATACCTCGAAACTCTTAACGATGGCGAAGCAAACGCTGTTGCAACTAC
>JAZQBJ010000084.1:0-3498 GCA_045545715.1 Oscillospiraceae bacterium
CTGTTTTATTAATTGCTGTTATGATTCTTTCTTTTGCTGCATGTGATTCTGGTAAAAACGATTTTGATGTTGTTGTTATTACCGATATCCATTTTGCCGGAAGGGAACATTTCGATTACGAAGGTTATTTTGCCGAATCGAACGATACATACGGTTCCGGAAAACAGATGAAATACCTTGACGATATTTTTGATGCTTTCATTGATGAAATGAAAATCCGTAAACCTGATTATATTCTTATGACCGGCGACAACACTTTTGACGGAGCAAAGGAATCCCATCTCGCACTTGCCGAAAAGCTTCAGACGCTTGTTGATGAAGGAATAACAATTCTCAATATCCCGGGAAACCATGATATAAAATCCACCGCGTTCATTTTCCCCGACGGAGGTTTTGAGGAAACAGAATCTCTTACCCCTGAAGAATACCGCGAAGTTTATGCAAATTTTGGCTATACAAGCGGAATTTCCTATGATGATAATTCACTTTCCTATGTCTATGATACAGGAAAAGGAGTCCGTTTTATAATGATGGATACCAACTCCACATACGGTCTTCTTTATGGCGATATAATAAAAGAGAAATATGATTGGCTCGAAAAAGAACTTTCTGCCTGCACTGAAGCAGGAGACGTACCCATTGTTGCCGGACATCACAACCTCTTGGAGCACAACAAAATGTTCAATTTTGGCTATATGCTTAATAACAGCGCTGAAGTTGAAGAACTTCTTTCCAGGTACGGAGTAAGCCTTTATCTGAGTGGACATATGCACACCCAGCATATTGCTCAGAACGAAAATATCACCGATATAGTCGGCGGGGCTTTTTCCGTTTATCCACATCGTTATGCTGAAATCAGCTTTACAGATGATGGTTGGACTTATGAATCCAAAACAACAGATGTTTCGGCCTATGCAGAAAAAATCGGAAGTACCGATGAAAATCTTATTGATTATTCAGAATATGGATATGATTTTTTCTACAACAATGCCTATAATCAAGGTTTTGAGGCACTTTCCGCAGTTGTTACAGATCCGGAACTTCTTGAGCAATATGCTGATTTTTCCGCAAAGCTCAACGTTGCTTATTTCGGCGGAGTTTTTTCGGATCTTGATCTTTCCATTGCTGAGCAGTTCCTCGAAGATTCCTCCCAAACCCGCTGGGGCTTTTATATGAATTATATTCTCAGCGACACAAAAGACAATGTTTACTGTCAGCATATTTATGAAACAGAATAACAAAAAAAGCTCTTCCGTTGTGGAAGAGCTTTTTTATTGTTGATTAAACCAACGGTTTGTTGAAAAGCAAGTTCGGTCGTGCTATACTGAAAATTAGTTTTTCGCGTTTAAAAAATCTTTATTTATGCGAGGTAAAAATGAAAAAGATTTTTGAAAACCTATTACACTATAAAAGCAGGATTCCGGTTGCACTGCTTTTTATGACCGCCGCCACGATTTGCGATCTTATGCTCCCCACCATAATGAGCGATATCGTTGACAAAGGCATCTATCTTTCCGATATGGAATACATAAAAAAGAACTGTCTTTATATGTTCTTTGTTTCTCTTTCGGGTTTGATTACCGTCATTATCGGAAGAAAAATCACAGCTGAGATTGTTGCCGGTTTTTGCTGTGATCTTCGACGGATGGTTTTTGCAAAAGTTAATACAATGACTTTCGGCGAAATGAACGAGCTTGGCACCGCTGCGCTCATAACCCGTTCCACCCACGATACTGAAACTCTCGGGTGGATAGCTTCCATTTTCTGCGGAAACATCATAACAATTCCCGTACTTTTTATCGGCGGAGTTGTGCTTTCTTTCAGCAAGGATGTTCTTCTTTCGCTTATTCTTCTGTTTTTTGTTCCGATAGTTTTCATCGTTGTTGTTCTTATCGGAAGAAAAATCGAACCTCTCTGGCGCATTGCCGATGAATTCATCGACAAACAGAACGACATTATGCGCGAACGCCTTCGCGGAATCCGTGTAATCCGCGCGTTTGATAAGGAAGCTCATGAGCACGGAAGAATTTCGGAAGCAACGGTAAAAATGGCAATGAATATCATCAAATCCAACGTGAGCATGGGTATAATTGCGCCTCTCGCTCTTTTCCTTCTCAACTTCTCCGTAGTCCTAATAATTTATGTTGGTGCGATTAGAATGGAAAACGGTGCAAGCGCAGTTTCCGCCGGCGATATTTTTGCGGTCATACAATATGTTACTCTTGTTATGACAAGCATTATGAATGCCGCTTTTGTAATTGTAATGATTCCCCATGCAAAAGTTGCAGCAAACCGAATCGGCGAAGTTGTTTCCGCAAACGGTTATGACGATAACCTTCCTGAAGAATCCCTTGAATTTTCAGGCGGTATTGTTTTTGACAATGTTACTTTTAAGTATGACGGCGCTACCGAAGCTGCCGTAAGCAATGTTTCTTTTAAAATTGAACCAGGAGAGAAAGTTTCCGTAATCGGAGGAACCGGAAGCGGAAAATCCACTCTTGTTTCGCTCATGCTTTGCTTCCGTATGCCGACTGAAGGAAAAGTCATATATGACGGAAGATCCACCCATACTCTCAGCCACAAAACTGTTCGCCGAAACATCAGCTGTGTTCTCCAAAATTCCTCGATTTATTCAGGAACCATAAAAGATAATATTCTTATGGGAAAACCGGATGCTTCCGACGGGGAGATTATCGAAGCAGCTGAAATTTCAGAACTTTCAGAATTCATTTCTTCTCTTGAAGACGGATTTGACCATGAACTCAACCAATCCGGCAAAAACCTTTCCGGCGGACAAAAACAGCGCCTTTCAATTGCAAGAGCTGTTATCAGAAATGCGCCTATTTATATCTTTGACGACAGTTTTTCTGCGCTGGATTTTCTTACGGAATCAAAACTCCGCACAAAGCTTTCAAAAAAAGCCGAAGGTAAAACTCAGATCGTTATAACCCAGCGCGTAACTTCCGCAATGAACAGCGACCTTATCATTGTTATGGATAACGGAAAACTTGTTGATTCGGGAAAACATTCCGAGCTTCTTGAGCGCTGTGAAATTTATCGGGAAATCTACGCTTCCCAGACGGGAGGTGCAAAATGATGACCGAAAACAAACAAAGCCGTGCTAAAGCGCTTTTGCGCATATTCAAAGAGGCAAAACCGATTTGGGGCTGGCTTCTTCTCTCCTGCCTTCTGTGTCTTATTTCAATAGTTTTTACGGTAATTTCACCGAAAATGCTCGGTGAACTTGTTCAGCAGCTTTATGATTACTGGTCCGGAATTTTGGTTACCGATGATTTTGCCGGAATGATACTTTCAGGACTTATTCAAGTCGGAGGCCAAGCGGTCTTAGGAAGACAACTCTGCCTTTCAACTCCTTGGCTCACAGAACGACATGGCTACGATCCGACTTCGGTGAACTTGTTCAGCAGCTTTATGATTACTGGTCCGGAATTTTGGTTACCGATGATTTTGCCGGAATGATACTTTCAGGACTTATTC